>DAICXL010000024.1:404-25677 GCA_027312185.1 Caulobacterales bacterium | reverse complement strand
CTCGAGGTGTGGCTGCCGTCTCAGGAAACCTACCGCGAGATCAGCTCGATCTCGAACTGCGGGGACTTCCAGGCCCGCCGCATGGACGCGCGGTCCAAGCAGGCGGGCGAAAAAGGCTCTCGCTTCGTCCACACCCTGAATGGCTCTGGCCTCGCGGTCGGCCGGACGGTGGTGGCGATCATGGAGAACTATCAGGACGAGGGCGGCCGCATCTATGTGCCCCAGCCCCTGCAGCCCTACCTGCGCGGCATGACCCACCTGGAGCCGATGGCGTGAGCAAGATTTTCGTCATCCTCGGGCGGAGGCCCGAAGGGCCGCAGACCCGAGGACCCAGCAGCTCCGCCCTGTCCGACGCACGCCCCGCTTTCAGATCTGTGCTTGCTGGGTCCTCGGGTCTCCGCTGCGCTACGCCCGAGGATGACGGGTAAATGCGCATTCTCCTCACCAATGACGACGGGATCGCGGCCGAGGGCATAGCGGTGCTGGAGCGGATCGCGCGGGCCCTGTCCGACGACGTGTGGGTCTGCGCCCCCGAGGTGGAGCAGTCCGGCGCCAGCCGCGCCCTGACCCTGTCGATGCCCGTCCGGGTGCGAAAGCTCGCCGAGCGGCGCTTCGCCGTCTCGGGCACGCCGACCGACTGCGTCATGCTGGGCGTCTCGGATCTGGTCGAGGGCAAGCGTCCCGACCTCGTCCTCTCCGGCGTCAACCACGGCCAGAACATCGGCGAGGACGTGACCATGTCGGGCACGGTGGCCGGGGCGATCCAGGGCATGGTGCTGGGCATCCCGTCGATCGCCCTGTCGCAGGCCCTGCTGCGCTTCCACGACGACTACCAGCCGGTGTTCGACGCCGCCGAGGCCTTCGCCCCCGGGCTTATCCAGCGCCTGCTGGAGGCCGGCTGGCCCAGGGACGTGCTGATGAACATCAACTTCCCCGACCTGCCGGCGGCCGAGGTCAAGGAAGTGGAGCTGACGGTGCAGGGCCGCCGCGAAGTGAGCCACATGAACGCGGAGAAGCGCAGCGATCGGCGCGGGCGCGACTACTACTGGATGGGCTTCGACGACATTCCGATGGACCCGGTGAAGGGCGCCGACATCACCGCCATCGCGCAGGGGCGCATCTCGGTGACGCCCCTGCACATCGACCTGACCCACCGGCCGGCGCTGCAGGCGCTGAAGGGCCTGATCGGCGGCGTTCCGCCCCGCCTGGAAAAAGCGGCCGGCTGAGCATGGCCGCCAGCCCCGCCCCGGAGACCGAGGAGACCCGCCGGGCCAAGCTGGTGCTGGGCTTGCGCTCGGGCGGCGTGACCGACCCCAAGGTGCTGGGCGCCATCGAGGCGACGCCGCGCGACCTGTTCGTGCCCAAGCTGTTCCAGGAGCGGGCGTGGGAGGATTCGGCGCTGCCGATCGCCTGCGGCCAGACTATCAGCCAGCCCCTCATCGTCGGCCTGATGACCCAGGCCCTGATGGTCGAGAGCCGCTCGCGCATCCTCGAGATCGGCACAGGCTCGGGCTACCAGACCGCGGTGCTCGCCCGTCTCGCCCGCTATGTCTATTCGGTCGAGCGCTACCGCACCTTGCTGGGCGACGCCGAGGCGCGGCTGAAGAGCCTCGGGATCATGAACGCCATCACCCGTTTCGGCGACGGCGGCGAGGGCTGGCCCGACCAGGCCCCGTTCGACCGCATTATGGTCACAGCCGCCATGGACCATGCGCCGGACAAGCTGCTCACCCAGCTGAAGCCTTCGGGGGTGCTGGTCGCGCCGGTCGGCAAGGGGCCCGTCCAGATGCTGCGTCGTTACGTCGGGGACGGTAAGGGGCAGTTCCGCAAGGACGACCTGGGCGAGGTCCGCTTCGTCCCCCTGCTGCCGGGCGTCGCGCAGGAACTTTAAGGCCGGCCTCAATTATGGACGGCTGTTAACCAAACGTGAGGCTGGGCTATGGTCCTGCTGAGACCACCAGCAGAAACTAGGACGTTGGGCCGGGGGCGATTCTCTAGCGACCTCAGTTTGGGAAGCGGATGACAGCCTTGAGAGTAAAGACCATCAGCATAGCGGCCGTGGCCTTGGCGCTCGGCCTGTCCGCATGCACGACCGGACCGCGGTATTCGGTGCGCCCCGACGCGCCCCCGCCTGCGCCTGTCCAGCCCGCGCCGCCTCCGCCGCCGCCTCCCCCACCGCCCCCTCCGCCGCCGCGTGACCCGGAGGTTCCCTTGGGCGCGCCGTCCACGCCGGTGGAGAGCCAGCCCCTCGGTCCGGCGACGGGCGGGCCGCGCAACTATCCACGCACGCCGGTGACGCCGCCGCCGCAAAGCCAGAACCAGGGCCGCAACCCGAACCCGATCGCGCCGGCCGCCGCCAACGATTCCAACCCCAGCCCCTGGACCCAGCCGGTCTCCGCCGACGCCGTCCCCGGCCAGGTGACGGTCGGGCGGGGCGAGACCCTGTTCGACGTGGCCGAGCGGGTGCGCACGCCGGTGCGGGCGATCATCGAGATCAACGGCCTGCAGCCGCCCTACAACCTGACCCCGGGCACGACTCTGCGCATCCCGCCGCCGCTGTTCTATACGGTGGGGCAGGGGGACACCCTGTTCGGCATCGCCCGGCGCTTCAACATCGACCCGCGGTCCCTGGCCAACCTCAACAGCATCCAGCTCGAGACCGCCCTGGGGATCGGCCAGCGTGTCGCCCTGCCGTCCCTGGCCCGTGACCAGGGGGTGAATCCCCAGGCTCGCGGCGCCTCGCCGCCGGGATCGGCCAGGACCGCCCTGGCCTCGAATTCGTCCGGGCCGTCTGGAGCCCGCCCGGCGGCGGCCTCCCCCAGGACCGGCACGCCCGCGCCCCTGCCGCCCGCTCCCGCAGCCGCTGCGCCGCCCAGCGAAAGCCAGGTCGCCGTCGCCGGGCGGGGCAAGTTCACCTGGCCCGTGCGGGGCGAGGTCCTGTCGGGTTACGGGCCCAAGGGGCCGGGCCAGCGCAACGACGGCCTGAACATCGCCGCCCCCGCGGGGGCCAGCGTGCGCGCCTCCGCCGCCGGCCAAGTGGTGTTCGCGGGCGAACTGCCCGGCTTCGGCAACCTGGTGTTGCTCAAGCACGCCAATGGTTTCGTCACCGCCTACGCCCACCTGTCCAAGACGGGGGTGAAGATGCGCGACACTGTCGCCCAGGGTCAGGAGGTCGGCCTCGCCGGCCAGACCGGCCTCGTCGACCGGCCTCAGCTCCATTTCGAGATCCGTTACGCCGCCAACCCCCGCGCCAAGGCGGTTCCGGTCGACCCGGCCATGCTGCTGCCGCGGGCGGGGTAGGGCCGGTCAGACCGGCAGCGCCCGGCCCTGTTCTCCCGCCAGGTCGCGGATGAACTGGAACGCCACGCGCCCCGAGCGACCGCCGCGGCTCTGCGCCCACTGCAAGGACTTCAGCTCGATCCCCGCCGACTGCAGGTCGAAGCGCTCCGCATAGGCGTGCACCGCCGCCAGGTAGGAGGGCTGGTCCATCGGCGGGAAGCCGATCCACAGGCCGAAGCGGTCAGAGGCCGAGATGGTCTCCTCGGCCTCCTCGGCGGTTGCCAGCAGGCCCTTGGACTCGTCGTGGCCACGGGGCATCAGGTGGCGCCGGTTCGAGGTGGCCACGAAGATCACGTTCGCCGGCGGGCCGGCGACGCCGCCCTCCAGAGCCGACTTCAGCGACTTGGCGGCGGACGCGCCTTCCTCGAACGACAGGTCGTCGCACAGCACCACGAAACGTTCGGGCCGGTCGCGCAGCCGGGCGAACAGGCCGGGCAGGGCGTCGATGGCGTCGCGGTCGATCTCGACCATGCGCAGGCCGGGCGCCTCGTGGAGGGCCAGGGCCATGAAGGCGGCCTTGACCAGCGAGCTCTTGCCGGCCCCGCGCGAGCCCCACAGCAGGGCGTGGTTGGCGGGCAGGGCGCCGGCGAAGCGGCGCAGGTTCTGCACGAAGCGCTGCTTCTGCTGGTCGATGCCGACCAGGAGGTCGAGGGCCAGGCCATAGTCGGGGGCGGCGGTGAACTCGCCGGTCGCCGGTTCGTAGTGGAACAGGCGGCCGCGGCTGAAGTCGGGTGCGGCGGGCGCCGGCGGGGCCAAGCGCTCCAGGGCCGCGGCGATGCGCTTGAGCAGGTCGTGAGTGGGGTCGGGGATGTCGTTCACCCGGGCTTCCTAGCCGCGCCCGGCCGTCATTGCAAAACCCCCGCGCCGTCCGGCCGCCGGCCGGTAACACGATGGTCAGGGCGACTCCGTTGCAAACCCGCCGGTCAGCGCATAGCTTCCGCGGCTTCCGAGGGGCCCTGCGCCCGAAAGAGAGCCGCCGATGTTCGCCACCCCCGCCTTCGCCCAGACCGCCGCCGCCGGGGGCGCCGCCGGCGGCTTCGACTTCCTCAGCATGCTGCTGCCGGTCGCCCTGATCGGCCTGTTCTACTTCATGATCCTGCGGCCTCAGCAGGCGCGGATGAAGCAGCACCGCGCCATGATCGAAGCGGTCAAGCGGGGCGACACGGTCGTCTTGTCGGGCGGCATCGTCGGCAAGGTGACCACCGTCGGCGACACGGAGGTTTCGGTCGAAATCGCCCCCAACACGGTGGTGAAGGTGGTCAAGTCGACCCTGTCGGAAGTGCGCACCCGCGGCGAGCCGGCCCCGGCCAACGACGCCAAGTCCTGATTTCCGTTCGAGTGCGGGCGGAGGCCTCCTTATGATTCAGATGCGGCGCTGGAAGGTTCTGCTCGTCGTCATCTCGACGCTGCTCAGCATCATGTGGGCCCTGCCCAACATGCTGCCCGCTTCGGTCACGGCCTCGTGGCCGTCGTGGATGAACCAGCGCCTCAACCTTGGCCTTGACCTGCAGGGGGGCTCGTACCTCCTGCTCGAGGTCGACACCACCGCGCTCAAGACCGAGACGCTGAACAACCTCGTCGAGGAGGTCCGCCGCGACCTCCAGACGGCGCGCATTCCCTTCACGGGGTTGGGCCAGCGCGCCGGCGGCGTGGCCGTCCGCATCACCGATCCGGCCCAGGCCGAGGCGGCCTATCAGGCGATCAACAAGCTGGCCCAGCCCTTGGCCGGCGCGCCGGCGGGCCGCGACATCAACGTCAGCCGCAGCGGCCAGGACATCACCATCACCCGGGTGGCCGAGGCTGACGCCGCCGCCGCCACCGAGGCTGTCGCCCGCTCCATCGAGGTCATCCGCCGGCGCATCGACAGCCTGGGCACCCGCGAGCCGTCCATCGTGCGCCAGGGCGCCAGCCGCATCGTGGTCCAGGCCCCGGGCGAGAGCGACCCTGAGCGCCTCAAGCGCGTCATCGGCCAGACCGCCAAACTATCCTTCCAGATGGTCGACGAGGCCGTCACGCCCGAAGAGATCGCCGCCGGCCGCATCCCGCCCTCCGACATGCTGCTGCAGTCGCAGGACCAGGGACCCCTGGTGGTGCAGCGCCGGGTGATCGTCTCCGGCGAGATGCTCGTCAACGCCGCCCCGTCCTACGACCAGTACAATCAGCCGGTCGTGTCGTTCCGCTTCAACGGCCAGGGCTCGCGGCGCTTCGGCGACGCCTCGACCGCCAACGTCGGCAAACGCTTCGCCATCGTCCTCGACGACAAGATCATCTCGGCCCCGGTGATCAACGAGCCGATCACGGGCGGTTCCGGCCAGATCAGCGGCAACTTCACCACCGAAAGCGCCAACGAACTGGCGGTCCTGCTCAAGGCCGGCGCCCTGCCGGCCAAGCTGAACGTGGAGGAGCAGCGCACCGTCGGCGCCGAACTGGGCCAGGACGCCGTCGTCGCCGGTCAGCTGTCGACTGTCGTCGGCGCCATCTCGATCGTCATCTTCATGATCCTGGCCTACGGCTTCCTGTTCGGCGGCATCTCGGTCGTCGCCCTGGCCATAAACGGCGTGATGATCGTGGCGGCCATGTCGGTGTTCCAGGCTACCCTGACCCTGCCGGGCATCGCCGGCCTGATCCTGACCCTGGCCGTGGCCATCGACGCCAACGTGCTGATCTACGAGCGGATGCGCGAGGAGGCCAAGGCCGGCAAGTCGATCATCACGGCCATGGACGCCGGCTTCAGCCGCGCCATGCTGACCATCATCGACGCCAACGTCACCGCCCTGGTGGCCGCGGGCATCATGTTCGTGTTCGGCGCCGGCCCGGTGCGCGGCTTCGCCTGGACCCTGTCGATCGGGGTGTTCACCTCGGTGTTCACCGCCGTCATGGTCACCCAGGTGCTGCTGGCCTGGTGGTTCAAGGCCGCGCGCCCCAAGAAACTTCCGATCGTATGAGCATGTCCATGTGGCCCCTGATCAGACTGCTCCCCGCCAAGACCAACTTCCGCTACGTCAGGTACGCGAAGGTCCTCAACCCCATCTCGATCCTGCTGGTCATCGGCTCGCTCTACGCCGCGATCTTCAACCCGGGCCTGAACTTCGGCATCGACTTCAAGGGCGGCACGATCCTCGAGCTGACCACGCCCGGCCGTCTGGTCGATCTCGGCGCGGCCCGCGAGAGCATGGGCTCGCTGGGGCTGGGCGACGTGCAGGTGCAGGCCTTCGGCGACGGCCGGTCGGCCCAGGTCCGCTTCCAGACCCCCGACAACGCCAATCCGGCCCAGCTGGTCGATCGGGTCCGCGGCGTCCTGCGCACCGCTCTGGGCCAGGACGTCCGCTTCACGCGCACCGACGTGGTGGGCCCCAAGGTCTCGGGCGAGCTGTTCCGCTCCGGCCTGATGGCCCTGGGCTTCGCCATTGTCCTGATGATGGCCTACATCTGGTTCCGCTTCGAGTTCCGCTTCGGGCTCGGGGCCGTGGCGGGCCTGTTCCACGACGTGATCCTGACCTTCGGGGTCCTGGCGATCAGCCAGCTCGAGTTTTCGCTCACCACGATCGCAGCCATCCTGACCATCATCGGCTATTCGATGAACGACACCGTCGTCGTGTTCGACCGGATCCGGGAGAACCTCGTCAAGTACAAGCGGATGCCGATGGCCGACCTGATCGACCTGTCGGTCAACGAGACCTTTTCCCGGACCATGATCACCGGCCCGACCGCCATCATGGCCCTGGTCGGCCTCGCCGTGTTCGGCGGCGAGACCCTCTACGGCTTCTCGATCATCATCATCTTCGGCCTGGTCTGCGGCACCTATTCGTCGATCTACGTCGGCGCGCCCCTGCTGCTGCTGTTCAACAAGCGGCCCGACAAGGTCGAGATCTCCCCCAACCCCGTCATCCCGAAGCCCTAGGCGTGCGCAGGCCCCCGGCCATCGAGGCCTACGGGGCCGGCGGCTTCCGCACCGAGGCGGGCCGGGTCGAGGGCTCGATCCTGATCCTGGACGATGTGGTTCATCCCTGGCCGGTGGCCAGCCTCGCGGACCTCACGCCCGCCCACTTCGACACCGTCCTGGCGGCGGGCCCGGCCGTCGCGGAGTTCGCGCTCCTCGGTCTCGGCCCCGCCATGGCCCCGCCGCCCCGCGCGGTGCGCGAGGCGCTTGCCGCCGCCCGCATCGGGCTTGAGGTGATGGACACCGCCTCGGCCGTGCGCCTCTACAACGTGCTGGCCAAGGAAGGCCGCCGCATCGCCGCCGCCCTGATCGCCATCTAAGCGGAATTGCTACCCGCCCCCGAACCGACGTAGGGTTCCCGCTTCACGGGCGGGGGCCCGGGCAAGGCAACGGGGGCCGAAAATGGCTGGTCTGCTTCTGAATTTCCGCAACACGATCCTCTTGAGCCTCGCCATCGCGGTGCTCTTCGTGATCGGCTACGGCGTCCATTCCAACTTCGGCATCATCTTCTGGGAGGCCACCTTCCGGTGGATCCACGTCAGCCTGGGCATCCTGTGGATCGGCCTGCTGTACTATTTCAACTTCGTCCAGATCCGGAAAATGCCGGACATCCCGGCCGAGCTGAAGCCGGCGATCTCGAAGTACATCGCGCCCGAGGCCCTGTTCTGGTTCCGCTATGCGGCCTTGGGGACCTGGGTGGCCGGCATCATCCTGGCCATCCTGCGCTCCTACACCAAGACCGACTTCTTCCTCGAGACGGTCACCCTCGGCTTCGCCGGCGGCTACAACCCCGGCGTGGACATCTCCTATTCGATGATCGGCGTCGGCATGTGGCTGGCGACCATCATGTTCCTGAACGTGTGGGTGTTCATCTGGCCGAACCAGAAGATCGCCCTCGGGATCGTCGAGGCCGACGCCGACGCCAAGGCCAAGGCCGGCCGCACGGCCACCCTGTTCTCGCGCACCAACACCCTGCTGTCCCTGCCCATGCTGACCACCATGGCCATGAACCAGACCCTGTTCGGCTAAGCCGGAAGCCTCTACTCGGAAGGGCCCGCCCGGTTCGGCGGGCCCTTTTTCGTTTGAGCCTGATGACAGAAACCCTAGACGCCCTCGTCCGGCGGGTGGACCCCGACCGGTGGCTGGCCGCCCGCTTCGCCGGTTCGCGGCGCGGCGACCTCGCGAGCCTCTACGCCCTCAACCACGAGCTGGCCCGGGTGGCCGAGACCGTCACCACCCCGATGCTGGGCGAGATCCGCCTGGCCTGGTGGGGCGAGCAGATCGAGGCGATGACCGCCGCCCATCCGGTGATCCAGGCCCTGCGCGGCGTCGCCGGCCTGGACGGCGAGCGGCTCGCCGCCATGGTCCAGGGTCGCGGACCCGATCTCGAGCCGGAGCCGTTCGCGGACGAGGACGCGCTGACCGCCTACATCGACGGCACGGCGGGCGCCGTGATGGCCGCCGCCGCTCGCCTGCTTGATCCCGCGACCGACCCCGCCACGGTGCGCGGCGCGGCCCGGGCCTGGGGCTGGGCCGGCCTGTGGCGCGCCGGGCCCGCCTGGGCCGCCCGAGGCCGACGCTGGACCCCGCTGAACTGGGGCGAGGCCGAAGAAACCGAGATCGCCGCCCACGTCGCCCACCGCGTCGAGGCGGCGCTGAAGGAAGCCCAGACCGAGCTGAAGGCCCTGCCCGTCGCCGCCTTCCCCGCCGTCGCCTACGCGACCCTGGCGCGGCAGTACGCGGCCGGCGCCAGGCCTAACGATTTGCAGAAGCGGGCGAGGCTGCTGGCGGCCGTCGTGCGGGGGAAGATCTAGCGCCGAGGCGGCCGCACCCCTCAGGCCGCCAGCCACCCCTCCAGATCCGTCATCGCGCGCTCCGACATCAGCCGCTTCTTGGCCCGGCCGCGGTCGGTGGGGTTGAGCTTCTTGCCGTCCTCGCTGCGCTTGGGCCCTTCGAGGGGCGGCAGGAGGCCATAGTTGATGTTCATCGGCTGGAACGAGCCGGAGCCGCCCTCCAGGTGGCCGCCGGTGATGTGGCCGATCAGGGCGCCAAGGGCCGTAGATGGGGGCGGCGGCGCCAGGGTGCGCCCCAGCGCCTCGGCGGCGGCGAAGCGGCCGGCCAGCAGCCCCACCGCCGCGCTTTCCACATAGCCCTCGACCCCGGTGATCTGGCCGGCGAAGCGCAGGCGCGGATCGGCCTTCAGCCGCAGGGCGCCGTCGAGCAGGCGCGGCGAGTTGAGGAAGGTGTTGCGGTGCAGCCCGCCCAGGCGGGCGAACTCGGCCTTCTCCAGTCCCGGAATGGTGCGGAACACCTCGGTCTGGGCGCCGTGCTTCAGCTTGGTCTGGAAGCCGACCAGATTGTAGAGCGTGCCGAGCGCATTGTCCTGGCGCAGCTGGACCACCGCATAGGGCTTCTCATCGGGCTTGTGCGGATTGGTCAGGCCCACGGGCTTCATGGGGCCGAAGCGCAGGGTCTCTCGGCCCCGCTCGGCCATCACCTCGATCGGCAGGCAGCCGTCGAAGTAGGGCGTGTCCTTCTCCCACTCCTTGAAATCGCCCTTGGGGCCGTCGAGCAGGGCCTGGATGAAGGCCTCGTACTGGGCCTTGTCCATGGGGCAGTTGATGTAGGCGGCCGCATCGCCGCCGGGGCCGGCCTTGTCGTAGCGCGACTGGCGCCAGGCCGCGGTCATGTCGATGGACTCGGCGTGCACGATCGGCGCGATGGCGTCGAAGAAGGCCAGGCTCTCCTCGCCGGTCAGGGTCAGGATGGCGGCGGTCAGGGCGGGAGAGGTGAGGGGGCCGGTCGAGACGATCACCCGCTCCCACTCGGCCGGCGGCAGTCCGGCGACCTCGGCCCGGTCGATTGTGATGTTGGGGTGCGCCTCCAGCTTCGCGGTCACCGCGTCGGAAAAGCCGTCCCGGTCCACCGCCAGGGCGCCGCCGGCCGGCACCTGGTTGGCGTCGCCCGAAGCCATGATCAGCGAGTTGCACCGCCGCATCTCGGCGTGCAGCAGGCCGACGGCGTTGTACTGCCAGTCGTCCGAGCGGAACGAGTTGGAGCAGACCAGCTCGGCGAAACCGCCGGTGTGGTGGGCGGGGGTGGACACCACGGGCCGCATCTCGTGCAGCACCACGGGGACGCCGGCCTCGGCGATTTGCCAGGCCGCTTCCGATCCGGCGAGGCCGGCGCCGATGACGTGAACAGGATTCATGGCGCGTCTATTAGCTGGCCGGCCCGACCCTTGCGAGGCCCGGGGCGAAGTTGGCGTGTCCGACCCGTTGTGGAACGCCCGTGTGGGGCGCAGGGTCGGTTCAGTAGAAGGGTTGAGTATGTCCAGGCCCGGTGAGACCGCCGGCGAGGCCGTCAGTTCGGCTTTCGCCTTCGCCCAGGACGCGGCGCGGCGGCTGTGGGGCGTGCAGGCGCTCGCCGCCTTCGGCGTCGCCGTCGTCTTCGCCGCCCTGCGCGGCCGGATGAGCGCGTCCGAGGCCGCCGACCTGTGGCGGGTCGGCTGGTGGACCATATTGGTCAGCGCCGCCCCCCTGTGGGCCGGTCTTTATCGCCTGGAGCTGGGCGGAAAGGCGCTGCGCACCCTGGGCCCCGCCGGCCTCCAGTTCGGTTTGGCCGAGATCCGCCTCATCGTCCTGGCCGCCGCCTTCGTGGCCGCGTCCGCCTTCGTGTGGCTGCCCGTGGTGGCGGTATCGGCCCTGATCTTCGTCCTGTTCCGGTTCGCCGGCGCCGCGACCCTGGCCCATGTCGGCGAGGTGCAGGTCTCGTTCCTGATCGTCCTGGCCCTCTGGCTGGGCGTGCTCGGCGTCTTCGCCTGGATCTGCGCCCGCTGCGCCTTCGCCCCCGCCGCCACGGTAGGCAAGCGGCGGCTGGTGTTGCGCGAAGCCTGGGACCTCGGCCGCGGCCGGACCCTGGCGGTGCTGGGCGGCTGGCTGCTGGTCCAGGCCCCCACCGTGCTGGTCGTGGTCCTCCTGGCGCTGCTGGATGAGGTCGCGCGGCATGACCCGATGTGGGGCGCCCGGGGCCGCTGGCCCCTCGCCGACGCGGCCGTCGGCGGCTTGGTGCTGGGACTGGTCATGGCCTTCGTCCAGGCGCCTTTGACCGTGGGCGTGCTGGGCTATCTTTACCGCGCCCGGCGCGAGCGCTACCGGGCCCTGTCCGCCGTCACGCCCCGTCGCTTCCGGCCGGAGCTTTTGGCCGGTTGAGACGCTAAAGCTGGAACATGCCGATGATTCTCAGCCGATGAGCTTTTCCGCGACCGAAGGCGCCTTCGAAGGCTTCCGCCTCACCGGCCGCCACCCCCTGGGCGTCCTGTCCTGGGCGGCGGTGATGCTGGCCGCGAACCTGCTGGTCGGCCTGGCCATCGGCGGCATCGCCGGACCGCAGTGGGCCGAGTTCGAACAGCTCGCCGCCACGACCAGCCCCGACACCGCCCAGATGAGCGCCCTGCTGCCCAAGGTGCTCCCGGCCGCCCTGATCTCCATGCTGGTGCAGGTGGTGGCCGCCTCCGTGGTCAACGCCTCGGTGCTGCGCGCGCTGCTGCGTCCCGAGGGCCGGGTCACCATCGGCTTCGGCAAGGACGAGCTGAGGGTGATCGGCCTGCTCCTGGCCTTCTTCGGGGTCAGCTTCCTGGCCACCCTCATCCTCGGCGTCGCCATGGGCCTGCTGGGCCCGATGCTCGGCGCCGTGATCGTCAACCTGTCCACCATCGTCAGCTTCGCGGTGACGGTGATGCTGTTCATCCGCTTTTCCCTAGCCGGCCCCATGACCATCGCCGAGCACCGCTTCCGCTTCCGCGCCTCGTGGAAGGCGACCAAGGGCTGGTCCCTGGCCCTGCTCGGCTCGGAGGCGCTGGGGGCCTCCCTGGCTCTGGTCGTGGTGCTGCTGGCCCACATCATCTTCGTGGCCCTGGCCGGCATAGCGGTCATCGCCACCGGCGGGGCCCTGACCGATCTTGGCGCCATGTTCAGCCCCGACTTCAGCTCGCCCGAGAACCTCGGCCGGCCGCTGCCGCTGCTCTACGTCGCCTTCCTGTCGGTGCTTTACGCCATCGCCCTGGCCATACTGAACGGCCCGCCCATCGAGCTGTACCGCTCGCTGCGCCGCGAGGGAAAGCTGGGCGACTGATCAGGTCGCCCTCGGGGGCGTTCGTCTCCCCTCATCAAGCTGAAGAGAATCCGGCGGCGCGGAGCACGCATCACGGTAGTGTGCCCAGGTGTAGGAACGGATCAGGCTGCGCTTTTCGCAAGTGCGAGGGGTCGTATTCGCGCGCTGCACCCTGCATCTCAAATAAGCAACCGGACTGCTGAAGTTTTAGTCTACTTACAGCGCCAGGAATTCACATCGACATTGCGGCGTCGAGACGCTATTTTACCTGCGAAAGCGCCGATGAAATGGCGCGCGCAAGGGAGTGCAATATGCATATGCTTGGGAAGGTGGCGCTCGTCGCCGCGGTGACCTGTTCCGCTCTGTCGGCCGGCGAAGCGCTGGCGCGGGACAGCGAACGCGCGCCCACCGCCATCCGTCTTTCGACGGCCGCCGTCGATTTCCAGGACAGCGCGGCGGTGCGCAGCTTCTACAAGCGCCTTGAGAACGCGGCGTGGAAGGCCTGCGACAGCCAGATCCCCGATCTCACCCTGCGCCGCGAAGACGTGCGCTGCGTCAAGGCGACGATACAGCAGGCGGTGGCGTCCCTGGACAAGCCGCTGGTCACCGCCCGGCACCAGTCCAGGTCCGCCCAGGCCTACGCCCGGGGCTACTAAGCCGGGCTAGGCCCGCTTCTTGGTCTTCTTGAGGTCGGCCACCCGTTCTCGCCGCCGCTCCTCGTGGCGGTCGAGCAGCACCTTGAGGTAGCGGCCGGTCCAGCTCTCCGGATCGGCGGCTACCTTTTCGGGCGAGCCCTGGGCCACGATGACCCCGCCGCCGTCGCCGCCCTCTGGGCCGAAGTCGAGCAGCCAGTCGGCCGTCTTCACGACGTCGAGGTTGTGCTCGATCACCACCACCGTGTTGCCCTGGTCGACCAGCTCGTGCAGCACCTCGAGCAGCTTGCGGGTGTCCTCGAAGTGCAGGCCCGTGGTCGGCTCGTCGAGGATGTAGAGGGTGCGGCCCGTCGCCCGGCGCGACAGTTCCTTCGACAGCTTGACCCGCTGCGCCTCGCCGCCGGACAGGGTCGTCGCCGACTGGCCGACCTTGACGTAGCTGAGGCCGACCCGCTTCAGGGTCTCCATCTTGTCGCGGATCGGCGGCACCGCCTTGAAGAAGTCCGCCGCCTCTTCGACGGTCATGTCGAGCACGTCGGAGATCGACTTGCCGCGGAACAGCACCTCGAGGGTCTCGCGGTTGTAGCGCTTGCCCTTGCAGACGTCGCAGGTGACGTAGACGTCGGGCAGGAAGTGCATCTCGATCTTGATCAGCCCGTCGCCCTGACAGGCCTCGCAGCGCCCGCCCTTGACGTTGAAGCTGAACCGCCCCGGCCCATAGCCGCGGGTCTTGGATTCCGGCAGGCCCGCGAACCAGTCGCGGATCGGCTGGAAGGCGCCGGTATAGGTGGCCGGGTTCGACCGCGGGGTGCGCCCGATCGGCGACTGGTCGATGTCGATGACCTTGTCGAACAGCTCCAGCCCTTCGATCTTGTCGTGGGGCGCCGGGGCGTCCGAGGCGTTGTTCAGCCGCCGGGCGGCGGCCTTGTACAGGGTCTCGATGGTGAAGGTGGACTTGCCGCCGCCGGAGACGCCGGTGATGCAGGTGAACACGGCGGTGGGGATCTCGCCGGTGACGTTCTTCAGGTTGTTGCCGCGCGCCCCGATGACGCGGAGCATCTTCTTCTTGTTGATCGGGCGGCGTTCCTGCGGCACCGCGATCTCCCGGGTCCCGACCAGGTACTGGCCGGTCAGGCTCTTCGGCTCGGCCATGATGTCGGCGGGCAGGCCCTGGGCGATGATCTCGCCCCCGTGGACGCCGGCGGCCGGGCCCATGTCGATGACGTAGTCGGCGGTCATGATCGCCTCCTCGTCGTGCTCGACCACCAGCACCGAATTGCCCAGGTCCCGCAGGCCCTTCAGGCTTTCCAGCAGTCGGGTGTTGTCGCGCTGGTGCAGGCCGATGGACGGCTCGTCCAGGACATACAGCACCCCCGTCAGGCCCGAGCCGATCTGGCTGGCCAGGCGGATGCGCTGGCTCTCGCCGCCGGACAGGGTGCCGGAGGCGCGGGCGAGGTTGAGGTATTCCAGCCCCACGTCGTTGAGGAACCGCAGGCGGTCGTTGATCTCCTTCAGGATGCGGCGGGCGATCTCCGCCTGCTGCGAGGTCAGCCCCGCCTCGACGCTCTCGAACCACTCGCGGGCGTGGCGGATCGACAGCAGGGAGACCTCGGCGATCGACCTGGCGCCGATCTTCACCGCCAGGGCCTCGGGCTTCAGGCGGGCGCCCTCGCACACCTCGCACGGGGTGTCGGACTGGTAGCGGCCCAGCTCCTCGCGCACCCAGGCGCTGTCGGTTTCGCGCCAGCGCCGCTCCAGGTTGGGCAGCACGCCTTCGAAGGGCTTGGAGACCTCGTACTTCCGCGCCTGGTCGTCGTAGGTGAACTTCACCTTCTCCGTGCCGGTGCCGTACAGCACGACGTTGCGGGCCGCCTCCGGCAGCTCGAACCACGGCTTGTCCATCGAGAAGCCGTAGTGGCGGGCCAGCGCCTGCAGGGTCTGGGTGTAGAGGGGGGAGGGCCCCCGGCTCCACGGCGCCACCGCGCCCTTGTGCAAGGTCTTGTCCTTGTCGGGGATCACCATGTCGGGGTCGAACTTCAGCTTCATCCCCAGGCCGTCGCAGGCCGGGCAGGCGCCGAAGGGGTTGTTGAACGAGAACAGCCGTGGCTCGATCTCGCTGATGGTGAAGCCCGACACCGGGCAGGCGAACTTCTCCGAGAACAGGATCTTCTTCGGCTCGGTCTCGCCCTCGTCCAGGCTGGCCCATTCGGCGACCGCGATGCCGTCGGCCAGGCGCAGGGCCTGTTCGATGCTGTCGGCCAGCCGCTGCTCCATCTCCGGCTTGACCACGATCCGGTCCACGACGACGTCGATGTCGTGTTTGAACTTCTTGTCGAGGGTGGGGGCGTCCTCGATCGGATAGAACTCGCCGTCGATCTTCAGGCGCTGGAAGCCCTGGCGCTGCCAGTCGGCGATCTCCTTGCGGTACTCGCCCTTGCGGCCGCGCACGACGGGGGCCAGCAGATAGAGGCGCGTGCCCTCGGGCAGGACGGTGATCTTGTCGACCATCTGGCTGACGGTCTGGCTCTCGATCGGCAGGCCCGTGGCCGGCGAATAGGGCACGCCGACCCGCGCCCACAGCAGGCGCATGTAGTCGTGGATTTCGGTCACCGTGCCGACGGTCGAGCGTGGGTTCTTCGAGGTGGTCTTCTGTTCGATGGAGATGGCCGGCGACAGGCCCTCGATCAGGTCCACGTCCGGCTTGCCCATCAGCTCCAGGAACTGGCGGGCGTAGGCCGACAGGCTCTCCACATAGCGGCGCTGGCCCTCGGCGTAGATGGTGTCGAACGCCAGGCTCGACTTGCCCGACCCCGACAGGCCGGTCAGCACCACCAGCTGCTCGCGGGGGATGTCGACATCCACCCCTTTGAGGTTGTGCTCACGGGCGCCGCGGACGCGGATATAGGTGTTGCTGACGGACATCTGGCGATCGCTCGAAGGGGTTTGCCCGGGCGGGGGCGGCAGCCGCCTTATGTAATGCGCACAGCGGGCGATTCAGCAAGAACATTTGGCGAACGCGTTCGCGACGCCGCGAAACCTGCCTGTTCCGGAGGCGGTCGTCTTGTCCCTCCCCCTTGTGGGGAGGGTGGCCCGCGTAGCGGGTCGGGTGGGGGGAAGTGTCCGGCGAACGTCGCGGTTCCGCCCCACCCCGCTCGCGGGCCTGACGCCCGCGAGTCGCCCTCCCCATGAAGGGGAGGGATTATGAACCTACGCGGTCTTGTTCAGCGTGATCGCCGAGGCGTCCGACGCCGGCACGCGGGCCGTGGCGCCATAGGGCGCGCGGGCGGCGCGAGTGGCGGCCACTTCCTCGGCTATGGCCTGGACCAGGCCTTCGCTCACCGTCTTGGCCGCGGTCACCGCCCGGCCGTGGCGGGCCAGCACCGCCTCGAAGGTCTGGGTGGCCTGGATCAGGCGGCCCCGGGCCGCCGGGTCGGCGCCGGCGATCATGGAGGGGTCGGCTTTGATCCGCACCGACTCGTGCCGATAGACATTGGCCAGCCGCACCGTCTCCTCGGTGGAGCCGGCGACGTCCTGGGGCCGGTGCGCTTCGAAGGCGGCGGCCTCGGCGGCCAGCAGGTCGGTCAGGCGCTGGGTCAGCTTGGCGAGCTGCTGGACGCGGTCGTCCGGGCCGGAGGCGTCGATCATAGGGGGGCTCCATCGGTCAGCCCCTGCATCTTCAGGAGCTCGTGGTTGAGTTGCTTGGAAAGCCCGATCCCGCCGGCGGCGCCGATCTGCTTTGAGAAGGCCTCGGTGAGGAAGGACTTGAACGCCTCCTCGCCCTCGCCGCCGCCGAACTGGCCGGTGGGCACGGTCTTGAACATCTCGCCCAGCATCACCTGCAGGAAGGACTCCTCGAACTCGCGCGAGACCTTCTTGACCCGCGCCAGCTGCTCGGCCGTGGCGACCGGCCGGACAGGGGGCTGGATGGGGAGGGCGGGGGCCTCGATCGTCATGTCGCCTGCCATCACATCACCTGGATTTCGGCCTGAAGGGCGCCGGCGGCCTTGATGGTCTGCAGGATCGAGATCATGTCGCGCGGATTGACGCCCAGGGCGTTCAGCCCCTGGACCAGCGAGGCCAGAGAGGCGCCGCCGTCGAGCACCATCAGCTTCTTGCCCTGCTCCTCGTCGACGCTGAGATTGGTCGAGGGCACGATGGCGGTCTGGCCCTGGCTGAACGGCGCGGGCTGGCTGACCTGCGGGGTCTCCTGCACGGTGATGGTCAGGTTGCCCTGGGCGATGGCGACGGTGGACACCCGCACGTCCGATCCCATCACCACCACGCCGGCCACCTCGTCGATCACCACCTTGGCCGGGCTGTCGGGCTCGACCTCCAGCTGTTCGAGGGTGGTGATGAAGCCGACCTGGTTGGCGCCGGCCGGCGTGCGCACCGTGACGATGGTCGGATTGTCGGCGCTGGCGCTGCCCGGGAAGCGGGCGTTGATAACGTCGGCGATGCGCAGGGCGGTGGTGAAGTCCGGATTGCGCAGGGTCAGCCGCATCTGGCCGAGGTTGGCGAGCTGAAAGCCGAGTTCGCGCTCGACCACCGCGCCGGCGGCGATGCGGCCCGCGGTCGGAACCCCGCGGGTGATCGACGAGCCGGAGGCGCCGGTGGCCGAGACCGCGCCGGTCTGCACCGTGCCCTGCCCGACGGCATAGGCCTCGCCGTCGGCGCCCAGCAGGGGCGTGACCAGCAAGGTGCCGCCCAGCAGGCTCTTGGCGTCGCCCAGGGTGGCGACGGTGACGTCGACCTTCGAACCCGCGGCCGAGAACGGCGGCAGGTTGGCGGTGACCATGACCGCGGCGGTATTCTTGGTGTCGACCGCCGCGCCGCGGGTCTGCACCCCCAGCCGCTCCAGCATTGAGGCCAGGCTCTCCTTGGTGAAGGGGGCGTTGCGCAGGGAATCGCCCGTGCCGTTCAGGCCGACCACCAGGCCGTAGCCGACCAGCTGGTTCTCCCGTACGCCTTCGAACGAGACGATGTCCTTGATCCGTGACCGCGCCGAGGCGGGTCCGGCGGCGAGCGCCAGGACGGCGGCGAGGCTGAGGCAGGCGAACAAACGCTGGGCAAGCATACGGGCGCGCCTTCATTAAAGATCACCGGCCCCCGATGCGAACTTCGTGCCAGTCCGGCGCATAAAATAATATAATAAAATCAATGCTATATTTGACCCGATCGCCCTCCGGCGACCTGATCGGGCAGAATCTGCCGGGCCCGTTAACCCTTCGCCAAGGGAGTCGGGGCGAATCTTGCCGTCATGGTTAACGCGTGCGGTGAACTCCTATGAAGGTGACCGGACCAGGTGGAGCCGGGGCCGTGTCCGGCGCCGGCGGCGTCAAGCGCGGTGGGGAAGCGGGGTTCGCGCCTTCGGGCGTGGGCGGCGCCCGCGAGGCCGCGCCCACCGCCATGACCTCGGCCACCGCCGCCGTGGCCTCCCTGGATGCGCTCCTGGCCCTGCAGGAGACCTACAATCCGCTGGAGCGTCGCCGCCGGGCGGTGACCCGCGCCGGCCGCATGCTCGACATGCTCGATGAGATGAAGCTGGCCATCCTCGATGGGGATGTCTCCGGCGACGCCCTCGAGCGCCTGCGGGGCGCGGCCAGCGAGGCGCGTTCGGGCACCGACGATCCGCGCCTGGAGGCCGTGCTAGACGAGATCGAAACCCGCGCCGCGGTCGAGCTGGCCAAGCGCGACATGGCCAGGATCGCCGCCTGAATCGGCTCCGCGACCTTGCGCCGCTCTATTGTTACGCGAGCTTCGTTGAACGATTCAAACAAGGTGGCTATAAGCACCTCGCGCTACAGGGAGCGCGTAATATTACACCAGCGTGAGGGCGTCGTTATGCAGACGACCGCGTCAGTAGTTCAGGTCGAAACGCCTGATATTCCTGAAGGGTACCGTCCCGGGGAAGACGAACCGTTCATGAATGAGCGGCAGCTGGAGTATTTCCGCCGTAAGCTCCTCGGCTGGAAAGACGATATTCTGCGCGAATCTCGCGAAACGCTGAGCCATCTGCAGGCTGAGACCGAGAATCACCCCGATATTCTCGATCGTTCCTCGTCAGAGACGGATCGAGCTCTGGAACTGCGCACCCGAGACCGCCAGCGCAAGTTGATCTCCAAGATCGACGAAGCCCTGCGGCGGATCGAAGACGGCTCCTACGGCTATTGCGAGGAGACCGGCGAGCCGATCGGCCTGGCCCGCCTCGAAGCCCGTCCGATCGCCACCCTCAGCCTCGAGGCGCAAGAGCGTCATGAGCGCCGCGAGCGGGTCCACCGGGACGACTGAGACGCGCGGCTTAGCTTTACATCGCGCCGCCATGAGGATTTCCTGCCCCCGGCCATAACGCCAATGGGAGGATAATCCATGCGTCTGCTCTTCGCCGCCGCCGTACTCGCCCTCGTCGCCGGGACGGCTCAGGCCGAGACCGTGAAGTTCCACGCCATGCTGAACGGGGCTTCCGAAGTGCCGGCCAACACCGAGAAGGGCACGGGGATGGCCATGGCCACCCTCGACACCGCCACCAAGGTGCTCACCTACGAAATCACCTATTCCGGCCTGACCGGCCCGGCCGTCGCCGCCCACTTCCACGGCCCCGCCGCGCCCACCGCCAACGCCCCGCCGACCGTGCCGCTGAACCCGCCGGCCAGCCCGATCAAGGGCACGGCGACCCTGACCGACGCCCAGATCGCCGACCTCGAGGCCGGCCGCTGGTACGTCAACATTCACACCGCCGCCCACGGCCCCGGCGAAATCCGCGGCCAGGTGACCAAGCAGTAGGCCGGAGGGCGACTCGCGGGCGTCCGGCGCGCGAGCGGGGTGGGGCGGAACCGCGACGTTCGCTGATCACTTCCCCCCACCCGACGCCCTTCGGGCGCCACCCTCCCCACAAGGGGGAGGGATAAGCTTGACACGCCCTGTCCCGCGTCGGACCTAGCCGCCTTCGCGAGAGAGGCCCACTTCCATGACCGCCAAGGTCCGCTTCGCCCCGTCCCCCACCGGACGGATCCATGTCGGCAATATCCGCGCGGCGGTGACGAACTGGCTGTTCGCCCGGTCCCGGGGCGGCGTCTTCATCCTGCGCATCGACGACACCGACCTGGCCCGCTCCACGGCCGAGTACGAGCGCGGCATCGAGACCGACCTGACCTGGCTGGGCCTGACCTGGGACGAGAAGTACAGCCAGTCGGCCCGCTTCGACCTCTACCGCGACGCCGCCGAAAAGCTGAAGGCGGCCGGCCGGCTCTATCCCGCCTACGAGACCCAGGAAGAGCTCGACCGGCGCCGCAAGGTCCAGCTCTCGCGCGGCCAGCCGCCGATCTACGACCGCGCCGCGCTTCGCCTGACCGACGCCGAGAAGGCGGCCCTCGAGGCCGAGGGCCGCCAGCCGCACTGGCGCTTCAAGCTCGACGGCCGGCGCGTGCACTGGCTGGACGGCATCCGCGGCGACAACGAGGTGGACACCACCTCCCTGTCCGATCCGGTGCTGATCCGCGAGGACGGCGCCTTCCTCTACACCCTGCCCTCGGTGGTCGACGACGTGGAGATGGGGATCACCGATGTGATCCGCGGCGAAGACCACGTCACCAACACCGGCGTCCAGGTTGAGCTGTTCGAGGCCCTGGGCGCCGCCGTGCCGGCCTTCGCCCACTTCTCCCTGCTCACCGACGCCGACGGCGGGGCCCTGTCCAAGCGGCTGGGCTCCCTGTCGATCCAGGACCTGCGCGAACAGGGCTATGAGCCCCTGGCCGTGGTCAGCCACATGGCCAAGCTGGGCGCCTCCGACGCTATCGAGGCGGCCCCGTCGATGCAGGCCCTGGTCGAGAGCTTCGACCTCGGCAAGTACGGCCGCGCCCCGGCCCGCTACGACATCGCCGACCTCGCCCGCCTCAACGCCGGCGTGCTGCACGCCATGCCCTACGCCGAGGCGCAACCCCGCCTGGCCGCGATCGACGCCGACGCGGGCGAGGGGTTCTGGAACGCCATCCGCGCCAACCTGAAGACCTTCGGGGAGGCCGCGGACTGGGTGCATGTGGTGCGCGGACCCGTCACACCGGTGACCGAGGATCTGGGGTTCCTGGCCAAGGCCGCGGCCCTGCTGCCCGACAGCCTCGACTGGGCCGCCTGGACCAATGCGGTGAAGCAGGAAACGGGAGCCAAGGGCCGTGGCCTGTTCATGCCGTTGCGCCAGGCCCTCACCGGCCTGGACCACGGGCCCGACATGGCGTCTTTGCTGCCGCTGATCGGCCGCGACCGCGCATTAAGGCTATTGGCGGGCGAAACTGCCTGAATTTTGTCCACAGGCTGTGGGAACATTCTGCCGGGTGCACGGATTGATTCAGCACCCCGCCAGAACGGCGATTGCATTCAGACTCGGCCTCCAGCGCGGACCGCGCCGGCCAGGCCGCGCCGCAGTCGAAGCGTTGTTTCATGTTGCATTGGATTCCCGCCCCCGCCGTCGCCTTCCTGGGCGCCCGTTCCGAGTCTCAGCCCGCCCTGCCGGGTGATCCGCGCCGCTGCGCCCAGAGCCTGAGGGCCATGCACGCCCTGATGCTGGCCTATGCCGCGCAGCGCCGCCGCGCCGCCGCCGATCCCGGCGATTCCGCCTACTGGAAAGCGGCCGAAGCCCACACCCTCAGCAAGGCCAGGGCCCTGCGCGCCGACGTGGCGTTCGGGCGGCTGCCGTAGGCCCCCTCAGTCGGCTTCGCCGACAGCTCCCCCGCTTCGCAGGGGAGCAGGACATACGCCCTGTTCTCCTCCCCTGCGAAGCGGGGGAGGTGGCGCGCCGAAGGCCGCCGGAGGGGGCAAGTATTAGCGGCTAGCGAAGTAGCGCCTACGCCTTCGCCGCCACTTCCCCGTCGTCGACGGGGGCATGCTCGATCATGTCGCGGATCAGCGGCAGGACGTCCGCAACCCTGGCCGCCTTGCCCCACGACCCCGGCAGCCACGGCGGCGACATGGCCTCGCCCACCGAATGGTCGACGAGGGAGAAGAACGGCTCCCAGAACCCCTTCAGGTTCAGGAACACGATAGGCTTGCTGTGCAGGTGCAGGCGGCGCCACGAGATCAGCTCCACCACCTCCTCCAGGGTCCCGATGCCGCCCGGAAAGACGGCGAAGGCGTCCGACTGGTCAAACATGATCCGCTTGCGCTCGTGCATGTTGCGCACGATCACCGTCTCGACGTCGTCGTAGACCCGCTCGCGGTCCTGCAGGAAGGCGGGCATGATGCCTAGCACCTGGCCGCCGGCCTCGTGCGCGCCCCGGGCCGCCGCGCCCATCAGCCCGACGCCGCCGCCGCCGTAGACCAGCCGCACGCCCGCCGTCGCCAGGGCGGCGCCGAACTCGGCCGCCGCCTGCAGGTAGGCCGGGTCCACCGCGCCGGAAGAGCCGCAGAACAGGCACACCGAACGCAGCTTGGGGGCCGGCGACGAGGCCTCGTCCATGCGGATGAACTCCTGAGCTGAAGGACGCGGCCGGGCAGGCGCGTCCACTTCGTCTAGCAAAGATCGGGGCGCATGGGTTTAAAACAAGCTGGCCCATGACCCGCTTCGCCCCCGCCATCCCCGCCCTCGCCCTCGCCGCCACCCTCGCGGCCTGCGGACCGCCTGCTCCGCCGCAGGCCGCCGCCGGGACAGAGACCCCCGACGGCGCGCCGGATGCGGGCTATGTCGCCCCGCCGGAGATCGTCTCCGGCGTCCGCCGGCCGCAGGGCCTGGCGCTCAGCGGAACCGCGCCGGCCGGCGCCGAGGTGCAGCTGGTGGCCCCGGACGGCAAGGGCGGGATGGCGACCGCCGACGACAAGGGCGCATGGTCGCTGATCGTGCCTGCCCCGATGGCGGCCCCGGCGATGTACGCCCTGTCCGCCCGCATCGGCGAGCGGGTGGTCCGGGCCGAGGGCGCCGTCCTGGCCGTGCCGGCGCCCGGCCCGCCGGTGGTGCTGGCCCGGGCGGGCTTCGCGGCCCTGCCGCTGGAAGGGCCCTTGCCGCGGCTACAGGTGACGGCGCTCGACTATGACGCGGGCGGCGGCGCCGCCGTGGCCGGGGTCGGGCCGGCCCGGGCGCGGGTGCGGCTCAGCATCGACGGGGTCGAGGCCGGCCTCGACCAGTCCGACGCCCGGGGCCGCTTCGCCGTCATCGGCGCCAACCGCCCGCTGGAGCCCGGCGCCCGGCGCCTGCGGGTGGAGGCGGACGGCGGCGCCCAGGCTTTGACTGCCGACGTCCTGGCCCAGGTGTCGCCGGTTGCGCCCCTGAACGGCTCCGCCTTCCGCGCCGTGCGCCAGGACGGCGGCTGGCGGGTCGATTGGGCCCGCGCCGGCGGCGGGGTGCAGAGCACGTTCGTCTTCGATGTTCCGCCGGAGCCCGCCCCTTGAGGCGCCCGCGCCAGCGGGACGCCGCCGCCGACCCCGCCGCCCCCGCGCCGCAGCCGTGGAAGGCTCTGCGCCGGATCGGCGGCCTCGTCGCCCGCTCCGGCGCGCCTCAGCTGCGCCTGCGCATGGCCGCGGCCCTGGCCCTGACCCTGGGCGGCAAGGCGACGGGGGTGATGGCGCCCCTGCTGCTCGGCAAGGCGGTCAACTCCCTCGTGTCGCGGCCGGACGTGCCGGTGGCGGCCCAGGCGGGCGCGACCTTCGCCGCCCTGGCGATCGGCTGGACCCTGATCCGCTTCATCTCGACCGCCGCGCCCCAGCTACGCGACATCCTGTTCGGCGTGGTCACCCAGGCCGCATGGCGGCGGGCGTCCGCCGAAGCCTTCGGCCACGCCCTGTCCCTGTCGATCGACTTCCACCAGACAAAGCGCACCGGAACCCTGGCCCGCACCGTCGATCGCGGCGCCCGGGCGGTGGACTATCTGCTGCGCATCCTGGTCTTCAACCTGGCCCCCACGGCGCTGGAGCTGATCTTCGCCGCCGCCGTCCTGGCCAAGGCCTACGACTGGCGCTTCGCCGCCGTCGCCGTCGCCACGGTGGTGGTCTACGCCGGCTTCACCTTCGCCATCTCCAACTGGCGCATCCATCATCGGCGCGAGCTCAACGAAGCCGACTCCGAGGCCTCGGGCCGGGCGGTCGACGCCCTGCTCAACTACGAGACGGTCAAGGCCTTCGGGGCCGAGGGCCGCACGGTCGAAGGCTATGACGAGGCGCTGGTCCGCTACTCCCGCGCCTCGGTGAAGGCCAACACCTCCCTGGCCCTGCTCAACATGGCCCAGGGCGCGATCCAGGCCATCGGCCTTGGCGTCATGGCCCTGCTGGCCGGGATGGAGGCCCTGGCCGGCCGCATGGGGCCGGGCGATGTGACCGCCTCGATCCTGATCATGACCTCGCTGTACATGCCGCTGAACTTCCTCGGCTTCGCCTATCGCGAGGTGCGCCAGTCCTTCATCGACATGGAGGCCATGACCGCCTTGCTCGACCAGACGGCCGAGGTCGACGACCTGCCGGGGGCGCCGGACCTGACCCTGCCGCAGCCGCACGGGGCGGCGGTGACCTTCGACAACGTCTCCTATCGCCACACCGCCCGGGTGGAAGGCCTGCGCGAGGTCAGCTTCCATGCCCCGCCGGGGACGACCGTGGGCCTAGTGGGGCCCTCCGGGGCGGGCAAGACCACCCTGGTCCGCCTGGCGCTGAGGCTGATCGACCCGCAGGAGGGCAGGGTGCTGATCGACGGCCAGGACCTGCGCGCGGTGCGCCAGGAATCGGTGCGCCGCGCCGTCGCCCTGGTCCCCCAGGACGTGGCCCTGTTCAACGAGACCCTCGGGGCCAACATCGGTTTCGGCAAGCCGGGGGCGACCGACGAAGAAGTCTGGACCGCCGCCGAGGCGGCTGAACTGGGCGAGTTCATCCGGGCCCTGCCCGAGGGGCTGCAGACCCGGGGCGGCGAGCGCGGCCTCAAGCTGTCCGGCGGCGAGCGTCAGAGGGTGGGACTGGCGCGGGCCCTGTTGGCCGACCCGCGCGTGCTGATCCTCGACGAGGCGACCAGCGCCCTGGACAGCCGCACCGAGGCGGCGATCCAGGCGACCCTGCGCAAGGTGCGGGCCGGGCGCACCACCCTGATCGTGGCCCACAGGCTGTCCACCGTGGCCGACGCCGACGAGATCCTGGTGCTGCGCGAAGGCGTGGTCGCCGAGCGCGGCAATCACGCGGCACTGCTGGAAAAGGACGGACTCTACGCCCAGATGTGGAACCGCCAGCGCGAGGCAACCGAGGCCGAGGAGCAACTGCTCCGCACCGCCAA
>DAICXL010000024.1:0-394 GCA_027312185.1 Caulobacterales bacterium | reverse complement strand
AAAGCTGACGATCCCGGCTGACGCGCACTAAGCCCCTGTCATCCCGGATCGCCGCTGGGCGACGTCCGGGACGACAGAAGCAAATGGCGCGGCCCGAGCCCTTAGGCCGCGTGGACGTCGTGCTTGGCCCGGGCGCGGGTGCGGCGAGCGGACGGAAGCGCGGGCGCAGCGGTCTCGAACCCGGTGTAGTCGAAACTGTCCATCTCCACCGCATTGGCGTACATCCGCCGCAGCAGAGATAGGAACACCTCGCGCTCGGCATCGGTGAAGCCGGCCAGAAGTTGCTGTTCCCGGCGCAGGGCGACCTTGATCGCCCGGTCGTGCAGGGCCCTGCCCGCGGGGGTCAGAACCACCGTCCGTTTGCGTCCGTCGCCGGGGTCTGTTGCGGTGCCTA
>DAICXL010000249.1:0-543 GCA_027312185.1 Caulobacterales bacterium | reverse complement strand
CGCCCTGATCGGCTGCGTCCAGGTCGCCCGCGTCGGCGACGACCGGACCTATCTGGGCATGCTGACGGTCGAGCCGACCCTTCAGGCGTCCGGCCTAGGCCGCCGCCTGCTCGCCGCCGCCGAGACCGAGGCCGTCGCCCGTTTCGCCGCCCGCCGCATGGAGATGACCGTCATCCACCGCCGCGCCGAACTGATCGCCTGGTATCAACGCCGCGGTTACGCCCCCACCGGCGAAACCCGCCCCTTCCCCGTCGATCCGCCCCGGCCGGAGCTGGAGTTCGTGGTGTTGGAAAAGGGGCTGTAAACGCCCCTTTCTTCTCCCATGGGGAGAAGGTGGCCCGAAGGGCCGGATGAGGGCCCGCCGGTGGGCCAGCTCGCACCGCCGCGCCCCTCACCCTTGCGCGCAAGACTGATCGCTACGCTCTCAGCCGCTCAAGCCCTCCCCGCTGGGAGAGGGATCTTCGAACGGCCCCTTGCAAAACGGACACCCATGTCCATTTATGCGCGTCATCATGTCGCGCCCCGCCCCCAAACATGTCCGTA
>DAICXL010000248.1:0-550 GCA_027312185.1 Caulobacterales bacterium | reverse complement strand
CTCGACCAGGTGCAGCCCGGCGATAAATTGCGCATCCGTCCAGGTGAGAAGGTTCCAGTGGACGGCACTGTGATCGATGGCGTGAGCCATGTGGATGAATCCATGGTCACCGGCGAACCGATTCCGGTGGAGAAGCGGACCGATGCCAAGGTCATCGGCGCCACGGTGAACGGCACCGGCAGCCTGTTGATGAAAGCAGAGAAGGTGGGCAGCGAAACCCTGCTGGCGCAGATCGTTCACATGGTGGCGGAGGCGCAACGCTCCCGCGCCCCGATCCAGAAACTGGCGGATGTGGTCTCTGGTTATTTCGTCTACGCCGGTTTCCATCATGGTGGGAACGGGGCGTGGTGCCATGATGGGTGTGCTGTTCAAGAACGCCGAGGCGCTTGAGGTGATGCGCAAGGTCGACACGCTGGTGGTGGACAAGACCGGCACCCTGACCGAGGGCCATCCCGAACTGGTGAGCATCACGCCGGCGGCCGGTTTCGAGGAAGCGGAAATCGTGCGCCTGGCCGCCAGTATTGAACGTGCCAGCGAGCACCCGTTGGCC
>DAICXL010000247.1:0-553 GCA_027312185.1 Caulobacterales bacterium | reverse complement strand
GCCCGCCTGGTCGCGCATATAGACGCGCATGACGCCGGCCGGCAGCTGGCTGCCCAGGCCCGCCAGCCTGGCGTTGCTGAACTGGATGGCGACCACGGCCTTGGTGGGTTCGGCCTGGCTGGTGAACCAGCCTTCGCGGACCTCATAGACCTTCTTGGCGGCGACGCCCTGGGCCGACAGGAAGCCGACCTGCTTGTTCTGGTTGGAGGCGATCGTGGTGCGCTCGGGCAGGGGATAGACGTAGTAGTCGGCGACCCGCTCGCCCACGCCGCTTTCGACGCCGGCGCTGATCATTCCAGGCGACCGGCGTGGCCGGAACACGCCGCCGTCGTTCAGCTGGTTGACGTCGCCCGCCACCAGCTGGGTCCGTGCGTTCTCGAACGGCGTGCCGGAATTGTTCGACAGGGTGATCCAGCCCTGCAGGTCCATCGTGCTCTTGGCCTCGTCGAACAGGGCGACATAGTCGGCCTTCCACGATAGACCCGAGGTCAGATAGCTCAGCTTGGCCTGCCGCGCCCCGGCGGTGGTGGCCTCGACACTGACCGACAGGGTC
>DAICXL010000246.1:0-553 GCA_027312185.1 Caulobacterales bacterium | reverse complement strand
GCCTGGCAGGAGGGCCGCACCGGCTTTCCGCTGATCGATGCCGCCATGCGCCAGTTGCTGGCCACCGGCTGGATGCACAACCGCCTGCGCATGGTGGTGGCGATGTTTCTGACCAAGAACCTGCTGATCGACTGGCGCGAGGGCGAGCGCTTCTTCATGCGCCACCTGATCGATGGCGATCTGGCAGCCAACAACGGCGGCTGGCAATGGAGCGCCTCCACCGGCACCGATGCGGTGCCTTACTTCCGCCTGTTCAACCCCATCAGCCAGTCGCAGCGCTTCGACCCCCAGGGCCGCTTCATCCGTCGCTGGTTGCCGGAGCTGGCTCATCTGGACGAGCGCCGCATCCACGACCCTGGCGCCGCCGGCGGGCTCTTCGCCGTGGCCAACTATCCGCCCCCTATGGTCGATCTTGCCGCCAGCCGCCAACGGGCACTGAGCGCGTTCAAGGACCTGCCATCCCAGGAGCCACAGCATGTCTGACTTTCTGCTCCGTTTCGCCGATGAATTTACCGAACTCAACGCCAGCAACCTGTACCGGCTCAGCCAGCTG
>DAICXL010000245.1:0-554 GCA_027312185.1 Caulobacterales bacterium | reverse complement strand
GGTTGAGTTTAAGCGGCTTAAAACTGGCTTCAAGGTTTCCTTTTACAGGCCAAAGTGGGAAGAAGGCCAGGGGCTGGGGCAGAAGGAACAGACAGGTGGGGAGCAAAGTAGGGTGAAAAGTAGGCCGACCAGGTCATCGACATAGCAGAAGCTTCGGGTCTGCTGGCCTTCGCCATAGATGGTGATCGGCTGGTTGGTCAGGGCCTGGACGATGAAATTGCTGACCACGCGGCCGTCATTGATCGCCATGCGCGGGCCGTAGGTGTTGAAGATCCGCACCACCTTGATGTCGACGCTGTCCTGCCGGAAGCTGTCGAAGAACAGGGTCTCGGCGCAGCGCTTGCCTTCGTCATAGCAGGCGCGCGGGCCGATCGGGTTGACCCGGCCCCAATAGGTCTCGACCTGGGGGTGGATCTCCGGATCGCCATAGACCTCGCTGGTCGAGGCCTGAAACACCCGGGCGCCATTGCGCTTGGCCAGGTCCAGCATGTTGATGGCGCCCATCACATTGGTGCGCACCGTCATGACCGGGTCGTACTGGTAGTGGATCGGCG
>DAICXL010000244.1:312-557 GCA_027312185.1 Caulobacterales bacterium | reverse complement strand
GCGATCATGGGAAGTCCTCGCAATAGCCCCCGGTCGCATCAACGGCCAACAGACTACAGAGATCACCTACATCGATTTCGACGTTTCCCTTGTAGTCTCCGAAGGGGGAGAGCTCGCTTCGTCTAAGGATGGCCGTTTGGGAGGAGGGCTGACGGTAGCGTCTATTATGAAGTTCGATGGTTCGGGCGGTTCTACCGAGGCATCCAAAAGCAGCGCATCGTCGCAGTTGACACACCGCGTCTCCT
>DAICXL010000244.1:0-302 GCA_027312185.1 Caulobacterales bacterium | reverse complement strand
AGATCGCGGAAAAGGTCGGCTACAGTTCCGCCAGCACCTTCAGCACCGCGTTCAGCCGATATGTGGGTCATGCACCGGGCCGCTATGCGCGAGCGTTCTCAGGCTGACGCCCTTTGGCATGAAAAGGGCCGACGGATCGCTCCGCCGGCCCTTCTGTTTCAGCGATCAGTCGCCGGATTATTCAGCCGCGATCGGCGCCTCGGTTTCCGGGCCGCGGGCCAGGTTGCGCAGGACGTAGGGCATGACGCCGCCGGCCAGCAGATAGTCCATCTCGGTCTGGTTATCGATGCGGCAGCGGACCG
>DAICXL010000243.1:0-566 GCA_027312185.1 Caulobacterales bacterium | reverse complement strand
GACCGCCCGAGCCCGGCGCCGGCGGAAAGTCTGAGTCGCCCAGCTCCACCTTCACCTGCGCCAGGGGCACGCCGAGGGTCTCGGCGGTGATCTGGGCCAGGATGGTGTAGGTGCCGGTGCCGATGTCGGTCATGCCCTGGCGCAGGGTGATGGTTCCATCGGCGTCGATCCGCACGCCCGCCTTGGCCGGCAGCAGGAAGTTACCGCGGATGGCCGCGGCCATGCCCAGGCCCACCAGCCAACGGCCGTCGCGAACCTGGCCGGGCTTGGGATTGCGCCGGTCCCAGCCAAACCGCTGGGCGCCCTCGGTCATGCAGCGGACCAGCTGACGGGTGCTGAACGGCTTGCCGGTCTCAGGGTCGGTGTCGGGTTCGTTGCGCAGCCGCAGCTCGATGGGATCGAGGCCGAGCTGTTCGGCCAGTTCGTCCATGGCGCATTCAAGGCTGAGCATGCCCGAGGCCTCGCCAGGCGCGCGCATGGCGCCGGCGGCGGGAATGTCGAGCTTGACCAGGCGATGGCCGGTCAGCCGGTTGGGGGCGGCATAGAGACTGCGGGCGAAATTGGCC
>DAICXL010000242.1:313-566 GCA_027312185.1 Caulobacterales bacterium | reverse complement strand
CCTTCGGTGTCGATGCGGTTCAGGCTGCCGGCGCGCAGGCGGATGTAGCTGCTGCCGTCGGCGCTCGGCCGTGCCGAAGTGACCAGGAAGGCGCCGGCGGTGGTGTTCTTGCCGAACAGGGTGCCTTGCGGGCCCTTGAGGACCTGGACGTTGTCCACGTCGTAGAAGTAGAGCTGGTTGCCTTCCTGACGGGCGATATAGACCTCGTCCATGTAGAAGCCGGTCTTGGCGTCGACGTTGACCTGCGAGCTGC
>DAICXL010000242.1:0-303 GCA_027312185.1 Caulobacterales bacterium | reverse complement strand
TCCTGGAAGTTGCGGATGTTGAGTTGGTCGATGGTCGCGCCCGACATGGCGGTGACGGACACCGGCACCGACTGCAGGTCTTCGGCGCGGCGGCGGGCGGTCACGACGACTTCGCCGACCTGGCCGGCCGGCGCGGCGTCGGCGGTAGCGGTCTCATTGGACGCTTGCGCGTGAGCCGCGCCGACGCCGCCAAAGGACACGAGCGCAGTGGACACCAGTAGAGCGCGGACCATTCGTCCGTTACGCGACCGGCGGCTAACCGCCATATTCAAAGCTGACATTCTCAAATCCCCTCTTTTATCG
>DAICXL010000241.1:0-574 GCA_027312185.1 Caulobacterales bacterium | reverse complement strand
GGCGCATAGGTGGAGACCGCCTCGCCGGCGGTGAAGGAGCGGATGAAATTCACGTCATAGGACAGCGGAGAACTGACCGGCAGGCCGAACCCCGCCAGTTCGGGGCCGATCTGCTGGCCTTCCAGGGTGCCGGGATCGACCTTGGTGGGCACCACCAGCGCCTTGGGGCCGGGGCCGCGGATGGTTGCCCGCACCTCGCCGAGGCGGCCCAGGGTCTGCTTCAGCGAGCTGATGTCCAGGCTCGAGGGGCCGCACGGCAGGACCAGCAGGTCCGACAATTCCACGCACGCCTCGAAGGTGAGGCCGAGTTCGCCGGGGCAGTCGATGATGGCGAATTCACGTTGCGCACGGTGAAGCGCAGCCGCCGCGGCAGCGCCCAGGCATAGGCGGATCCTTGCGGATCGGCATCGATGAGCGTCACGGCGCGGCCCAGCCGAACGAATTCCCCCGCAAGGTTGATCGCCGTGGTGGTCTTGCCGACGCCGCCCTTGCGCTGGACGACCGAAATTATCTGCATCTTGAGCCCGAATATCCCGCACCGCCGCGTCCGCCCGGCCGCGGTTCCCAACCGTCC
>DAICXL010000240.1:259-578 GCA_027312185.1 Caulobacterales bacterium | reverse complement strand
AAAAGAGCGTCTCGCGACGCTTTAGGTTCCGGAAAGGCGAACGGCTAAGCTCCCGTTTGTATGTAACAAAACGCCCGGCCCCCTGGCGGGGACCGGGCGCTGATGCGTCCTTCGAGGCCGCTGCGCGGCGCCTCAGGATGAGGCGGTCTAGAAGACCTCGCAGCCCGGCAGGCCGCAGGAGATGAGGCGGTCGGACGGGAAGTTGGTGATGATCTCGCAGCCGTCCTTGGTGACGACCACTTCCTCTTCGATGCGGGCGGCGCCCGAACCGTCGGAGGCGCCGCACCAGGTCTCGAGGGCGAAGACCATGCCCTCTTTC
>DAICXL010000240.1:0-249 GCA_027312185.1 Caulobacterales bacterium | reverse complement strand
GCTGAGGCCGACGCCGTGGCCGTACTGCAGCAGGAAGGCCTCGTCCTCGTTGCGATAGCCGAACTCGTTGGCGTCGGGCCACACCGAGGCGACCTCGTCGGGGGTGACGCCCGGCTTGATCATGTCGATCGAGGCCGAGATCCACTTCGACGCCTTCTCATAGGCTTCGATCTGCTGGTTGTTCGGCTCGCCGCAGATGAAGGTGCGGTAGTAGCAGGTGCGATAGCCGTTGTAGCTGTGCATGATGTC
>DAICXL010000023.1:396-25840 GCA_027312185.1 Caulobacterales bacterium | reverse complement strand
GACGCCAACATCCCGCCGTTCTACCGGCGCTAGTGCGCCGCCTCGTCCTTCGACAGGCTCAGGATGAGGCGGATTTTGACGGCGGTTGAGTAGAAAGCCTCATCCTGAGCTTGTCGAAGGACGACGGCTTTCGGGCCCTCTACGCGGGCGGGTTCAGCTTCCAGCGCCAGGCGCGGATTTCCGTCCGCTCGAAGATGTCCTCGATCAGGTAGGGGTCGCCGGCCATGAAGCGCTCGACGGCGCCGCGGTCCTCGGCCTCGAACACCAGCAGCGAGCCGATCAGGTGCGTGTCCGCGTCGTCGGTCAGGGCCCCGGCGGCGACGCATCGGCAGCCAGGTTCAGGGTTCGCGCGTAGGCGCGCCTGGTGGTCCGGGCGCACGCGCAGGCGGGCTTCCTCCATCCCCGGCTTGTCGATCCCGAAGAAGGCGAAATAGGCCATCAGAGCAGCACCATCTGGCCGTCACGGACCTCGATGGTCAGCTTATCCAACGCCTGGCCCTCGCATGGACCCTCGACGCACATCCCGTCCTTGGGGGTGAACACGGCGAAGTGCTGCATGCACAGCAGGTACTGGCCGCTCTCGTCGAAGAAGGTGTCTTCGTAGTGGTTCAACGGCGCGTGCGAGTGCGGGCACGAGTTGATGTACCCGTGCACCCCGCCGTCCTTCTTGACCACGAACATGCGGAAGGCGGCCGGCCCGAAGCCGAAGCGGTATTCCTTCGCCGCCCCCTCGGCGATCTCGTCGACCGGACCGATGATCGTCCCGGGCGGGGGCGAGAACGCACGCCAGCGCCAGTCGTCCGGGAATTCGCGATCGTCGTACAAGGGCGGCTCCTGCGGGACTGGCAGGCCGGTTTAGCGGTCCGCGCCCGGCCCGCCAAGCCGGGGCGCCGGGCGGGAGGGCATTGCCCGACGCCCGACTTGTCGCCAAGGTTAGCGACCCCAGCCGGCTGCGCGGTGGGCCGACCCGTTCACAAGAAAAGACAGGAAACCCCGATGAGACTGGTTCTTGGCGCGACGCTCGCCGCACTGCTCAGCAGCTCCGCGGCGCTGGCCCAGCCCGCCGCCCCCGCGGCTCCCTTCGCCGCCGGCCTGCCCCTTGGCGTCACCACCGACGGCAAGCGCACGCCAATGTCGAGCAACGTGAAGGTCTATGGCGCGTACAACTTCGCCGAAAGCTGCTCGTACGACGCGGAGCGCGGCCTGATCGCGGCGGTCAACCGCGGCGCCAACAACGGCGAGATCATGAATGACGGCTTCGTCTCCCTGATCAACCACGACGGCTCGGTCCACACCGCCAAGTGGATCGGCGACACCCGCAATGGCCTGACTCTCAACAGCCCGCTGGGCAGCGACATCGCCAATGGCAAGCTCTACGTCGCCGATCGCGACGGAGACGTGCCGGGCCAGCCCAGCGTCTCGGTGATCCGCATGTTCGACATGAAGACCGGCGCCCCCGCCGGCGAGATCAGGACGCCGGAGTCGGGCTGGTTCAACGACCTGGCGGTCGCGCGTGACGGCACGATCTACGCGTCCCAGACCGGCGGCGGCCAGGTGGCGCAACGGGTGTTCAAGATCACCCCCAACGGAACGGCCAGCATCTTCATCGACGGCGCGCCGCTCGCCCAGCCCAATGGTGTGGCCATCGACAACGACGGCAACATCGTGGTGGTCAACATCGGCAGCGCCGCGGTCCAGACCTTCTCGCCCGACGGCAAGCTGGTGAAGACCGAGATGGCCGTCCAGCCCGGCAACGACGGCCTGGTCATCATGCGCGACGGGACCAAATACGTCTCGAGCGTGCGCCAGGGCGGGGTCTCGCGCATCCGGCCCGGCCAGCCGGCCGAGCTGATCGCCAGCGGCATCCCGGCGGCGGCGTCCATGTGCTACGACGCCGGCGCCAATCAGCTGGTGATCCCCATGAACCCCAACAACGCCATGGCGTTCGTGAAGCTGAACTAGCGGGGGCTGATCGGCCAACCAATTATCCGCTCACCCCCGCGGAAGCGGGGGCCCAGTTCTAACCGCAGCACTATCGGCCAAAGTGCTGGGTCTCCGCTTCCGCGGGGATGAGCGGTGTTCAGGTTCCGGCGGCCCGCTTCTTGGGAGCGGGCTTCCTCGCCCACTGCACGGCGCGATAGGCGAGCAGCGCGGCCACCACGGCGCCGAAGGCCACCACGGGCCGGGTGTCCTGCTTGACCATAAGGAAGTAGTGCACGATCCCCAGCGGGGCGATGATGTAGACGAGCTGGTGAATGCGCTTCCAGCGCCTGGGCCCCAGGCGCCGCATCATGCCGTTGGTGGAGGTCAACGCCAGCGGGATCAACAGCACGAAGGCGATCATGCCGATGGTGATGAACGGCCGCTTGAGAATGTCCTTGCCGATGGCGCCCCAGTCGAAGAACTGGTCAAGCCCAATGTACGCCAGCAGGTGCAGCAGCACGTAGGCGAAGGCCCACAGGCCGATCGTTCGCCGATACTGGGCGATCCAGCGCGGCTGCTTGAACAGGCGGGCCGCTGGCGTGACGCACAGGCTGACGATCAGCACATAGAGGCCGAAGTCGCCAAGGGTGCGAATCACCTTCTCGATCGGATTGGCGGTCAGTCCGCCGGTGAGCCCGAGATAGACGATCCAGAACAGCGGCGAGGCGCAGGCCAGCCATACCCCGAGATAGACCAGTCGATCACGCCAGCTCTGCTGCATCAGAAGTTCCGGCGCAGGTCCATGCCCTTGTAGAGCGAGGCGACCTGGTCGCCGTAACCGTTGAAGGGCAGGGTCTTGCGGCGCAGGAACTCGCCGATCCGCCGCTCGCTCGCCTGGCTCCAGCGCGGGTGGTCCACCTCCGGATTGACGTTGGAGTAGAAGCCGTACTCGCGGGCGTTGGCCTTCTGCCAGGCCGTGGAGGGCTGGGTTTCCTGCAGGCGGATGCGCACGATCGATTTGGCGCCCTTGAAGCCATACTTCCACGGCACGACGAGGCGGATCGGGGCGCCGTTCTGGTTGGGCAGGGTCTCGCCGTACAGCCCGACCGCCATGATGGTCAGCGGGTGCATGGCCTCGTCCATGCGCAGGCCCTCGCGATAGGGCCAGTCCAGCACCGGGGCGCGCACGCCGGGCATCTGGGCCGGGTCGTTCAAGGTCTCGAAGACGACGAACTTGGCCGCCGAGGTCGGCTCGACCGAGCGCAGCAGGCTGGCGAGAGGGAAGCCCACCCACGGGATGACCATCGACCAGCCTTCGACGCAGCGCATGCGGTAGATGCGCTCTTCCAGCGGATAGCGCTTGATCAGGGCGTCGATGTCGATCCGCTGCGGCTTGGCGCACGCGCCCTCGACCGCCACGGTCCACGGCCGGGTCTTCAGGCGACCGGCGTTCTTGGCCGGGTCCTCCTTGTCGAGCCCGAACTCATAGTAGTTGTTGTAGCTGGTGACGTCGTCCTTGGGCGTCATCTTCTCGTTGGTCGAGAAGCGGCTCTTGGCGCCGGGCAGGGGCGCGGCAAAAGCCGACTGGAACCCGAGGCCTGTTCCGAGGCCAAGGGCAGCCGCCCCGGTGATGAACTCGCGACGGCGCAAGTACAGCGCCTTGTCGGTGACGTCGCGTTCGGTGAGGTCGGGGGCGTTTCGGATCAGCACAGGGCTCCTCCTCGGAGACGGCGGGAGCGTTGTCGCAACAGCGGTCTTAGGTCAACTCCTGCCAGCCCCGACAGTTTCATCCCCAGTACACCCCGGCGCCGATTTGCGATCTCGACACCCTGTAGCCTCCAAGTAAAAGAGGTGACATCGAACAGTGGCGGTTCGCGAGCATTGTGCGGTCGCTACAATTGCGACGCTGTCGCGGACCAAGTCCCGGCGGCGGCGCAACCACAAAAAATTGATGGGCCGGTCAACGGACCCGACGAGCTGCAATAGCCTGGGAGGGCGTCAGTGAAGCGTTCCAACAGCACGGACGGCGGCGGAAGCGGCGGTCTCGACCGGCGCAGCGTCATCGGAACCGCGGGCGCGGCGCTGGCGGCCCTGAGCGCCGGCCCCGCCCTCGCGGCCCAGGCCGGCGGCCCGGTGGCGGCCACCAGGGCCGGGCGCATTCGCGGCGCCGAACGCGAAGGGATCAAGATCTTCAAGGGCGTGCCCTATGGCGCCGATACCGGCGGGGCCAATCGCTGGCTGCCGCCCAAGCCTGTCGCCGCCTGGACCGGGATCAAGGACTGCCTCGAATACGGCCCGGCCCCGCCGCAGGGCACGCCCATCGCCGCGCCGATGCGCGAGGAAACGGCCATGCTGCAGCAGGGTCCGATCAGCGAGGACTGCCTGACCCTGAATCTCTACACCCCGGCCTTGGGACCCAATTCGGGCAAGCGGGCGGTGATGGTGTGGTTCCACGGCGGCGGCTTCTCCGCCGGCTCGGGCAACGCCACCCCCTACGACGGGGTGAACCTGGCCAAGAAGCAGGACGTGATCCTGATCAGCGTCACCCACCGGCTGAACCACTTCGGTTTCCTGCACCTGGCGGATCTCTACGGCGACGCCTATGCCGACAGCGGCAACGTCGGCATGCTCGACGCCGTGGCCGCCCTGCGCTGGGTGCGTGACAACATCGCGAACTTCGGCGGCGACCCCGGCCGGGTCATGGTGTTCGGCCAATCCGGCGGCGGGGCCAAGGTCTCGACCCTGATGGGCATGCCGCCGGCCCAAGGCCTGTTCCACCGGGTCGCGGCCCAGAGCGGCGCCGCCCGCGCCCTGACCCGCCAGGCCGGCGCGGCCAACGCCAAGCGGCTGGTCGACGCCCTGGGGGTCAAGAGTCTCGCCGAGCTGCAGGCCACGCCCTGGGAGAAGATCGTCCAGACCGCCTCGGCCAACCGCGGCTCCGGCGGCAACGCGCCGGTGCTCGGGCCCAGCCTGCCGGCCCAGGTGTTCGACCCTGCGGCCTCGGCCTTGTCGCGCGACATCCCGCTGATCTCGGCCACCACCGAGACCGAGAGCGCCGACTGGGGCGCGCCGGTCGTTCCTCTGGACGACGCCGCCCTGACGGCGGCGGTCAAGGGCTCGACCCGTCTGGCCGACGCCGACGTCGCCGCGCTGATCTCGACGTTCAGGAACGCCTATCCGGGCAAGGACAACATGTACCTGGCCCAGCTGATCGTCAGCCAGTGGACCTTCAACGACAACGTCATCAACCAGGCGGAGAAGAAGGCGGCCCAGGCCGCGGCCGGCGGCGCGCCGGACTATTTCTTCTACTTCGCGCATCACGCCGATGTGCGCGGCGGCGTCCTGCACGCCCCCCACACCTCGGAGATCCCCTACGTCTTCGACAGCCTGGCCCATTCGGCGCCGATGGTCGGGACGATCACGCCGGAAAAGCAGCGGCTGGCCGATCTTTGTTCGACCTACTGGGCCAACTTCGCCAAGACCGGAAACCCCAACGGCGGCGCCTTGCCGCGGTGGGCGCCGTTCACACCCGAGACCCGCAACACCCTGGTCGTGACGACCCAGGGCGCGCGCACCGAGAGCGACCCGCTGAGGGCCACCCGGAGCGCAATCGTCGCCGCCAAGGCCAAGGTCCCGCCGCCCGCCCCCGGCGGCCCGGCGGACCCGCCCTCCGGATGAACGGCGGCTGAACGACAAACGCGCAACCCATTCAGTGTGCGTGGTATAAGGCCCGTAACAAGAGTGGCCGAGCAGGGCCCGGCGACAAGAAGCGATTTGGAGAAGAGACGATGAAGAAGACCGTTGTTGCTCTGGGCGCCGGCGCCCTTATCGCGGCTTCCGCCGGCGCCGCCTTTGCTCACCACTCGGGCGCGATGTTCGACTCGGCCAAGGAAGTCAGCCTTCAGGGCACGGTGAAGGAATTCCAGTACACCAATCCGCACTCCTGGCTGGTGGTCAGCGTCCCCGATGCGAGCGGCAAGGTCGTCGACTGGAGCTTCGAAGCCGAAGGCCCCTCGACCCTGCTACGCGCCGGGATCAAGAAGTCCTCGCTGATGCCGGGCGACAAGGTCACCGTGAAGGGCCACCCCCTGAAGGACGGCCGCCCCGGCGCCGGCCTGATGAACGTGACCAAGGCCGACGGCACGGTGCTGAACCCGCGCCCGGCGCCCCCCCGCCCCGCCAGCTGATTGGCGACAGGCTGAAACACGAAGGGCGGGTCCTCGCGGACCCGCCCTTTTTTCTTGTTCGGCGAGGTGGGCTTACGGCCGTTCGCGGTTCGGCAGGGCCTTGACCTCTTCCGGGGTCAGCTTGGTGATCTTGTCGATGATGCACTCGTTGCGCTGGCCCTGAACGATCACGCCAAGGCGGATGTCCGCGCCGCTGCAGATGCCGGCGCCCGAAGCGATCGGGCTGATGTCGAAGATGCGCGACGGCTGGCGGATGCCCGCGCATGGGGTGGTGAGGTCGATGCGATAGACGTCGCGCTGGCGGACCTGGACGTTGATCTGCTTGTCGCCGACCGGCTGGACCGCCCCGATCTGATCGCGGGTGAAGCACTGCCGCGCGGGCTTGCTGGTCTGGGCCGAGGCGGAAGCGGCTGCGCCGAGCGCTGCTGCGCCAAGGGCGAGGGAAAGGATCAGGCGGGACATGGAATGCTCCGAGGGCGATTTGTTGTTGTTCTGACCGATAGAGCCGAAGCCCGGCGAAACGGTGTCATGGCTGTGGAATTGAGGGAAGGGCGCACCCGTCACCGCCGCGAGGGCGACCTCGGCCTCAGCGTCAGCGCGTAGACCCCGGCCGCCGCCGCCGCCGCGGCCACCATCAGGGTGGAGATGGCGTTGATCTCAGGGCTGACCCCCAGGCGGATCTGGCTGTAGAGCCGCATCGGCAGGGTAGTCGAACCCGGGCCGGCTGCGAAGCTCGACAGAACCAGGTCGTCCAGCGACAGGGAGAAGGCCAGCAGCCATCCCGCCGCCACCGCCGGCGCGATCACCGGCAGGGTGACGGTGACGAAGGCCTTGGCCGGCGAGGCGCCGAGGTCCTGGGCGGCCTCCTCCAGGGCGGGATCGACCCGCGCCAGCCGCGCCTGGACCACCACCGCCACATAGGCGATGGCGGCGGTGGCGTGGACGATGGTCACGGTCCAGAAGCCGCGCGCGATCCCCGCCGAGACGAACAGCAGCAGCATTGACAGGCCCAGAAGAACGTCGGGCAGGACCAGGGGCGCATAGACCGCCGTCGCCAGGCCCGGCAGCCGGATCCGCCGCGCCAGGCCCAGCCCAGCGCAGACGCCTAGAACGGTGGCCAGGCTGGCGGAGACCACCGCCACCCTCAAGGTCACGCCGAGCGCATCCAGCAGCGCCGCGTCGCCGGCCAGGGCCGCGTACCAGCGCAGGGAAAAGCCGCTCCATACCGTGGTCAGCCGCCCGGCGTTGAACGAGCCGGCCACCACCAGGGCGACGGGCAGATACAGGAAGGCGAGGCAGACCGCGATCCACACAAGCCCAAGACGGCGCCAGGTCATCGCCGCCTCGCCAGCCGCTGATAGATGGCGATGGGGACGGCGAGGGTGGCGGTCAGCACCATGGCGGCGGCGCAGGCCGTGGGCCAGTCACGGTCCGCGAAGAAGGCGGTCCAGATCAGCTTGCCGATCATCAGGGTGCGCGAGCCGCCGAGCAGGTCCGGGACCACGAACTCGCCGACCATGGGGATGAAGCAGAGCAGGGCGCCGGCCGCCGCCCCGGGCAGGGAGATCGGCAGGGTCACGGTCCAGAAGGTCGTCCACGGCGTCGCGCCGAGGTCGGCGGCGGCTTCGCGCAGGCTGGCGTCCTCGCGTTCGAGCACGGCGTAGAGCGGCAGGACCATGAAGGGCAAATAGGCGTAGGCCAGGCCGACATAGATGGCCGCCTGGGTGTTGAGCAGGCCCATGGGGCCCAGGATCGACATCCAGGCGTAGATGCGGATCAGGAAGCTGGTCCAGAACGGCAGGGTCACCGCGCCCAGCAGCAGCGGCCGCCAGCGCTTCGGCGCCCGCGCCATGGCCAGCGCCAGCGGATAGCCGACGACGAGCAGGATCAGGGTCGCGACGGCCGCATAGCCGAGGCTCGACAGCCAGGCGTCGAGGTAGATGCGGTCGCCGAGGAAGCGGGCGTAGGCCTCGACGTCGAGCCCGCGCAGGAAGGCCGCGACGTCGCCGCGGAACTGCGGCGCATAGGGCGGCAGGGACAGGGCCGTGTCCGACAGCGACAGCTTGAACACCAGCGCCAGGGGAATGGCGAAGAACACCGCCAGCCAGGCATAGGCCGCCCACGCCGCCTGCTCGGCGCGCCTCACCGGCTCACCACCGGCGCGTCGTTCGGCAGGCTCACCCGCACCGCCTCGCCCACGGCGAAGGGCGCGCCCGCGTTGACCTGCACGGCCTTGAGTTCCGCGCCGTGGGCCGCGACCAGATAGGCCGTGCGGTCGCCGAGATAGGTCGCCTGCACGATGCGGCCCTTTAGCTCCTCCCCCTCTTTGGGGGAGGGGGACCAGACGAAGTCTGGTGGAGGGGGCTGCAGGGCGCGCCCGCTTGCTGGTTCGGCTGTCGCGTCCTGCAGCCCCCTTCCCCCCGCTGCGCGGGGTACTTCCCCCAAGGGGGGAAGAGCTAGTTTGCTCAGCCCAACCGCCTCCGGCCGCACGGCCCGCCAGCCGCCTTCGCATGGGATCAGGTTCACCTCGCCCAGGAACTCGGCCGCCCAGCGGTCGGCGGGGGCGGCGTAGAGGGCGCGCGGGGCGCCGACCTGGACGATGGCGCCGGCGCGCATCAGGGCGATGCGATCGGCCAGACCCATGGCCTCGTCCTGGTCGTGGGTGACCATCAGGAAGGTGGTCCCCAGTCGGGCCTGGATCGCCTTCAGCTCGGCGCGGGTGGTCTCGCGCAGGCGCCGGTCGAGGGCCGCCAGAGGTTCGTCGAGCAGCAGCACGCGAGGGCGCTTGGCCAGCGCCCGGGCCAGGGCGGTGCGCTGGCGCTCGCCGCCCGACAGCTGGGCCGGCTTGCGGGCGGCCAGGCCCTCCAGCCGAACCAGGGCCAGCATCTCATCGACCCGGGCCGCGATCTCGCCCTTGGGCAAGCCTTCCTGCTTCAGGCCATAGGCCACGTTGCCGGCCACGCTGAGGTGGGGGAACAGGGCGTAGGACTGGAACATCAGGTTGACCGGGCGCAGGTGCGGCGGGCGCCCCACGAGATCCTCGCCGTCCAGCAGCACCCGCCCCTCGTCCGGCGCCTCGAAGCCGGCGAGCAGGCGCATCAGGGTGGATTTGCCGCTGCCGGACGGGCCGAGCAGGGCGAAGAACTCGCCGGCCCCGACCTCGAGGGTCAGGCCCTTGACCGCCCAGTGGTCGCCGAAGCGCTTGGAGACGCTCTCGAAGCGGATCATCGGCCGGTCTGCACCCGCGTCCACTGGCGGTTCACTTCGCGCAGCAGGGCCTGGTCCTTGGGCGCGATGGTGAACAGGCGCGAGAACACTTCGGGCGTCGGATAGACGTTGGGATCGTCGCGCACCGCCGCCTCGACCAGGGGCGTCGCCGCCGCATTGGCGTTGGCGTAGCGGGTAGCGTTGGACGCCCGGGCGATCACCTCGGGCCGCAACATGTAGTTGAGGAAGGCGTGCGCCGCCTTGGGATCGGGCGCGTCCACTGGAATGGCGAAGACGTCGAACCACACCTGCGAGCCTTCCTTGGGGATGGCGTAGGCGATCTTGACGCCCTTCTTGGCCTCAGCCGCCCGATCGCGGGCCTGCAGCACGTCGCCGGAATAGCCGATGGTCAGGCAGGCCTGACCGTTGGCCAGGGCGTTGATGTACTCCGACGAGTGGAACTTGCGCACATAGGGCCGCACTGCCTCCAGCATCTTGGTGGCGGCGGCGTAGTCGGCCGGGTCCTTGGAGTTGGGGTCCTTGCCCATGGAGGCCAGGACCAGGCTGTACATGTCCTCCGAGGCGTCGAGGAAATAGACGCCGCAGTCGGCCAGTTTCGACAGCACCGCCGGATCGAAGGCGATCTTCCAGCTGTCGACGGCCACGCCAGGCAGGCGCTTGGCCACCGCCGCCTCGTCATAGCCGAGGCCGATGGTGCCCCACATGTAGGGCACGCTGTAGCGCAGGCCGGGATCGAAGGGCTGCATGCGCCCAACCAGTTCCGGCCACAGGTTCTTGGCGTTGGGGAGCAGGGCAGGGTCGAGCGGCTGGACCGCCTTGGCGGCGATGAAGCGGACAAGGTTGTTGTTCGAGGGCGTGACCACGTCGTAGCCGGTCCCGCCGGTGAGGACCTTGGTCTCCTGCACCTCGTTGGAATCGAACACGTCGTAGCTGGTCTTGGTCCCGGTCTCCTTGGTGAAGTCGGCCAGGATCTCCGGGTCGATGTAGTCGGACCAGTTGTAGATGCGCACGGTGGCGGCCTGGTCCTTGGGCGCGCCGCATCCGGCGAGCGCGAAGGCGATCGCCACGAGCCCTGCGCGCCAGCCCATTCCCATGCCCTTGGTCCCCCGGAAAACCTCGGCCATTCAGTAGACGGGCGGGCTGCTTTCGCAACCTCGCGGGGCGCCCTATCGTCGCCCGGTGCGGAATTTTGCAAGCTGCAGCATGCGTTTGACGCTGGCGCTCGCCCTCGCCGCGTCGGCTGTCGCGCCGACGGGCCGAGGGGCGTGGGCGGCGAGCGACCGGCTGGACGGCCCGGCCCGGCCCAAACGGGTCCAGGTCCCCTCGGTCCGTAGCGGCGAATATCAGCGCAGCTGGGGCCTGTCGGTGATCGAAGCCTATCCAGCCTATTCGGCCGGCTTCACCGGTCGCGGCGTCACCATCGCCCTCATCGACGTCGGCCTGGAGGGCGCCCAGCCGGAGGTGCGCGCCGCCCTGTCGGACCAGTCCACCGACCTCGTGGATACCCGCGATCCCGCCCACCGCCCGAGCCGGCACGGCGGCTATGTCGCCGGGACCCTGGCCTCGCGCATGGATGGCGGCGGGACCATGGGCGTGGCCTATGACGCCACCATCCTGTCGATCCGCGCCGAGATCGACGGCCGCTGCGAGCGCGACGACTGCGTCGTGACCGGCCGCGACCTTGCTCGAGGCGTGGACTACGCCCTGGACAAGGGCGCGCGGGTCATCGCCATGGCGCTGCAGGGTGAGCGCCGGCTGTCGGCCCGCTTCGAGGCTGCCCTGGCCCGGGCGCGGGACGCCGGCGCGGTGGTGATCGTCGCCGCCGGCAACGATTCCGCCGTCGAGCCCGCCTGGCCCGCCCGCTACGCCGCCGATCCCCGTTTCGCCGGCTCGGTGATCGCGGTGGGGGCGGTCAATGTCAGGAGCCAGATGCCGCGCTGGTCGAACCGCGCCGGCCCGGCGGCGGACGGCTACCTCGTGGCGCCCGGCCAGCGCATCGTGACCGACTGCGACAAGCGCTACTGCAGCCTGGTCTCGGGCACGTCCTTCGCCGTTCCTTACGTCGCCGGCGCCGTCGCCCTGGTCATGCAGGCCCACCCTGAGCTCACCGCCCGCCAGGCCGGCGAGATCGTGCTCAGGAGCGGACGCGACCTCGGCCGCAAGGGCGCCGATCCCGTCTACGGCCAGGGCCTCGTCAGCGTCGGCCGCGCCCTGAAGATGGCGCGCCAGCAGAAGGCGGCGGCCGCTGCGCTCACACCCCGCGAGGGCTGACCCCCTGGCTCAATCCGATGGAGACACCCCATGAAGGCGATGAAGCTGACGGCCCCTGGAGGCCTGGAACGCCTGTCGCTCGTCGACATCCCCGAGCCCGGGGCGCCGGGGCCCGGCGAAATCCTGGTCCGGCTGCATGCGACCTCGCTGAACTTCCATGACTATGCGGTCGTCATGGGCCGCATGGGCACGGCGGATGGGCGCATACCGATGGCCGACGGGGCAGGGGTGGTCGAGGCCGTGGGCGAGGGCGTCGCCGAGTTCGCCATCGGCGACGCGGTGGTGTCCTGCTTCTTCCCGTTCTGGCAGGACGGCCCGCCGCCGGACGCGGACTTCTCCCGCGTGCCCGGCGACGGCCTGGACGGCTATGCCTGCGAGGCGGTGGTGCGCCCGGCCACCTGGTTCACCAAGGCGCCCGCCGGCTGGAGCCACTGCGAGGCGGCCACCCTGACCACGGCCGGCCTGACCGCCTGGCGCGCCCTGGTCGAGGAGGGCGGGCTGAAGGCCGGCGACTGGGTGCTGTGCCTGGGCACCGGCGGGGTCTCGATCTTCGCCTTGCAGCTGGCCAAGGCCATGGGCGCGCGCGTCGTTATCACCTCGTCCTCCGACGAGAAGCTGGCCCGGGCGCGCGAACTGGGCGCCGCCGCGGTGGTCAACTACCGCTCGGACCCGGACTGGGGCGACACGGTCCGCAAACTGACCGGCGGCGCTGGCGTCGACCACGTGGTCGAGCTCGGCGGCCCCGGCACCGTGCCGCAATCGCTCAGGGCGGCGAAGATCGGCGGCCACATCCACCTGATCGGCACCATCACCGGGGCGACGGGGGAGGTGCCGACCGTGCTGATGATGATCAAGCAGATCCGGATGCAGGGCCTGGTGGTCGGCTCGCGCCGTCAGCAGCGCGACATGGTCCGCGGCCTGGAGGCGACCGGCATCCGCCCCGTGATCGACCGCACCTTCGCCCTGGAGGATCTCGCCGACGCCTTCCGCTACCAGGCCACGACCGCCCATCTGGGGAAGATCTGCGTCACCTATTAGGTGCTGGGTTGGCCATCAGGTTTACTGTTCAGCAACGATCTGGAATTCGCGCCACAGTCTGAACATAATTCGCCACTGACCTGATGTGGCATAAATGCCTCTCGTTTATACGAAGGTATGAATTCGCGCTGCGTCGCGGAACGACATGCTATGGCAGGGGCGTTGCTAGGGCTGTTGTTACCTGTGATGGAGTTCCCGTTATGAAAAAGTTCCTTGTCGCCGCTGCTATGCTTCCGCTTGTTGGCCTTGCCGCCGCCCCCGCCATGGCCCAGACCAACCAGGACGCGCGGCCCTTCACCGGCTACGCCAACCTCGGCTTTTCCCACAGCGACTACGGGGTCAGCGACCTTGGCGGCGTCACCGGGCGCCTCGGCATGCGCTACATGCGTTTCGTCGGCGTCGAAGCCGAGGGCACGTTCGGCGTCGATTCGGACCACAGCACCCGCTACGGCCCGCCGACCCGCACCGAGCTGAACCGCGCCGTCGCGGCCTATGCCGTCGGCTGGCTCCCGGTCGGCTCCAAGCTGGACGTGTTCGGCCGCGTCGGCGTCGGCAACAGCCGCACCGAGATCAAGGGCCTGGCCCAGGACGTGAAGTTCAGCCGCGACAGCATCAACTATGGCGTCGGCGCCCAGTACTTCGTGACCAACAACGATGGTCTGCGCCTCGACCTGACCCGCCAGTCGTTCACCGGCGGTCCGGGCCGCGCCGACACCTACGCCGTGTCCTACGTCCGCAGGTTCTAGGTGGGGGGGGGCGCTAGCCGCCTCCCGTCTCGCCTTAGGGCGCCGCGCCAGCGATGGCCGGCGCCCTTTTGCTGTTTGATCAGCCTTAGCGCGGGCGGCGCTTCAAGCCGCAGAGCGGCTAGGACGCCGCTCGGGGCCTTTGTCTGGTGGGCGACCGGTTTCGGCCTTGGTGATCGTGGCTAGGAGGGCGGCCGGGTTGATCGGCTTCGCCAGATGTCCGTCAGCTCCCGCCTCAAGGGCTTCTGAGACGTGGTGGGTCATGGCGTTGGCCGACAGGGCGATGATCGGCGTGCGGGCGAGGTTGAGCTTGGCCTCGTGGCTGCGGATCGCGCGCATGGCGGTCAGGCCGTCCATCACCGGCATCTGTAGATCCATCAGCACCAGGTCGAAGCGTCGGTCCCGGAACAAGCTCAGCGCTTCTTCGCCGTTTTCGGCGAAGTTCATTTCGGCCGAGATCGACTCCAGGATCAGGTCGAGGATCCTGCGGTTGTTGGCGTTGTCTTCGGCGATCAGGATTTTCAGCCGCTGAGGCGCGGCCGCGTCGGTCTCCGGCGCCGCCGCCGTCTGCGCCGGCGCCGGTACGGCGGGGGCGATGAAGGTGAAGGTGAATTGGGCGCCCGCGCCCGGTTCAGACTTGGCCGAGATGTCGCCGCCCAGCCGCGTCGCCAGAGAGCGGCAGATCGACAGGCCAAGCCCCGTGCCCCCGAACTCGCGGGTGATAGAGCCGTCGGCCTGTTCGAAGCGTTCGAACAGCCGCGTCGCGGCCTCTTCCGAAAAGCCGCAGCCGGTGTCGTGGACGCGGATGGTCACCGCCGCATCCTTGCCGGACAGGTCGGCGTCGACGTCGACCCTCACCCCGCCGCGGCGGGTGAACTTGACCGCGTTGGACAACAGATTGGCGACCACCTGGGCGACCCTGGCCCCGTCTCCGGCGAACCAGCGCGTCGCCGTCGGCGACGGGTGCACTTCGAACGCCAGCCCTTTGGCGCGGGCTTGGGCGGCGTAGAGGTCGAGCACCGGCTGAAGCTCGGCGATGAGGTGGAACGGGACGTGCTCGACGGTCATGTGGCCCGCCTCGATCTTGGAAAAGTCGAGCACGTCGTTCAACAACCGCTCCAGCATCCGGCCGGACGCCAGGATCATTGACGCCATCTCCTGCTCGCGTGGCGGTAGGTTCGCGCTGGCCAGCAGATCGGCCACGGCGACCACCCCGTTCAGCGGGGTGCGGATTTCGTGGCTCATATTGGCCAGAAAGGTCGACTTGATCTCGTTGGCGCGCACCGCCGCCAACCGCATCACCTCGGAACGCTGGACGGCGTCGGCCAGGCGGCGGCGCTGCTTGGCCGCCAATGTCTGGGACACCAGCAGGCCCAGTCCCGACACAAGGGCCAGGTCCTTGGCCGAATAGGCCCCGTGCACGCCTGAGCATAGCACCAGGAGGCCCGGGCCTTGAGCCGCGACGATCGGCACATAGATGCCGCCGCCGGCCGGCGGGCTCCAAGGCTGGCCGCCACCCCAGTCGGGCAGGCGCGAGCTGTCGGGTACGACAGCGGCTTTGCCGTCGGCCACCCGGCTGAACAAGCCCCCGGCTGGCCAGCGGCGCCCGACCACGGCGGGGTCGGTGGCGGCGATACAGGCGAACTGACCGCCGGCCTCTGCGGGCTCGGGCCCGAGCACCAGGGCCTGGTCGAAGGGCAGGGCCTCGCCCAACAGCGAGAACATCCGGTCCAGCAGAACGGCAGGCTCATCGTGGTCGGACAGGGCGCGGATGCCGCCAAGCACTAAGTCGCGCTCGCGCAGGCGCTGAGCCTGGGCTGCGGCCAACTGGTTGGCGGAGGCCAGGGCCTCGCGAAGCTGTTCGACTTCCTGCTGCATAGTCAACCGAACGTCAGGGCTGAGACCATGAGGTTTCCGTGCCGGTTGCAGCTGTCCACGATGGCGCCCTGTTCGCCGAACGTGAAGGCGCCGAGAAAGGGCGCACCCCCCATTGCGTCGGAGACCAGGGCCGCGACTTCGTCCATGCGCTCGCGCACATGCAGCATGCAGCCGCCGCAGTAGATGACAAGCCCCCCCCGGGTCTCGGCGCGGGGCCAGCCCCCCGCGGCGCGGGCGTCGTCGACCACCAGCCCCGCCCGCGTCACCAGCGACTCGACCGAACCGCGCATGAGGTGGATCTGATCGCCTTCGCAGATCTCGGTGAACAGGGAGAAGTCGCTCTCGTCGCCGATCAGGGCGGGATGGGACAGGACGAACATCGGCACGCCGTCCTGTTCGCCGGCGATGCGGCCCAGCGGCGTCGGTGTGCTCTTGGCCAGGATCATGCCGAGATCGCTGGCGGGCACGGCCCCATCGGTCCAGGCGCTGTACACCTCTACCGCAGGGCGGTGGTCGATCTCCAGGACCCGTCGGTCGCCGGCTTTGGTGACGACGCCGACATGGCCGGTCGGGGCGTAGCCGCTCTGGAACGCAGCCCCGTGGTCCACGGATGGGAAAAGGGCGGCGACGACCACGTGGTCAGCCAGGATTCCCTCGGCAGAGAACTGCCGCCAGCGCCCGCCGATGGTCTCGTCGGCCGCGCTGCCGCCGATGATCGGCGTGTTGGGGCCAATCACCGACTGCACGCCGTCGATCACCGCCTCCTCACAGCCGGGGGGCTGGCAGCACCACACCAGGACAGGGCATTCGTAATCGCGCCCGGCGGCAGCCAGGGCCCGGTTCATGGCCTGGGCGGCCGCGCCCACGGCGTCGTCGCCCAGCGGGGCCGATCCCACGCCGTAAGATCCGTCCGCATCACGGACGCCGAGGAGCCCCAGGGCCCCGTCAGGGCCGGTGTGGAAACCGGCGTCGGTCATGACGCCGCCGCAGGACGTGCCGCCGACGATCTGCGCCCGAGGCGCCGCCGCCATCAGGGCGGCGATCAGCTCAGGCCGGGCGTGCCGTTCGGTGGCGTACACCACCAGCAGATCGGGAGCCTCGCCCAGCTTGCCCACAAGGGATGCGACCGCCGCGGCAGACGCCTTCGCCGTATCGTCGGCGAGGCTGTAAGCGGAGGCAAGGCGCATGGGTCATCCTCTGGAAACGGTGTCCGCTCCAGGATGCCACTGTAATGCCGAAGACTTCATTGACGGGCAGTGACGCTCATACGCATCGTGTGCTCATCGGCCACGACCTAGACTTGTCGCGCCAATGATCTAGCGAGCGCTCATCAGACTGAAGATAGCGCGCAGCGCGAAAGCGCTGCCGATACAGAGCAGGGAAGCCAGAAGAAGGGGGTGCATGGGTCTCTCGTCGCGCCCGTCGCATCGGAGGTGTCCGCTGCGGCGTACAGCTTAGGTAGGAAATGTTTCTCCGATTGCCAGGGGTGCGCCAAGTCCCGGAACGGGGAGGGGCTATTCCTGCTCGGCGTAGGCCTTGATCAGCCGGTACAGGAACTCGCGCCCCTCCATCACAGACCGCACGCCGATGTGCTCATTGAGGCCGTGGATATTGCCCTGGTCGGGGCCGCGGAACAGGCCCGAGACCCCGTAGGTCGGGATGCCGACCGCGATCAGGCGCCCCGAGTCGGTGCCGAAGGTCTCCTGCATCGGCAACACCGGCAGGCCGGGGTAGACCTCAGCCGCGACGGTCGTGATCGGGTCCAGGAAGGCCGGCGTCAGCGGCGGGGCGAGCGGCTTGGTCGCCGGCCGGTCGCCCCCGATCACCGTCACCTTGGGGTCGGCCACCGCCCCGGCGATGGCGGCCTTGACCCCGCCCACTGGTTCCCCCGGCAGCATGCGGCAGTTGATGGTGGCCCGCGCCCGCTGGGGCTGGGCGTTGCCGGCGTGGCCGGCGTCGAGCAGCACGGGGATGCAGGTGGTGCCCAGCATGGCGTGATAGGCGACCGACCGGTTCAGCACCGCCAGCGCCCCCTTGTCGTCGGGACGGGCCAGCAGGGTTTTCATCGCCTCGGCGTCCGCGCCCCCCACCACCTGGGACATGCCGGTGAAATAGGGCCGGTTGGCCGCATTGAAGGTCGCCGGAAACTCCAGCCGGCTCAGCCGGTCCAGCGCCCGGGCCAGGGTGTAGATGGCGTTGTCCGGCCGGGGCCGCGACGAGTGGCCGCCGCGGTTGGTCACCTCGAGCACGAAGGCGGCGATGTCCTTCTCCGCCGCCATCACCGTGACGGCGAGCTTCTTGCCGCTTTCGTCCAGTTCCCCGCCGCCGCCCTCGGTCAGGGCCAGGCCCGCGTCGATCAGGTCGCGCTGGTTCTGGGCCAGCCAGCCGGCGCCGTTGAGGAAGCCGCCGCCCTCCTCGCCACAGGTCAGGGCCATCTTCACTGTCCGCCGGGGCCGATAGCCCTCCTGGTGAAAGCGGACCAGGGTGTCGGCCCAGATGGCGTCCTGGGCCTTCATGTCGGAGACGCCGCGGCCGTAAAACTCGCCGTTCTCCTCGACCAGCACGAAGGGGTCGCGCGTCCAGTCCTCGCGCCGGGCGTTGACCACGTCGATGTGACCCAGCATCAGCACCGCCTTGGCCTGCGGGTCCGTCCCCGGATAGACCGCGACCAGGGCGCCGGCCTTGGGGTCGCTGGGCGGGATGAAGAGGTGCAGGCCGGTTTGCGGGAAGCCCGCCGCCGCCATCCGCGCCGACACCTTTTCGACCAGGGTGGTGCAATTGCCGGTGGCCGCGCTGGTGTCGGTCTCGACCATCTCCTTGAACATGGCCCGGAACGCCGCCTCGCCGGGGGTCTGGGCGTTGGCGGGGGCGGCGGCGAGGAAGGTCAGCGCGAGGGCGGCGGAGAGGTGCCTGATCATGGAGGAGGTCTGCGCCCTGACGGCGAGGCGGCCAAGCTTGGGCAGGGGGTAGCGCCGCGGATCACCGAGGCTGATCACTCGTGCGGCGCCTGGCCGTTTAAAGTATCGCTGTGGCCGGCGTCCCCCCGCCCCGCGGGGCCGCGCCCCGTCGCCCTCCCCTCCAGGGAGGGTAAGGAAGGGCGCTGGTCTTTCCCCTCCCCCTGGAGGGGAGGGCGACCCGCCGGGCGGGGGGACGCTTCGGCGGCATGGATCGTGCTAATCTGACCGCGCCATGAACTCGCCGCCGCCCAACATCCCCGCCCCGCCGATGGAGCCGGACCCGCTGGAGTGCTGCAACCGCGGCTGCTGCCCTGCATCTTCGACTATTACACCGACGCCGTGACCCGCTGGGAGACGACCGTCCGGGCCCTCGGCTACGATCCGGACGCGCTGCGTCGCCGATAAGGCTCCGATCCCTGTTGCGTCCAGGGCCGGGCGCCTCCACGGTCGGGTCATGAGCGACACCGTCCCTGCCGGAATCAGCCGCGGCACGCCGGCCTTCAGGCGCATGATGGTCGCCCTCGTGGCCGGCGGGTTCGCCGCCTTCGCCCTGCTGTACTGCGCCCAGCCCCTGCTGCCGATCTTCGCCGCCGAGTTCGACCAGACGGCCGCCTCGGCCAGCCTGGCGGTGTCGCTGGCCAACGGGACCCTCGCGGGGGCGATCCTGTTCACCAGCGTGGTCGCCGACCGCTTCGACCGGCGACGGCTGATGGTGGGGGCCGTCGTGGCGGCGGCGATCCTGACCCTTGTCGTCTCTATCGCTCCCACCTGGCATCTGCTGCTTTGGGCCCGCGGCCTGACGGGGGTCGTCCTGGCCGGGGTGCCGGCCGTGGCCCTTAGTTATGTGGTCGAGGAGGTGGACGCCGCTTCGATCGGGCTGGCGGTCGGCCTGCACATCGGCGGCAATGTCTTCGGCGGCATGGCCGGGCGGCTGGCGACCGGCATCCTGGCCGACCATTACGGCTGGCGGATCGCCGTCGGCGCCATCGGGGTGTGCGGCCTCCTTGCGGCCGGGGTGCTGTGGCTGGCCCTGCCCCCGTCGCGCCGGTTCACGCCGCGGGCGCGCCCTATCCTTCCGGCGCTGATCGCCCTGAGCGGCCCGTTCAAGGACAAGGGCCTGCCCTGGCTGTTCCTGCAGAGCTTTATCGGCATGGGCAGCTTCGTGGCGGTCTATAACTATATCGGCTTTCGGCTGCTCGGCCCCCCATACAACCTCAGCCAGACCGTCGTCGGCCTGATCTTCACCTGCTACCTGCTCGGCATTGTCTCGTCGGCCTGGGTTGGGGATCTCGCCGGCCGGCTGGGCCGGCGCAAGGTGTACTGGATGCCGATCGCAGGAATGGTGGTTGGGGTGGCCCTGACGGCCGCGGGGCCGCTGCCCCTGGTGGTGCTTGGCGTGGCGGTGCTTACCTTCGGCTTCTTCGGCGCTCACTCGGTCGCCTCGAGCTGGGTCGGCCGGCGGGCGGGCGCGCAGAGGGTGGCCGCCTCGTCGCTGTTCCTGTTCTTCTATTACATGGGGGGCAGCGTGATCGGCACCGTGGCCGGATTCGCCTGGGGGCATTTCGGCTGGTCGGGCGTTGTGATCCTGCTTGAGGGGTTGCTGGGGTTGGCGCTGGCCGTGGCGATCGGTCTGGCTTTCCTGCGGCCCCTGCCGGGGAACGAACCTCCTGCCCAGATTTTGGGCAGTTGAACGGGCCGGGGGCTGGTGGGGCTTGGCGGGCGACTACCCGCCAAGCCATGGTGCATAAGGTTTGTGCAGGGTGACGATGCTGGCGTTTGACGAAATGTGGGGGATGGCGGGCCGGACCGGCTCCGCCGAAGCGAGGCCCAGCTATGGGCGGATCGCCCAATGGCTGGCCAGTGCGCCTCCGGAACTGCTGGAGGCCCGTCGCAGCCAGGCGGAACTGTTCTTCCGCCGCATCGGCATCACCTTCAATGTCTATGGATCGGAAGAGGCGGGAGAGCGGCTGATCCCCTTCGACATCATCCCGCGCATCATCGCACGCTCGGAGTGGTCGGTGCTGGAGAAGGGCCTGATCCAGCGGGTCAAGGCGATCAACGCCTTCCTGTGCGACGTCTACGGCCCGCGCGAGTGCCTCAAGGCCGGGGTGATCCCAGAGGACCTGGTTCTGCGTAACCCCGGCTTTCGGCTGGAGATGGTCGGCCGCAGGCCGCCCCACGACATCTACACCCACATCGCCGGCATCGACCTGGTGCGCACCGACGAGAACGACTTCTACGTGCTGGAGGACAACGCCCGCACCCCGTCCGGGGTCTCCTACATGCTGGAGAACCGCGAGGTGATGATGCGCCTGTTCCCCGACATGTTCGTGGACCATCGCGTGGCGCCGGTGGAGGCCTATCCCGACCGGCTGCTGTCGACCCTGCAGTCGGTGGCGCCCAAGCGGGCAGGGGGCGACCCGTCGGTGGTGCTGCTCACCCCCGGCCCGTACAACTCGGCCTATTACGAGCACTCGTTCCTGGCCGACAAGATCGGGGTCGAGCTGGTCCAGGGCGACGACCTCTTCGTCAAGGACGCGGTGGTCTATATGCGCACCACCGAGGGGCCGCAGCGGGTGGACGTGATCTACCGCCGCATCGACGACGACTTCCTCGATCCCCTGGCCTTCCGGCCCGATTCCTCCATCGGCGTGCCAGGCCTGATGAACGCCTACGAGGCTGGCAACGTCACCCTCGCCAACGCCATCGGCACCGGGGTGGCCGACGACAAGGCCGTCTATAGCTACATGCCCGAGATCATCCGCTTCTTCACCGGCGAGGAGCCGATCCTGAAGAACGTGCCAACCTGGCGCTGCCGCGAGCCGGATGCTCTGAAGTATGTGCTGGAGCACCTGGCCGAACTGGTGGTCAAGGAGGTGGACGGCTCCGGCGGCTACGGCATGCTGGTCGGCCCCACGGCCACGAGCGCTCAGGTCGAGACCTTCCGCAAACGGCTCGAGGCCTCGCCCGAAGGCTTCATCGCCCAGCCGACGCTCGCCCTGTCGACCTGCCCGACGCTCACCGCCGCCGGCGTCGCGCCCCGTCACGTCGATCTGCGCCCCTTTGTCCTGTCCGGCTCCGACAGGGTGCAGGTGGTCCCCGGGGGGCTGACCCGGGTGGCCCTGACCGAAGGCTCTTTGGTGGTCAACTCCAGCCAGGGAGGCGGCACCAAGGACACTTGGGTGCTGGACAACTAGACCATGCTCTCCCGCACCGCAGACAGCCTGTACTGGACCGCCCGCTATATGGAGCGGGCCGACTTCACCGCCCGCATCCTGGACGCGGCGTCGCGCCTGGCGTCGCTGCCCGCCAGCCAGAGCCACGACCCCTGGTCCAGCGCCATCGAGTCCTCCGGGGTCTCGGCGGGCTTCTACGCCAAGTACGAGACGCCGGACGAGCGCAGCGTGCGCCAATTCCTGGCCTTCGACCCGGACAACCCCAGCTCGATCCGCTCGTGCCTGGAGGCCGCCCGCGCCAACGCCCGGTCCGTTCGCACGGCTCTGACCATGGAGCTGTGGGAGGCGATCAACGAGGCCTGGATCGACCTCAAGACCTTTGAAGCCGGGCTCGACGACCGGGAGAAGTTCGGCCGCTTCCTCGACTGGGTTAAGTCGGTTTCGCTGGCTTTCGACGGCGCGGCTTACCGCACCATGCTGAGGAACGACGCCTACTGGTTCCTGCGCATCGGCGACCAGATCGAACGGGCCGACAACACCGCGCGCCTGCTCGACGTCAAGTACCACCTGCTGCTGCCTGAGGGCGAAGAGGTCGGCGGCGGCCTCGACTACTTCCAGTGGACCACCCTGCTGCGCGAGGTCTCGGCGCTCACCGCCTACCGCTGGGTCTACCGCGAGAGCATCCAGGCCTGGCTGGTGGCCGACCTGCTGATTCTGAACCGCCAGATGCCGCGGTCCCTGGCCAGCTGCCAGGCGGTGATGGTGCGCTGCCTCGATCAGATCGCCGAGGCCTATGGCCGCCGCGGCGCCGCCCAGCGGCTGGCCTCGGCCCGGCTGGCCCGGCTCAGCGAGGAAAGCATCGAGCGAATCTTCCAGTCGGGCCTGCATGAGTTCATTGCGGCCTTCATCGACGAAAATAATCGTCTGGGCGCCGCCATAACCGAGCAGTATCTGGTCTGAGGAGCCAGACATCGTGCGTATCCGTATCTCCCACACCACCGACTACACCTACGATCGGCCGACCCGCTCGATCCTGCAGGTCCTGCGCCTGACGCCGCGCAGCCATGAGGGCCAGCACGTCGTCAACTGGACGGTGGAGGCCGACAGCGACATCCGCCTGCGGCTGGGCGAAGACGCCCACGGCAACCTCACCCACACCCTGTCGACCGACAAGCCCTTGCTGGGCCTGAGCATCTACGTCAGTGGCGAGGTGCGCACGGCCGACACCGCCGGCGTGGTGGCGGGCGCGGCAGACCGCCTGCCGCCGCCGATCTACCTGCGCGGCACTCCGCTGACCGCCGCCGACGAGGCCTTGCGGGCTCTGGGGGATCGCGTCGCAGAGGAGGCGGGGACGGACCCCCTCAACCGCCTGCACGTCCTCAACACCATCCTCAACGAGGAGATGGCCTTCGAGACCGGCACGACGGAGGTCACCGGCACGGCGGCCGAGGCCTTCGCCCAGAAGCGCGGGGTTTGCCAGGACCTGACCCACATCTTCCTCGCCACGGCGCGGCGGCTTAACATCCCCGCCCGCTACGTCTCGGGCCACCTGGTCCGCGATGACGGAACGGTCGAACAGGAGGCGGGGCATGCCTGGGCCGAGGCCCTGGCGCCCGGGCTCGGCTGGGTCGGTTTCGACCCGACCAACGGAATCTGCGCCTCGCCGGGGCATGTGCGGGTCGCCGTCGGGCTGGACTATCTCGACGCCGCCCCTATACGCGGAGCCCGTAGCGGCGGCGGCGAGGAAACCATGGCTGTGAAGCTCAGGGTAGGAGAGGCGGCGCAGCAATGACCTACTGCGTCGGTCTGCTGCTCGAGCAGGGCCTGGTGATGATCGCCGACACCCGCACCAACGCGGGCATCGACCAGGTCTCGACCTACCGCAAGCTGCACGTCTTCGAGAAGCCAGGCGAGCGGGTGATCATGATCGCCACCTCCGGCAACCTCTCGGTCACCCAGACGGCGCTCGGCCTGCTGCGCGAGGGGCTGCTCAATCCCGAGACCGGCGAGATGGAGACCCTCGACGAGGTCCCCAGCATGTTCCGCGCCGCCCAGCTGGTCGGCCACGCCGTGCGCAAGGTCCGCAACGACGTCGCCCAAGGCATGGAGGCCGAGAACATCAACTTCGAGGTGACCCTGCTGGTCGGCGGCCAGATCCGCGGCGGCGATCTCGCGCTTTACCTCGTTTATTCCGCCGGCAACTTCATCGAGTGCGGCCCCGAGACGCCCTACCTGCAGATCGGCGAGACCAAGTACGGCAAGCCGATCATCGACCGGGCGGTGCGCTGGAACACCGAGCTGTACGACGCCCTCAAGATCGGCCTGATCTCGTTCGATTCGACCATGCGCTCGAACCTGGCGGTGGGGCTGCCCATCGACCTGATGGTGCTGCGCCGCGACGCCCTCGTCGCCGAGACGCGCAAGCGCATCGACCAGGACGACGACTATTTCCACGATCTCGGCCAGCGCTGGTCCTCGGCCCTGCGCGACGCGCACATGGCCATCCCCACGCCGCCCTACAGGCCGGTCAACTGAGCGCAGCCTCCCTGACCCGCCCTGGGGTCGCGGTGATCGGCGGCGGGCCCGCCGGCCTGATGGCGGCCGAGGTCGCCAGCGCCGCCGGCCTCGCCGTCACCGTCTACGAGCGAATGCCGACCTTCGGCCGCCGCCTCCTGCGCGCCGGCGTCGGCGGCCTGAACCTGACCCACAGCGAGCCGATGGAGGCTTTCGCCGCGCGCTACGGGGCGACTGGGGGGCGACTGCGCCCGTACCTAGACGCTTTCGGCCCGGCGGAGTTGAGGGCCTGGGCGGAAAGCCTTGGCCAGGCGACCTTTGTCGGTTCTGGCGGCCGGGTGTTCCCCAGGGCGATGAAGGCCTCACCCCTGCTGCGCGCCTGGCTGGCGCGCCTGACCGGACGCGGGGTCCGGCTGGTCCCGAACGCCGAGTGGCTCGGCTGGGACGGCGAGGACCTGGCCTTTCGGATCGGTGGAGAGCCGGTGGTGGTTCGCGCCGACGCGACCGTGCTGGCCCTGGGCGGGGCCAGCTGGCCGCGGCTCGGCGCCGACGGGTCCTGGACGGCGCACCTGGCCCCGCACGTGCGTCCCTTTCGTCCATCGAACGTCGGCTTCGACGTGGCGTGGAGCCCGATCTTCCGCGATCGTTACGCTGGCCAGCCCCTGAAAGGGATCGCCCTCGGCTTTGGCGAGCGCCGGGTTCGCGGCGAGGCGATGATTACCCGCTATGGGGTCGAGGGCGGGGCGGTCTACGCCCTGTCGGCGCCCCTGCGCGACGCGTTGGAGGCGGGCGGCGGGGCGATCGTCACCGTGGACCTGAAGCCCGACCTGTCGGCGGCGGAGGTCGTCGCCCGCCTTGCCAAGACGCGTCCCGGCGACAGCCGTTCGAACTGTCTTCGCAAGGCCCTTGGCCTTGGCCCGGCGGCCATCGGGCTTGTCGCCGAGACCGGGCCTCACACTGACCTCGCCGCGGCGGTCAAGGCGCTGCCCCTGACCTTGACGGGCGTTCAGCCGCTGGCGCGGGCGATCTCGTCCGCGGGCGGCCTCGACCTCTCGGCCCTGGGCGCGGACCTGATGCTGCGGGACCGGCCGGGGGTGTTCGCCGCCGGCGAAATGCTCGACTGGGAAGCGCCGACCGGGGGCTACCTGCTGCAGGCCAGCTTCGCCACCGGGGCGGCGGCGGGCGGGGCGGCGGCCCGGTTCCTCCTGGGCTCAGGCTGAGCAACAGCGCGCGCAGCCAGGCCGTCATTCAACCGTGGCTTGACAGCTTGGCCGCCCGGGCGTGCGGTGGCGCGCCGGGGCGCCGCGGGGGCGCCCCCCGGATCATGGGGCTGCGATCATGCCGACCATCACCACCCAGGACGGGACCGAGATCTTCTACAAGGACTGGGGCTCCGGTCAGCCGATCGTGTTCCACCATGGCTGGCCGCTCAGCGCCGACGACTGGGACGCCCAGATGCTGTTCTTTCTGCAGCAGGGTTTCCGGGTCATCGCCCACGATCGCCGCGGGCACGGCCGCTCCACCCAGAC
>DAICXL010000023.1:0-267 GCA_027312185.1 Caulobacterales bacterium | reverse complement strand
GTCGCCCGCGCCGAGAAGGGTAGAGTCGCCAAGGCGGTGCTGATCGGCGCGGTGCCGCCGGTCATGGTCAAGTCCGACAAGAACCCCGGCGGTTTGCCGATCGAGGTGTTCGACGGCCTGCGCGCGGCCTTCACCGCCGACCGGGCCCAGTTCTACATCGACCTCGCGTCGGGCCCATTCTACGGCTTCAACCGGCCGGGCGCGAAGATCTCGCAGGGGGCCATCGACAACTGGTGGCGCCAGGGGATGATGGGCAACCCCAGCAGC
>DAICXL010000239.1:0-587 GCA_027312185.1 Caulobacterales bacterium | reverse complement strand
GAGAACTATTGAAAATCAAGGAAGAATGGGTGGTTCTCTTCCGGATAGTCTACCGGATGCCTTAGCGAAGGGCTCGCCAAGCTGCCGGTCATCGCCGCCTACGCCCACAAGAAGGCGATCGGGCAGGCCTTCCTGTACCCCGACAACTCGCTCGGCTTCGTCGAGAACTTCCTGCGCCTCAACTTCGGCATCATGGCCGAGCCCTACGCGGTCAACCCCGTGCTCGTGAAGGCGCTCGACCGTGCGCCTCGTCGGCTCGACCGGCGCCAACCTCTTCGCCTCGATCTCGGCGGGCATCAACGCCCTCTCGGGCCCCCTGCACGGTGGCGCCAACGAGGCCGTGCTCGACATGCTCGCGCGCATCCGCGACTCGGGCGAGAGCGTCGAGCGCTTCGTCGAGCGCGTCAAGAACAAAGAAGACGGCATCAAGCTCATGGGCTTCGGCCACCGGGTCTACAAGAGCTACGACCCGCGCGCGAAGCTCGTGAAAGAGAGCGTGGATGCCGTGCTCGCCGACCTCGGTGTGAGCGACCCGCTGCTGCAGATCGCGCGCGAGCTCGAGGCCATCGCCCTCGCCGACGAGTACT
>DAICXL010000238.1:0-588 GCA_027312185.1 Caulobacterales bacterium | reverse complement strand
GGTCTGGGCGTCCGGCGGCGCGCTTCATGCGACCGCCCCGGCCGCCATCGCCGGCCGGATCGAGGCGCGCGGGGTCGGAATCGTGTCCGTCAGGACACGGCTGGTCGCCAGAGTCGTCCTGGCCGTCGCCTGTGTTCCCGAAGCGGTCGAACGGCTTCCGGAGCCGCAGACACGGCGCTGCTGCGGGATCGACCTGCCCCTGCTGGCGCTGGACCCCCGCCCCGCCTCGGCCGTCGAGATGGTCGCAGTCGCGCTTCAGACGCTTTGAACCCGCGCATAACGGGTCTATGACACGCCCCTTGCGGTCCAAAACGGATGCGTCCGGCCTCCCTGGCGGGCGCGGGGAGGTCCGGGGACGGTTCAGGGCGGGATGCGAGTGAAGTTCTCATGATTGGCCTGGTTATCGTCACCCATGGGGGACTGGCCTCGGAGTTTCTTTCGGCGATGGAGCATGTGGTCGGGCCGCAGCGCGGCGTCGCGGCCATATGTATCGGGCCGGATGACGACATGGAGCGACGCCGTCGCGACATCGTCGACGCCGCCGCCGCCGTGAACGACGGCGACGGGGTGATCCTGTTGACCGACATG
>DAICXL010000237.1:0-592 GCA_027312185.1 Caulobacterales bacterium | reverse complement strand
GGCATGGGCGTCGCCATCGCGCCCTGGGCCTTTGTGGCGCCGGACGTCGTGGCGGGGCGGCTGGCGGCCCCCTTCGGCTTTGTCGAACGTCCGTCCTGGTTCGCCTTCCTGCGCCCCGAGGGCCGCCGGGACGCCGCTGTGGACGCCTTCCGCGACTGGCTGGTGGTGGAAGGCGCGCGCAGCCCGCCTCCGCCTATTCCTTCGACAGATCCTGACGCTGGAACCAGGCGATAGAGGCCGCGACCGGCACGACGCACCACAGGGTCAGGCTGACGATCGCCTTCATGACCAGGGCACGAACAGGGCCGCCAGCAGCGAGCGACTGACCACCGCCGCCAGCAGGGCGATCAGGCCGTACTGGACGATGCGGATGAGGGACAACAGCCACAGCAGCAGGAACCGGCCCAGGTCGAAATCGGTCAGGTCGAACGCCATCGGCCGCCCGGTCACCACCGCCTGGGAGATGAAGAAGACGAAGGCGGCGATCAGCATGGCCAGCATGGCGATCATGGCCAGGGCCTTCATCACCCCGATCTTGCCCAGGATCAGCCAGGGCCGGCCGTTGCGGGCGCTGATCAGACGCCAGGTCTCC
>DAICXL010000236.1:324-594 GCA_027312185.1 Caulobacterales bacterium | reverse complement strand
CGAGGCGCGGGTTATAGGGATTTCAGATCGCCGCATCAAGCGGCTTGGGCGCAGGCCAAAGCGAGGCTAGGTTCGCGCCCGCATGAGCTTGCTTCATCTTCTGGGAACGGCCGGCGAAGGCGGGGCGGAGACCTATTTCGTCGACCTGGCCCTGGCGCTCGCCGGCGACGGGGTGGCGCAGGCCGCGGCCCTGCGTGCGCACCCTGTTCGCGAGCGGGTGCTGAGCGACGCCGGCGTGGCGGTGGAAACCTTCGGTTTTGGCGGGCCTCT
>DAICXL010000236.1:0-241 GCA_027312185.1 Caulobacterales bacterium | reverse complement strand
GGCGCGGATCGGGCGCCTCGGGGGCTACTACAATCTGAAATACTATGCCGGCTTCGACTTCCTGGTGGCCAACACCGAGGACATCGCCGAATGGGTGGTGAGCCAGGGCTGGCCGGCCGGCAAGGTCGCCTACATCCCCAACTTCGCCGAGGCGCCGGCCGAGGCTGCGCCGGTCGAACGCGCCAGTCTGGACACGCCGGCTGACGCGCCCCTGCTGCTGGCCATGGGCCGGCTGCATGAG
>DAICXL010000235.1:336-594 GCA_027312185.1 Caulobacterales bacterium | reverse complement strand
GTCCAGTCGAAGAGGTTGCGCGTGCGCCAGCGCGCCTGGCCATCGACCATTTGCAGCTGCATCCGATAGCCGTCGAACTTGACCTCGTGCAGCCAACCGTCTCCGGAGGGCGGCGCCGGCACGAGCTTGCAAAACTGGAACGGCACGAAGTCGGGCATCGAAGGTCGGGTCGAGGCGCGGCGAGAGCGTACGGGCCTGGCCGGTTCGGTCGATAGGGTAGGGGCGGGCATGGCCCGGTCTCCTGCGGCGGTCGTCGCC
>DAICXL010000235.1:0-285 GCA_027312185.1 Caulobacterales bacterium | reverse complement strand
AACGCAGCCAAATCGGCCCGACCGGATTGAGTCAGCTTCACATAAGGAGCGGCGGCATGACCGACTATCCAAACAAGGATGACAACAGCGCCAAGGCGGCTCTCAGTGCGGCGGACGACTTGATCTCGCGCGTCCAGGACGAGACCGCACCCGCTCTCAAGCCAGGCGCGACCAAGGACGATGCAGAAGAGGCTCTGCTCAACATCGTCGATGAGATGGAAGCCGCCCCGGAGATTCGCGAGGTCCGCGAGGCGCTCGGCGAGGACCCTGGGCGCTATGGGTCGC
>DAICXL010000234.1:0-594 GCA_027312185.1 Caulobacterales bacterium | reverse complement strand
CATCTCCCGCCTGAGCCCGATCTGAACGCCGCGTTTCAGCCGCCGTTCATCTTTTCGGCGCAGGAAGACCCGTTCGCGCGATCTCTGTTATAGATGCGACGGACGTGCGGCTTTTCGGCCGTATCGCCCGTTTCCAAACACCCCGTTCAGCGGCTGTTCAGAGCCGGCCCCGTAGAAGCGACTTCATGAACCGCACCCGCGCCCTCCTGATCGCCGCCCTGATGGCCCTGGTCCCTGCGACCCAGGCCCTGGCGCAGTCGCGCGACCAGGACCGAGAGCGTGCGCAGCAGGAACAGCGCCGCGACGCCCCCTCGCGCGACCGCCCCTCGGCCGATGGGCCGCGCGCCGATCTGGGCGCCGTGGTGCGTCGGGTCGGGGCCGGTCGCGACGGGCGGATGCTGGGCGTCAGCCCGCGCGGCGACACGGTGGTGGTGCGCTGGGAATATCCCGGCGGGCGGGTCGCTGATATTCGCGTGGACGCCCGCTCGGGCCGCGTGGTGGGAGAAGACTGACGATGCGTGTCCTGCTGGTTGAAGACGACGCCGACCTGTCGCGTCAGCTGAAGGGCGCCCTGGCCGACGCCGGCTATGCGGT
>DAICXL010000233.1:0-594 GCA_027312185.1 Caulobacterales bacterium | reverse complement strand
CCGTCGCCTGTCCGTCCTGCGGCGATTTCAGCCTGCAGAATCGCGGCGGCGTCTGGGTCTGCGACACCTGCGGAGACGCCCGGGCGGTTCACGGCGGCGATCAGGGCTAAGTTAACGGCTGGGCTCTAGAGTGCCGCCACGCGACGTTTTCGCTGGAGCGACCCCATGTCCCGCCTGACTGCCCTGTCCATCGCCGTCGCCGTATTTGCGACCGCCGCCACCCCTGTTCTGGCGCAGAACGCCAGCCAGATCGCCAGCGTGAAACGCGGCGCATCCTGCGCCGGCTGCAACCTGTTCCAGGGTGATTTCTCCGGTCTTGAGGCGCGCGGCCTGAACCTGTCCGGCGCGCGCCTGCCTCAGCGTGATGAACCGCACCCGTTTCTCCAACGCCGACATGCGCGACGTCGAGGCCTACGGCGGGGTCTTCTCCAGTTCCAACTTCTCGGGCGCAGACCTGACCAACGCCAGCTTCGTCGGCGCCTATCTGCAAGGCGCGAACTTCGCGGGCGCAAAGCTGATCGGGACCAACCTGTCCGGCGCCGACCTGTCGCGCGCCGCCGGATTGACCCAGGGTCAGCTGAACCGCGCCTGCGG
>DAICXL010000232.1:0-595 GCA_027312185.1 Caulobacterales bacterium | reverse complement strand
CGTCCCGTAGGATCAGGCCTGAGGGCCGCCTCCGCCGGGGGCAGGCGGGCGCAGGTCCTGACGGAATGCCCTCACACCGGTGTGGACTGAGCGATGAGGACCTTCAGGATTTTGACGCTCGCGGCGCTCGGCGTACTCACTGGGCTCGCGATCGGCAAGGGCACGGACTGGAGCCATGTGATGAGCACGGTCCAGAGCTGGCTCGGGAAATCTTGACGCCAGGTGCGGGTGTTTTTCAGCCTGAGCGCGGCATGGTTGTCGTGAACCGGCGCGGATATGACGGGACGCCTTCGTCACAGCCGCACCTGCGGCGCGCCCGGCGTGGGTCGATCCCGTGGCCTCTGGGGCTTCGGGCCATGCCCGCGTCGCAATTCCCTCGTTGCCCCGCGCCGCGCGATCGGCTATCCAGCATCCACGGCTTGCGCCCGTAGCTCAGCTGGATAGAGCGTTGCCCTCCGAAGGCAAAGGTCACACGTTCGAATCGTGTCGGGCGCGCCAATCATTTCAACCACTTACGCGATGATTGGCCCGCCGAGTGTTTTATCAGGTAAGCGGCAGGTAAGCAGCGGGCTGCGTTTCGGCGGGTTTCAGTGTT
>DAICXL010000231.1:0-596 GCA_027312185.1 Caulobacterales bacterium | reverse complement strand
CAACCTCTCCGTGATCCCGCGACGCGATCGCCGAACCGGCGCAGCGCTATTGCCCGGCGGGCGTCTACGAAGTGCTGGGCGAAGGCGCGGCCGCGACGTTTCGGATCAACTTCCAGAACTGCGTCCACTGCAAGACCTGCGACATCAAGGACCCGTCGCAGAACATCGTCTGGACCACCCCGATGGGCGGCGGCGGACCGAACTACCCCAATATGTGACGCGTCAAGGGGCGCGACTCACGAAAGCTTGTCCGAATCTCCTTGACCGCCCTTGCGCTGGCGGCGACGCTGGGTAATCCGCTTTACGCCAATAGCGACATCGACACCGGGGCCTATCTCGCTGCCCGGATCGCCGAAAGCGAGAACGACTTCCGCGCGGCAGCCGGCTGGTTCGGCAAGGCGATCCTCGCCGATTCCGCCAACCCGACGCTGCTGGACGGGGCGATCCTGGCCCAGGTCGGTGTCGGAAACTTTGCGCTCGCCATCGATGCCGCCCGGATGCGCAGCGCCGTCGCGGGCGAACCCAGCCAGCTTGCCGACCTTGTTCTGCTTGCCGACAAGGCGAAGCGCGAGGACTATGCCGGTATCCAAGCCGCA
>DAICXL010000230.1:0-605 GCA_027312185.1 Caulobacterales bacterium | reverse complement strand
GCCTTTCAGTCCGGCGCCATCAGTAACAGATATGGACTGATTTCAAGCCCTTTCGCGATCCTCTCGATATTGTCGATCGACACATTGCGCTCGCCGCGTTCGACGCCACCAAAATAGGTTCGATCCATTTCGATCTCGAGAGCAAAATCCTGCTGGCTCATACCTGTCGCCAGGCGACACCGTCGTGCTGCAAGGCACCGGCGGGGTGTCGATCTTCGGCCTGCAGTTCGCCAAGGCCGCCGGCCTGCGGGCGCTGATCACCTCGTCCTCCGACGAGAAGCTCGCCCGGGCCAAGGCCCTGGGGGCGGATCACCTGGTCAATTATCGCCAGACGCCGGAATGGGCCAAGCCCGTGCGCGAGGCGCCGGCATCAATCCAGCCGTCCTGATCGGTAATGCGGCGAAGATGCAGGGCGTCTTTGTCGGCTCCCGGGACATGTTCGAGGCCATGTGCAAGGCCATCGAACTGCACCATATTCAGCCGGTGGTGGACAAGGTCTTCGCCTGGACCGAGGCGAGGGCGGCGTTCGCGGCCATGGCCGGGGGCGAGCACTTCGGCAAGATCGTCCTGGAATTCTAGAAGGGCTGGCGGCCGGCGAGATGGCC
>DAICXL010000022.1:0-26990 GCA_027312185.1 Caulobacterales bacterium | reverse complement strand
GCCGCCTCGACATCGACGGCTACCAGGAGGTCAAGACGCCCCAGGTGCTGGACAAGGTGCTGTGGGAGAAGTCGGGCCACTGGGAGAAGTTCGGCCACGCCATGTTCACCTGCGAGACGGAGGAAGGGGAGACCCTGGCCGTCAAGCCGATGAACTGCCCCGGCCACGTGCAGATCTTCAACTTCGGCCAGAAGTCGTACCGCGACCTGCCCCTGCGCATGGCCGAGTTCGGCGCCTGCCACCGCTATGAGCCGTCGGGGGGCCTGCACGGCATCCTGCGGGTGCGCAGCTTCGTGCAGGACGACGCCCACATCTTCTGCCGCGAGGACCAGATCGAGAGCGAGACGACCAAGTTCGTCGAGTTGCTGCACTCGGTCTATCAGGACCTCGACGTCGAGCTGCACAGCGTCAAGCTGGCCCTGCGGCCGGAGCTGCGCGCCGGCACGGACGAGACCTGGGACCTGGCCGAATCCAAGCTGGAGCGGGCGGCCAAGGCAGCCGGCGTCGAACAGGTCGAGATGCTACCGGGCGAAGGCGCCTTCTACGGGCCGAAGATCGAATATCACTTGAGCGATGCCATCGGCCGGACCTGGCAGTGCGGCACCCTGCAGCTCGACTTCGTCCTGCCCGAGCGGCTCGACGCCGAATATGTCGCCGAAGATGGCTCGAAGCAGCGGCCGGTGATGCTGCACCGGGCGATCCTGGGCACCTTCGAGCGCTTCCTCGGCATCCTGATCGAGAACTACGGCGGGGCCTTCCCCATGTGGCTGGCGCCGGTGCAGGTGGTCGTGGCCACCATCACCTCCGACGCCGACGAGTATGCGGAGGAAGCAGCCTTGAGGCTGCGCGCCGCGGGCCTTCGGGTCGAGGTCGACACCCGCAACGAGAAGATCAACTACAAGATCCGCGAGCACAGTCTGACCAAGGTCCCGGTCATCGCCGTGGTCGGCCGCAAGGAGGCCGAGACCGGCCAGTTGGCCCTGCGCCGCTTCGGCAAGGAGTATCAGTCGGTGGTCAGCCTCGACGAGGCCGTGGCGGTCCTTGGCCATGAGGCCCTGGCCCCCGACCTGAAGCGGAAGGCGGCCCCGGCGGCATGAACGCCCTGAACCGGCCAGACGGAGACGGCCCGCCGCTTCGGCCCCCCCTCCAGGGGGTCGAGGTCTCGGTGGTGATGGTCGTCTACCGCACCGGCCCGGCGCTGGCCGAAAGCCTGCGCCGGGTCCTGGCCGGGGACGAGGTCGGCGAGTTCGTGCTGGTCGACAACGGCTCGGCCACCGACGAGGCGGCGGTGATGACGGCGGTGGAGGCCGACGCCCGCGTCACCGTGCTGCGGGGCCACGGCAACGTCGGCTTCGCCCGCGGCGCCAACCTCGGCGCCGCGGCCGCCCATGGCCGGGTGCTGGTCTTCCTCAACCCGGACGCCTTCCTGGAGGACGGCTGTATCGCGGCCCTGAAGGCGGCGCTCGACCCGGCGCGGTCACCGTGCCTGGTCGGGGCGCGGATGATGAACACCGACGGCACCGAACAGCGCGGCGGCCGACGCGGCGAGGTCACCCCGGCCAGCGCTTTGCTGAGCCTGACCAAGCTGGCTGGGCGGCTGCCGGGCCTCAAGCGGTTCGAGATCCACCACCAGGACGAGGCGGTCCCGAGCGGTCCGGTCGCGACGCCGACGGTGTCGGGCGCCTGTTTCGCCATGACGCGCACCGACTTCACGGCGCTGGGCGGCTTCGACGAGGGTTATTTCCTGCATGTCGAGGACATCGACCTGTGCTGGCGGGTGCGCCGCGCGGGCGGGACCGTGCTGTTCCAGCCCCAGGCGCGGGTGCTGCACCTGGGCTCGACAGCCCGGCGCGCGCCGCTGCTGATCGAGCTGAACAAGGGCTTCGGCCTCGCCCGCTTCTTCCGCAAGCGGGCCGATACGGCCGGTCAGAAGGTCGCCGCCCTGGTCCTGACGCCCGTCATCCTGGCGGTGTCGGTGGCGCGGGCGGGTCTGCGGCGACGCCCGGCGCGCGACTAGGGGGCTCGGGCGCCTCCGAGTCCGCCCCCGCCCCGGGAGCCGCACGCCACAGGGACAGGGCGACCGGGTCGCCCTCCGAATAGTCGAAGCCCCTGACCTCGCCGACACGCTCGGCGGCCAGCCCCGCCGCCTGGGCGGCCTCGCGGAACGCCGCCGCCTGGCGGGATTCGACCAGGGCGGGGCGCCCGTCGGCCAGGGCGCTCACCGCCTCGGCCGCCCCCTTCAGCTCGGTTTCGGCCCCGAGGGCGAAGACGATGCTGGGCTCGGCGTAACCGGCCACGGCGACGGGCCCCGGGGTGAGGCCGTCGCGGGGATTGACGCCCTCGCGCGCCAGGGCCGCCGCGGCCCGATCCGACACCCACAGGGCGTCCAGAGACGGCAGGACGGCGCCGCCGAGGACAGCGTGGCCGGCCACGCCCAAGGCTCCCGCAGCAGCCAGCCCGGCGCGCATATGGTTTCTCCAGGCGCCCAGGGCCCCGGCGGCGCCGGCGGCCAGGATCAGGACGGCGCAGACCAGCCCCCACGCCTTGGCCGCCCCGCCGCCGTACTCGGCCGCCGCCCAGAGGCAGGCGGCGGCGAACACCCCGCCGGCGAGCAGCGACAGCACAGCGCCGAGGCGCCGGCTCCACACCCCCATCGGCGTGGTGAGCGCGCCGGCCGCCAGCCAGGCCAGGGCGCCGTAGAGGGGCAGCGGGTAGTGGACGAGCTTGGTCGGGGCGATCTCGAACACCAGCCATGCCGGGATCAGCCAGGCCAGGGCGAAGCGCGCAAAGGGCTCGGCCCGGTTCCTCCAGCCCCAGACGAGGGTCGCGGGCAGGAGCACGCAGGCCGGAAAGAACAGCAGGGGCGACAAGAGCAGGTGCAGCCCCGGCGGCGCTCCATGGCTCTCGTGAGCCCCGGCGAGTTTCGGCGCCAGGTCGCCGCCCACGGCCTCAGCCCAGAACCGGCCGTCGGTGGCGACGGTGATGGCCATCGCCCACGGCCCGATCACGGCCAGGACCAGCACCGGTCCCCACACCCACCCCAGGCGCTTCAGCCAGCCGGCCTTGCGGTCGGCGCCCCACAGGGCGAACACGGCGAGGACCGCCACCATCGGCCCGATCGGCCCCTTCACCGCCACCGCCAGGGCCTGGCCGGACCAGAACAGCAGCCGGGTCCATCGCGGCGCGGGCGGCCCGTCGCGCGACGCGAGGTAGAGGCGGAACAGGGCGGCCATCGACAGGGCGACGGCCCCGCACAACATCGCGTCGGTCTTGGCGACGATCCCCTCGCTGGAGAGCAAGAAGCTCGCGCCCAGGATCGACCCCGCCACCAGCCCACCCCGGGGGCCCAGGGCGGCGGCCGCGCCCCAGGCGCAGGCGGCGGCGGCTAGCATGGCGCCGGCCAGCGAGGGCAGGCGGTAGGCCCAGATCTCGCGCTTCTCCACCGAGGAGACCAGCTTGACGCTGATCGCCTGCAGCCAGTGGATGCCGACCGGCTTCTTGTCGCGCGGCGCGTCCTGGAAGCGGATGTTCACATAGTCGCCGGTCTCCAGCATCTGGGTCGTGGCCTGGGCGAAGCGGGCCTCGTCCCGGTCGAGCACGGGAATGCGCAGGGCGCCGGGCAGGGCGGCGACCAGCACCACCAGGGCCGCTAGCAGCGGTCCGCGCCAGCCGCGGGCCATGCGGTCGACGGCGACCGGAGAGGCCAGGACGCGCAGACGATGGAAGAGGCGGGACGGAAGGCCTTGGCCGAGCTCAGAAACCATGCGGCGAAGCTAGCACGGCCCGGCGCCAGGCGCGCACTCCCACCCGGCCGCGAAAGCGGTTAAGACGGCGCCATGCCCGCCGCCGCCTCTCCCGAGATATCCGTCGTGGTCCCCGTGCGCGACGAGGAGGGCGCGGCCGGACCGCTGGCGCGCGAGATCGCCGCCGCCTTCGCGGGCGTCCCGCACGAGATCATCTTCGTCGACGACGCCAGCCGCGACGGCACCCAAGCCGGGCTCCAGGCGCTGAAGGCCGAACTGCCGTCGCTGCGGGTGCTGGCCCATGCCCGCAACGCCGGCCAGAGCCGGGCGGTGCGCAGCGGCGTATTGGCGGCGCGCGGCCCGGTGATCGTAACCCTTGACGGCGACGGCCAGAACGACCCCGCCGACGGCCCGGCCCTGGTGCGCCGACTGCTGGCGGGCCCGGACAGCCTGGGCCTCGTCGGCGGGCGGCGGGTCAAGCGGCAGGACAGCCAGGCCAAGCGCCTGGCCTCGCGCTTCGGCAACGGGGTCCGCAAGCGGCTGCTCGACGACCAGGCCGACGACACTGGCTGCGGGCTCAAGGCCTTCCGCCGCGAGGCGTTCCTGCGCCTCCCCTACTTCGACCACATGCACCGCTACCTGCCGGCCCTGATGCTGCGCGAAGGCTATTCCGTCGCCTTCGAGGACGTCGGCCACCGCGCCCGCACCACCGGGGCGTCGAAATATACCAACTTCGGGCGCCTGGTCGTGTCGGCGTCCGACCTGCTGGGGGTGCTGTGGCTAAGACGGCGGGCGCGGTCGCCTGAGGGGGTGGAGGAGGTCTGACCGCCCGCGCTTATGAGCTCACGCTCTCGGCCGGCTGGCGACCGAGGAAACTCAAGACTTCGTCGCCGACGTCCGCCGGCCACTGCGAGAGCAAGGCGGTCAGACGGGGACGGTCCCCGGCGAATAGGGCGCGTGCGGCCTCCTCAAAGCCTGGACGATCACCGGCCATGGCCGACATGAACCGGTAAGCCGCTTCCGAGCGCGCTTGCGCGGCCCCGGCGTCGGCCTTCCGGGCCGCCTCGACAAGCCGGCGGAGGGTCGTGGAAGCGCCGCCGGGTTGCCGCGCGAGCCAGTCCCAGTGGCGCGGCAGCAGGGTCACTTCCCGCGAGACCACGCCGAGCTTGGGTCGTCCCCGCTTGGCGGCGGACGTCTCGGGGCGCGTGTGCTGGGCGATCACGTCCTGCTCGTCGCCCCGCAGGTCCAGGTCCACCACTTCGGCGGTCTCGCGGTCAAACACGACGATCACCGCGAACGGATCCTCGTCCCGTACGCGCTTGGCCGCCGCCGCCACCTCGGGCAGGGCGCCGGCCGCGACCCGGACGGGACCAGCGAACAGCACGAAGGAAGCGACCGGAACGTCGCTATCCAAAATTTCCGTCGCCTTGCCAGCCATATTTACCCGGGTATAAATGTCGCGCTATATCACCCGGGTGAAAATGGAGAAGAAGTCATGGACCGGCAAGATCGAAAGGCCGCCATCGCCGCCTACAAGGATCGCAAGCCCGCCTTGGGAGTCTATGCGGTCGTTTGCACGGCGACGGGGGAAGCCTGGGTCGGCCACAGCCGCCATGTTGACACCCAACGGAACGGATTGTGGTTCACGCTCAGACTGGGAACCAGCCCGTATCCGTCGCTGCAGGCGGCATGGGGGCGGCATGGCGAAGAGGCGTTCAGGTTCGAGGAGTTGGAGCGCCTCCGAGACGACTTCCCGGAGATCTCCCGCCTGGACGAGCTGAAGAAGCGCCAGGCGCTTTGGCGCTCCCGGCTTCAGGCGTCGGCGCTGTGAACGCGGTCGCTCAACCCCGCACGAAAATCCGGTTACGCCGGTCGGGGAACCTCGCGCTGGTCTCGGCGTGCTCGGTGAAGCCGAGGTCGGCGATGGCCCGGCGCAGGCTCTCCTTATGACCAGCGCCGCTCTCGCCGATGTTGATCTCGACGATCAGCGAACGGGCCCCCGCGAACGTCTCCGCCCCGCCGCGGACGATGCGCTCCTCGATGGAATCGACGTCGATCTTCACGTGGTCGGGACGGCGCACCTTGAACAGGGCGGCGAAGGTGTCGGCCGAAAAGCCCAGGGCGGTCTGGGTGTGGGGCCGCGCCTCGGCGGTCAGCCCCTCGTCGGCGTGGCCGAAGACGTGGGCGGCGCGGCCGGCGTCCTGGCTGGTCAGGTGCAGCTCGGCCGCCCGGGTCTCGTCCGACAGGGCCAGGCAGAAGCAGCTGACCTTGGCGGCCGTGGGGTTCAGGGCGACATTGCGGGTCAGGGCCGCGTAGTTGTCCGCCGCCGGCTCGAAGGCCATCACCGCTCCGCCCTCTCCCAGGCGCTGGGCGGCGTAGAGCGCGTAGAGCCCCACGTTGGCGCCCACGTCCCAGACGCAGTCGCCGGCCTGGACCACATGGTCGATCCACCACACGGTCTCCGGCTCGTCGTAGACGAAGCGGGCGGCGGCCTTGACCGCCTCGGCGCTGGAGCAGCGGAAGGCGAGCGCCCCATGGCCGGTCGGCAATCGGTAGGTCGGGGCGGCCCTAGAGGCCAGCTCGGCGCGCATGCGCAGCCCGTGCCAGCGGCCGAGCGGCCAGGCCAGGGCCCCGCCCAGTCCCGCCAGCCCGGCCCCGATCATCCGGGCGCCGCTCATCCTTACCGCCATCGAGCCCCCTACCGGTCCGTCGCGGCGGGGACATTAGACGCAAGCCCAGGAGCCGCAAGCCCGGCCCCGAGCCTGACGGGAAGGCCGGTGCGGCGGTCGCGGGGAGCAGGCGCCAGGGTCTCGCCGATGAACATCGAGATCCGGCGGCGGCGCGCGGCGTCGAGGGGGATGACAGCGACAGCCGGTGCTCCGGCCCGGCGGAAGTCCCCCCGCATTTCGTCCAGATAGACGTCGTCCAGGCTGGCGGCGAGCACGCGCCCGCCCAGGGCGCGGGTCAGGGGGGCCTCGCGCTCGGCCTGGGTGTTGGCCGTGGGCCGGCGCATCCACATGGTCAGGGGAGCCGCCTCCGGCCCGGCGAAATAGGCCCGGCCATAGTAGGCCATGGCGTTGAACAAGAAGCGGTCGTCGACGGCGATGGCGGTCAACCCGGCCTTGCCCTGCGTCTCGGCCTGGGCCCTCGCCAGCACCGCCCGGGTCGAAGCATCCCAGCCGCGGACCCGCTTGAAGCTGTTGGCGAGGCCGATGCGGTCGGCCAAGGCGGGCCAGACGGCCGCCGCAAGGAAGAGCCCGGCGGCCAGGCCCTGCAGCGCCACCGTCGCGCCGAGCCATCCTCGCGCCCGCCAGCGCACCAGCCAGGCGGCGACCAGCACGGCCCCCGGCGCATAGGCGGCGCCGGCCCAGTTGGCGTTGGCCCGGGCGAGCACGGCCTGGACGGTCACCACGACCAGCGGCGGCAGGACGAAGGCCAGCAGCAGCCGGTCCGCCGGCTGCAGCCGCCGCCGCCGGGCGAGCACCACCGCGCCTGCGGCCAGGACCACGAAGGGAATCGGCCCGAAAACGACGAGCTGGGAGGCCAAGAAGCCCGGGGTCTGCCGCAGGTCGAGACTGAGCAGGGGCGGGGCCTGCGCCCCCTCGTCCGGGTCGGGCAGCCAGTCGGTGTTGGCCAGCAGGTGCTCCAGGGTGGCGAAGCCGTGGCCGGCGTTCCACGCCAGGTTGGGGGCCAGGAACAGGAGGCAGGCGCCGATCGCGGCAAGCGCTTCGCCCCGGCCCCAGGACGCGCGCGCGCGGGCGTCGGCGACAGCGTGGAGGATGAGGCCAGCGGCGAAATAGGCGGCCGCGTACTTGGACAGCAGCGCAAGGCCCAGAGCGGCCCCCAGCGCCCCGGCCCAGCCCAGACGAGGCCGCCCGGACGGCGCCTGGATGAAGCCGGCGTAGGCCCACAGGGCCAGGGACAGGAAGAACAGCAGGGGCGCGTCGGTGGCGATCACCCCGGCCGACAGTTGAACCCCCGGCATCAGGCTGTAGATCGCCGCCGCCCAGAACCCGGTCCAGCCGTCGTAGAGCCGGGCCCCCGCCCGTTGCAGGGCCATCGCCGCCCCCGCGTGCAGCAAGGGCGCCGACAGGCGCACCCACGGCTCGGCGTCCCCGCCGATGGCGGTGGTCAAGTGGATCAACCAGGCGACGACGGGCGGCTTGGAGACGTAGCCGAAGGCCAGGTCCCGCGACCAGGCCCAGTACTGCGCCTCGTCCGGATAGAGTTCGAGCGGCGCGGCGAACAGCACCACCAGCCGGACCGCGGTCAGGCTTGCCACGACCACGGCGGCGAGGGTCAGCGGCGTCGCCCACCCCCTGCCCGCCGAACTGTCCAACGCCGCCTGACTCACCACGCCCTCGAAATGATGCACCGCAGCAACAGTCGAGGCTGCATCGGCTGCCCGCGACCATAGCGCGGGCGCCGCCGGGACGCGCACTGTCATATATCCAGCCGCCGGCCTGTCACGAGACCTTCAAGAAAGGGTCATCCGACCTTCTAGGTGGGGGGATAGGGCCTGGACAAACGCGCAGCGTGGAAAAAACGCGCGCGGAAGTTTTAAGGGGATCTCCAATGACCACCACCAAAGCCACTTGGCTGGCTACAACCGCGCTCATCGGCGGACTGCTGGGCGCCAGCGGCGCCTGGGCCCAATCGACCGGCTCGCAGCAGATCGAAGAGATCATCGTGACCGCCGCCAACGGACCCCGGTCCGTAGAGGGCGTGATCGTCGCCGAGACCGCGCCAAAGACGCGGTCCACCATCACCAATCAGTTCCTGCAGACCCAGTCCTCCGGCCAGACCGTGCTGCAGTCGCTCAGCATCGCTGTCCCGGGCCTGAACTTCACCAACAACGACCCCTACGGCTCGTCGGGCGGCAACATCCGCCTGCGCGGCTTCGACGGCAACCGGGTGGCGCTGACCCTTGACGGCATCCCGCTGAACGACACCGGCAACTACGCCGTCTACACCAACCAGCTGTTCGACCCCGAGATCATCGCCCAGGCCAGCGTCAACCAGGGCACCACCGACGTCGACAGCCCGACGGCCTCGGCCAGCGGCGGTACCATCGCCATCTCGTCGCGCCGCCCCACGGCTGACCCGGGGCTGATGTTCAACACCTCGCTCGGCAGCAACGACTACAAGCGCGTCTTTGCCATGATCGACAGCGGCGCCTTCGGCCCCTGGGGCACCCGCCTGTTCGTCGCCGGCTCCTACCAGAACTATGAGAAGTGGCGCGGCCCGGGCGAACTGACCAAGCAGCAGTTCAACGCCAAGATTTATCAGCCCCTCGGCGGCGACGACTTCATCAGCGTGGCGGCTCACTACAACCGCAACCGCAACAACAACTACCGCAGCATGTCGCTGGCCGATTACAACCGTTTCGGCCGCCGGTACGATTTCGATGAGACCTGCCCGCTGGCGGTCCAGTCGAGCCCCGGCGTCGCCAGCTCGGACGCCTTCTGCACCAACTACCATGGCCGCCAGGTCAACCCGTCGAACACCGGCAACATCCGCGGCCAGTCCAGCTTCCGCATCTTCGACAAGCTGCGCCTGACCGTCGACCCTTCGTTCCAGTACGTCCTCGCCGACGGCGGCACCCAGTTGAACAGCTTCTCCTCTGACGTCCAGCGCGAGAGCGACGGCCGTCTGCGCGGGCGCTCGACCGCTGCCGGCGTCGACCTGAACGGCGACGGCGACCTGCTCGACACCATGCGGTTCTTCACGCCCAGCGTAACCAACACCCGCCGCTACGGCCTCAACACCTCGCTGATCTACGACCTGAACGAAGACCACCGCGTCCGGGTCGCCTACACCCTGGACAAGGGCAAACACCGCCAGACCGGCGACTACGGCTACCTCGACCAGTTCGGCAACCCGCTGAACGTTTTCGGCGGCAAGGACGGCCAGGGCCAGAAGGTCCTGGCGGCCGACGGCGCCTCGATCCGCTTCCGCGACCGCTACTCGGTGGCCCGGCTCGACCAGTTCGCCGCCGAGTACCGCGGCCAGTTCTTCGAGGACAAGCTGAACGTCAACCTCGGCGTCCGCTTCCCGAAGTTCAAGCGTGAAGTGAACCAGTTCTGCTACACGCAGAACGCGTCCAGCAATGTCCGCTGCACCACCGAGCCGGTCGCCACCACCGCGGCCAACGGCAATGTCACCTTCGCTGGCGTGACGACCGTGTACGTCCCCCCGTTCGCGTTCGAACGGGACTTCAACAAGACCCTTCCCAACGTCGGCATCGGCTACAACCTGACCGACGCCGTGGTGATGTACGGCAACTACGCCAAGGGCATCTCCCTGCCCCGGACGGACAACCTCTACACCGTTATCCGCAACGCAGACGGCAGCCTGAGCACGCCCAACGCCGTTCCGGAAACCACCGACGCCTTCGACGTCGGCCTGCGCTACAACCGCGGCCCGATCGTCGCCCAGGCGGCGGTCTGGAAGATCAACTTCAAGAACCGCATCACCAGCGCCTTCGACGAAAACCTGAACATCTACCTCGACCGCAACGTCGGCGACGTCCACCAGTGGGGCTTCGACGGCCAGATCGGCGTCCAGCCGATTGAGACCGTCACCCTCTACGCCAACGCCTCCTACAGCGACAGCGAGGTCCAGGGCGACATCCGGACCGGCGTGGCCGCCAACAACATCCTCCCGGCCAAGGGCAAGAAGCTGCCGGAAGTGCCGGACTGGACCTTCGGCGGCCGCGCCGAGTGGCAGCCGATCGAGTGGTTCTCCATCGGCTTCCAGGCCAAGTACGTCGGCAAGCGCTTCTCCACCGACGTGAACGACGAGAGCGTGCCGAGCTATGTGGTGGCCGACCTCGACCTGCGCTTCAACATCCCCGCCTGGCGCGGGATGAAGAACAGCTACCTGCAGATCAACGCCACCAACCTGTTCGACGAGCGCTACCTCGGCTCGATCAGCACCCGGTCGAACGCCATCGCCCTGCCCGGTTCGTCCGCCTCGTCGCCGACCTACCAGCCCGGCTCGCCGCGCACCTATCAGGTGAGCCTGCACACCGAGTTCTAGGCTTTCGGGCTTGGATCTAGGGGAGGGGCGGCCTTCACGGGCCGCCCTTTCTTTTTTGGGCGAGCGGGCGGCGATCTTGACGCAAGGTCAGGCGGCGCCCACCTTCGCCGGCTTTTGCGGAAGGGCTTTGTCGCCATGAGCCGAGCTGTACCGGCCGAGTGGTCTGCACACCGGGCGATGTGGGTGGGTTTCCCCAGCCACGGCGAGCTGTGGGAAGACAAGCTGGCGCCCGCGCAGAAGGAGGTCGCCGACCTTGCGCGCGCCCTCGCCGGCCCGGGCGCGGAGCGCGTGCGCCTGCTGGTGATGGGAGACGACGCCGAGGCCGCCGCGCGGGCCCTGCTGACCGATACCAGCGTGGAGATCGTGCGCGGCCAGTTCGGCGATATCTGGCTGCGCGACACCGGCCCGATCTTCGTCAAGGAGGGCGAGCATCAGGCCGCTATGGCTTTCAGATTCAACGGCTGGGGCGGCAAGTACCAGCTCGAATTCGACGAGACGGTGGCCGAGCAGCTCGCCGCCGCCGCCGGCGCGCCCCGCACCGACCACGACTTCGTGCTGGAAGGCGGCGCCCTCGACGGCGACGGCTTTGGTACGGTGCTGACCACCCGTCAGTGCCTGCTCAACCCCAACCGCAACCCCGGCTGGACAGAAGCCGCGGCGGAAGCCGCCCTGGCCGGCGCGCTCGGCTACAAGAAGGTATTGTGGCTGGGCGACGGCCTGAAGAACGACCACACCGACGGCCACGTCGACAACCTAGCCCGCTTCGTCGCGCCCGGCGTGGTGGCCTGCCCGATGGCGGTGGGCCGCGACGACCCCAACGCCGGGGTGTTCGACGACGCCGCCCGCCTGCTGGCTGGCTTTCGCGACGCCCGCGGCGCGGGGCTGCAGGTGCGCCGCATCCCATCGCCGGGCCGGGTGACCGACGACGACGGCAAGGTCGTCCCCGCCTCGCACATGAACTTCGTCATCGCCAACCAGGCGGTGATCGCCCCGACCTACGGCGAGCGGGGACAGGCCTATATGCTGGACGCCCTGGCCGCCCTGTTCCCGGAACGCAAGGTGATCGGCCTACCGTCCAACGCCCTGCTCTCCGGCGGAGGGTCGTTCCACTGCATCACCCAGCAGGAGCCCGCCTGATGGCACGCAATCTGACGCTCGGCGTGATCCAGACCGCGTACGGGCTGGACATGGACGACAACATCGCCCGCACCGCCGAGTTCGTGAAGGAGGCGGCGTCCAAGGGCGCCCAGGTCGTCCTGCCCTCCGAGCTGTTCCAGGGCCCCTATTTTTGCGTCACCCAGGAAGAGCGCTGGTTCGCCACCGCCCACCCGTGGCGCGAGCACCCCTGCGTCCTGGCCATGGCGCCCCTGGCGGCCGAGCTCGGGGTGGTCATCCCGGTCTCGATCTACGAGCGCGACGGGCCGCACTACTACAACAGCCTGGTCATGCTGGACGCCGACGGCTCTCCGCTCGGGGTCTATCGCAAGAGCCACATCCCGGACGGCCCGGGCTACCAGGAGAAGTACTATTTCCGTCCCGGGGACACCGGCTTCAAGGTCTGGGACACCCGGTTCGGCCGCGTCGGCGTCGGCATCTGCTGGGACCAGTGGTACCCGGAGGTCGCCCGGGCCATGACCCTGATGGGCGCCGAGGTGTTGCTGTTCCCCACCGCCATCGGCTCGGAGCCGCATGACAGTAGCCTCGACACCCGCGATCCGTGGCGCCGGGTGATGCAGGGCCACGCCGTGGCCAACGTCATCCCGGTCGCCGCCGCCAACCGCATCGGCCTGGAGCCCGGCGCCGGCGGGGGGCAGAACTTCTATGGCTCGTCCTTCCTGGCCGACCACCGTGGCGACCTGGTGGACAGCTTCGAGCGCGGCGAGGAGGGTGTGCTGACGGCGACGTTCGACCTCGACTTCCTCCACACCCACCGGGCCGCCTGGGGCTTCTTCCGCGACCGCCGCACCGACCTCTACGCGGCGACCGGGCCAGGGAAGGTGTTCTGATCCTCATGAACGCGGCCCGTTCAGCCAACGGTCATCCCTAAAAGCTAAGCTCACGAACCAGTCGACAAGCTTCGCGTTAGTCTCATGGAGGAGACGCGATGACCCTGAGGTTCGAGGAGGAAGAGGTGGCGGAGGCCCGCAGGGTCAACCGGCTGCTGGCCTCGACGCCGCGTATGCCCCTGCGCACCGCCTGGGACGTCGCCGTGCTGAACGGGGCGCTGCGCCTGTCGCAGGCCCTGCCCAGCCCCAATTTCCGCCGCGTCGGCATCACGGTAGAGGAGCGCAAGGTCGAGGCCCTGGGCCGCGAGGCCATGGTGCGGATCCTGCGCCCCGTCGGCCCATGCCGCGGGGTCTATGTCGATATCCACGGCGGGGCCTGGGTCCTCGGCAACGCCCGCATGGACGACGGCCTGAACGCCGAGATCGTCAAGACCTGCGGCGTGGCGGTGGTCAGCGTCGACTATCGGGTGACCCTGCGCGACGCGGTGACCAACGCCCTGGACGACTGCGAAACGGCCACGGCCTGGGTGCTGGAGGCCATGGACGAGGAGTTCGGGGCCGACGCCGTGCTGATGGGCGGCGAGTCGGCCGGCGCCCACCTGGTGGCCTCGACCCTGATCCGCCTGCGCGGCCGGGGCGTCGACCTCTCGCCGATCATGGGCGCGGTGATGTTCTACGGCTGCTACGACCTGTGCGGCACGCCCAGCCTGTGCGCCGCCGGGGCCGACACCCTGGTGCTGCATGGGCCCACCCTGGCCGAGGCCCTGGCCAAGCTGATGCCCAACCTGACGGCCGAGGAACGGCGCGACCCAGCCCTGTCGCCCCTCTACGCCGACCTCACCGGCCTGCCGCCGGCCCTGTTCCTGGTGGGAGAGCGCGATCCGCTGCTCGACGACACGCTGATGCTGGTGGACCAGTGGCGAAGCGCCAGCCTCAACGCCGAGGTGGTGATCGCCCCCGAGGCCCCCCACGCCTTCAACCGCCTGCCGACCAAGATGGCCAAGAAGACCAACGCCTATGTCCGAGGCTGGCTGTTCGCACGGCTGATCTCGAAGAGCCGCAGCCCCGCCATCGAGCCCGAGCCCCTGGCGGCCGTGGGCTAGACACATCTCCCCCCATCCGACCCAATGGTGGAGCCAAGAAAAAGGGCCGGATCGCTCCGGCCCCTCCGCTAGGTCTGGATCCCCGCCTTCGCGGGGATGAGTCGGTCGGCAAACGCCGCCTCGCTCACTTGCCGAACAGCTTGGCCCAGCGGCGCTTCTCGCGGGTCTTCCAGGCGCCGCGATGGTAGGCGTCGGAGGCGATCAGCGGCACCACCGTGGTGGCCTCGGCGAAGACCATCTGCTCGTGGGTGGTCTGCACCTTGCCCCAGGAGGCGGCCTCCTTGAGCGTCGAGGACGAGCAGGCCCCGTCGCGGACGTCGGCGACGGTGATCTGGACCGCGTAGCGGTGCATCTCCGCCTCGACCCCGAGGATCTCGGCGCAGACCACCGTGTCCTGGGCGAAGTTCTTGGGCACCCCGCCGCCGACCATGAACAGGCCGGTGACGCCCGCGGCGATCTTGATGTCGGTCAGCTCGCGGAAATCGGCGATGGCGTCGAGCATCATGTAGGGCTGGCCCGCGGCCGCCCGCTCCTTCTGGTGCTTGACCAGGCCGAAGCCGGCCGACGAGTCGACGAAGGCCGGGCAGAAGATCGGCACGCCTTCCTCGTAGGCGGTCTGGATCAGGCTGCCCGGCTTCTTGGCGTTGCCCTCCGACAGCCACTTGCCCATCTCCCAGATGAACTCGCGGCTGGAATAGCCGCGCGGCTCCAGACGGTTGGCGATCTGCAGGATGGTGTGGTCACAGGCCTGCAGCTCCTCCTCGTCGATATAGGTGTCGTAGATGCGGTCGATGTAGTTCTCGCGCAGCACGTTGTCGTCGACGGGGCCGGCGGCCTGATAGTGCTTGAAGCCCAGGGCCTCGAAGAAATCCATGTCGACGATCGAGGCGCCGGTGGCGACCACCGCGTCGACCATGCCGAACTTCACCATGTCGCGGTAGACGTCCATGCAGCCGCCGGCCGAGGTCGAGCCGGCCAGGATCAGCCAGGGCGAGCAGGCCTGGTCCTCGATGGCCATGGAGAAGATGTCGGCGGCGCGGGCGGTGTCGCGCGACGAAAAGCTCATGCCGCGCATGGCGTCGATCACCGGCCGGGCGTCGAAGGACGTGATGTCGACGTGCTGGACGACATTGGCGAGCAGCTCGGCCTTGGTGTTGGATTGGACGGGAGCGTTCATCTTCGAGGTTTCCCTTTGGGGTGATCGCCCGTCTCAAAACCAGCTCAAGCCCGGACGGTGCGACGGGCGAGAGCGAAAAGGGGCGCGCCCCCGCTCGCAGAAGCGGGGACGCGCGCTTTTAGTTTCAAATCGCCTGTGCGGCTACTTCCGACGACGCTTACGACGGGCGCGCGACAACCTGACGACGGAGCTCTCCTCCGCCTGCCGGGGCGTCGAGATGGTCCGCTTGGCCAGGCCGTACATCGAGGCCATGGGCGCATCGCCCACCTCGACGGTCTCGGTGTCGCCGTAGCCGTTGAAGCGGGTGTTCATGGCCACGCCGTAGGCGCCCAGCATGCCGATCTCGACATAGTCGCCCTCGTCCACATCGGCCGGCAGCCAGAACGGGCCCGGCATGTGGTCGATGGAGTCGCAGGTCGGGCCGTAGAAGCGGAACGGCTTCAGCTCGCCGTCATTGACCGCGACCTCGTCCTGATCGGGACGCACCAGCTTGACCGGGAACGGCCACTTGGCGTGGGTGGCGTCGAACATCGAGCCGTAGGACCCGTCGTTGAGATAAAGGGCGTCGCCCTTCCTCAGCTCGACCTTAGCCAGGATCGACGAGCTTTCGGCCACCAGCGCCCGGCCGGGTTCGCACCACAGCTCGGTGGTCTCGTGGACCTTCATCTCCTCGAAACCGCGATGGATCGAGTCGACATAGTCCTCGAGGGCCGGCGGGGTCATGCCCGGATAGACCGACGGGAAGCCGCCGCCCACGTCGACCACGTCGGCGAAGACGCCGGCGCGGACCAGGGCGCGGGAGGCCTGGGCCATGGCCGCCTGATAGGCGGTCGGCCGCATGCACTGCGAGCCCACGTGGAAGGCCACGCCCATCAGATCCTCGGTCGCCCGCCGGGTGGCGAGCAGCAGCGAGGGGGCCTGGTCGGTCGAGACGCCGAACTTGCCCGACAGGGTGTAGGCAGCGCCCTCGGTGGCGACGGCCAGACGGACCATCAGGTTGAGGTCCTTGGCGTTCCCCGTGGCGGCCAGGATCTTCTCCAGCTCCTCGTGACAGTCGAGGGAGAAGGTCCGCACCCCATAGTCGAAGTAGGCCTTGGAGATCGCCGCCCGGCTCTTGACCGGGTGCATGAAGGCCATGCGGGCGCCAGGGGCCGACTGGGCCACCAGCTCGATCTCGGGAATGGACGCCACGTCGAATGCGCGCACCCCGTTGTCCCATAGGGTCTCGATGACCCAGGGAGAGGGGTTCGCCTTAACGGCGTAGAGAACGTCGCCTTTGAAGTTTTCCTGGAACCAGGTCGCTGCTAGGGCCACCGCGTCTGGACGCACAAGTGCGACCGGACGTTCGGGGGACCGCTCACGGACCAGGTCCAGGGGCGTATGGTACGTGCGCAATTCACGTAGCCCCCATATGAAGTTGACCCAGATCCGGCGTTAGCAGCGTTTCGACTGTTCCGGGGTCCGCCGGGAATGCGCAGATAGGCATTTCCCCCCGCCATGTAAAGACCTAGCGGCGAATCAGGCGCCCCTGACGCACGCCCGACGCCCACTGTGGCCGCCGGGCCGCGCCACCTGAGGCGGCGTGTCATAAAATAGTTGACCTGCCGGGCGTAAGTCCCGCCGTTGGCGGCTGACCGTCCACCAGGATCGCTGCTCACACCCATGCCCGCCGAAGTCGTGTTCGAAACCCGCGACGTGTCGAAGACCTTCGGGGCTCGCCGCGCCCTCGACGGGGTGTCCCTGCTTGTCCACAAGGGCGAGATGGTCGCCCTGATCGGCCCCTCGGGGTCGGGCAAGTCTACCCTGCTGCGGGCGCTGACGGGGCTGGTCCCCATCGACGCCGGCTCCGGCCGCATCACGGCGTTCGGCCTGCCGGTGCAGGAGGACGGCCGCATCAGCGCCGACGTCCGCCAGATTCGCGCCCGGGTGGGCTTCATCTTCCAGCAGTTCAACCTGGTCGGGCGGCTGACCCTGTTCTCCAACGCCATGATCGGCGCCCTGGCCCGCACGCCCGCCTGGCGCGGCCTGCTCGGCCTGTGGCCGGCCGACGAGAAGCGCCGCTGCATGGAGGCCCTGGCCCGGGTGGGCGTGGCCGACTACGCCGGCCAGCGGGCCGCCACCCTGTCGGGCGGCCAGCAACAGCGCGGCGCCATCGCCCGCACCCTGGTCCAGGGCGCCGAGGCCGTCCTCGCCGACGAGCCGGTGGCCTCGCTGGACCCGGTGTCGGCCCGCCGGGTGATGGAGGCCCTGCAGGCGCTGAACCGGAAGGACGGCATGACCATTGTCGTCACCCTGCATCACGTGGAATACGCCACCCGTTATTGCAGCCGGGTGGTGGCCCTGCACGCGAGCCGGATCGTCTACGACGGCCCGGCGATGGGCCTCGACCGCAAACTTCTGATCGACATCTACGGCCCCGAGATCGAGGACGCCCTGGACCAGGGCCCCGCGGGGGAAGGAGGAGGCTCATGATCCGCCGTTTCGCCCCCGCCGCCGTGCTGGCGGCCAGCCTGGTCGCGCTCGCGGGGTGCGGGCCGGCGGAAAAGCCGGGCCCGGCGGCCGCCGGGGCGCCCACCGCCCTGGCCTTCTCGATCCTGTCGGCGGAAGACCAGGCGTCCTACGAGCCCCTGTGGCGCCCGATGCTAGACGACCTGTCCAGGGCCACGGGCCTGCCGGTGAAGGCGTTCTTTTCTTCGAACTACACCGCCCTGGTGCAGGCCATGCGCTTCAACCAGGTGCAGATGGGCTGGTTCTCGGCCGAGCCCGCCCTGGAGACGGTGGACCGCGCCAGCGGCGAGGTCTTCGCCCGCACCCAGGATCTGGAGGGCAAGGACACCTACACCTCGGTGGTGATCGTCAAGAAGTGCTCGGGCAAGACCCTGGACAGCATCCTGAAGTGCGACCGCACCCTGTCGTTCGGCATGGGCGACCCACGCTCGACCAGCGGCACGCTCGCCCCCAACGCCTTCCTGTTCAGGCCGCGCAACATCAACCCCGCCACCTGCTTCAAGGTGGTCCGCTCGGCCACCCATGCCGCCAACCTGTTCTCGGTCGGCGCCGGGGTGCTGGACGCATCGACCAACAACTCGGTCGGGCTGGACTTCGCCATGAACGGCGCGCCCGAGGCGCGCCGGGCGTATCAGAACGTGCAGGTGATCTGGGAATCTCCCCCCCTGCCGGAGTCGGCCATCGTCTACCGCAAGGACCTGCCGCCGGAGCTGAAGGCGAAGATCCGCACCTTCTTCACCACCTACGGCAAGGCGCCGGGGGCCGAAGGCGTGCGCCAGCGCGAGATCATGGCCAAGCTGCACTACACGGCCTTCAATCCGGCCGACAACAGCTACCTCGACGCCATCCGGACCATGCGACAGACCGCGGCGCCCCCCGCCCCCGCCGGATGACCTGATGAGCGCGACCGTCCCGCCTCCCGTTCCCCCGCCGCCGATCCGCCCCTTGCGCCAGCGCATGGCCGACTGGCTGGTGTGGGGCGGCGTGGCGATCCTGCTGGTGATCAGCGCCAAGGCGGTCGAACTGGACCGCTTTCCGCTGCTGTTCACCAACTCCGCCAACATGCGCGAGATGGGCCGCGCCTTCCTGGCGCCCGACTTCAGCCTGTGGCCTCAGTATGTCGCCAACATGTGGCTGACCCTGCAGATCGCCCTGTGGGGCACCACCCTGGCGGTGCTGCTGGCCATTCCGCTCGGCCTGGCGGCGGCCAGGAACGTCTCGCCGCCGTGGCTGCAACAGCCGGTGCGGCGGCTGCTCGACCTGTTCCGCGCGGTGCCCGATCTCGTCATCGGGACCATCTTCCTGGTGGCGGTGGGCCTGGGGCCGTTTCCGGGCGTGCTGGCCCTGACCATCAACACCTGCGGCGTTCTGGGCAAACTGTTCTCCGAGGCCGTCGAAGCGATCGACCCGCGCCCCGTGGAAGGGGTTCGCGCCGTGGGCGCCGGCCCCCTGCACGAGGTGGTCTGGGGGGTGATGCCGCAGGTCGCGCCCCTGTGGACGTCCTATGCGCTCTATCGTTTCGAATCGAACGCCCGGGCGGCGACGGTGCTGGGCCTGATCGGCGCCGGCGGCATCGGCCAGCAGCTGTTCGAGTCCATGCAGGGTTTCCAGTACGGTCAGACCGCCGCCATCGTCATCGTCATCGTGGTGGCGGTATCCCTGATCGACCTGCTGTCCCAGGCGCTGCGGCAGCGGCTGCTTTGATTTCCCTCTCCCCTTGCGGGAGAGGGAGGGGCCCATCCGCAGGATGGGAGGGTGAGGGGTCGCGCCGCCCTATCCGCGCGTCATTCCCAATGTTCTCAGAATGGCGTCGGTTACTGAATCGGGGCTCTCCAGCACATCCTGGTTCGGGAACCTGAGCACGCGAAAGCCTTGCTCTCTCAGCCAGCAGTCGCGCCGGCCATCATAGCCTTCCGGGTCATGATGGCTGCCGTCGAGCTCGATCACCAACCGGTAGTGGAAGCTGGCGAAGTCGGCGATGTACGGCCCTAACGGAACTTGCCGTCTGAACTTCAGATCGGCCAAGCGCTTGGCGCGCAGCAGCCTCCACAGGATACGCTCCGTAGGCGTCGGCTCTTTGCGCATCGCTCGTGCGAAGTCTCGCAACCGTTCGCGTTCGGTCATGCGAGGCAGATTGGCATTACCGAAAGCGCCGCGCGACCCCTCTCCCTCCCACCCTTCGGGCGGGCCACTCCGTCCCCCACAAAGGGGGAGGGTTAGTGCGTGCGCCTCAGCTCGGCGCGCCTGGCCAGGTCGGCTTCGGTTTGCGGCGGCGCAGGCGGCCGATGCGGCGCAGGCGGCGCCAGAAGCGGCTCTTCTCGGGTTCCGGATAGGGCTGCAGGTTGCGCACGAACTCCTCGGCGCAGGCCCGCCAGGAGAAGCGCTCGGCATAGGCGCGCACGGTGACCGGGTCGAGTTCCAGGCAGGCGAGGCATGCCTTGCGCAGGTCGTCGTCGACTACCCCGGCCCCCGAGCCCGGGATGATGTCGATGGGCCCCGGCGCCGGATAGGCCGCCACGGGCGTCCCGGCGGCCATGGCCTCCAGGATGACCAGGCCGAAGGTGTCGGTCACCGACGGGAAGACGAAGACGTCGGCGGCGGAGAAGAAGGCGGCCAGGTCCTCGCCGAAGCGGGCCCCGGCGAAGATCGCCTGAGGGTATTTCTCAACCAGGGCTTCCCGCGACGGGCCGTCGCCCACCACCACCTTGGTCCCCGGCAGGTCGAGCTCGAGGAAGGCCTCGATGTTCTTCTCCACCGCCACCCGGCCGACGTTGAGGAAGATCGGCCGCGGCGCGCCTTCGAGAATGGCCGGCAGCGGCAGGCCCGGCCGGAACACCTCGGTATCGACGCCCCGCGACCAGGGCGAGAGATTCCGGAAGCCCCGGCGCTCCAGCTCTTCGCGCATGGTGGGGGTAGCCACCATGATCCGCCCGGACGGGCTGTGGAACCAGCGCATGTAGGCGTAGCCCGCCGCGCTCGGCACCGGCAGGCGCGCGGCGACATATTCAGGGAAACGGGTGTGGTAGCTGGTGGTGAAGGGCAGCTTCCATTCCAGGCACAGCTTGCGGGCGGCCAGCCCGACCGGGCCTTCGGTGGCGATGTGGATCGCCTCCGGCTCGAAGGCCTTGAACCGCTCCTGCATCGGCTCGTAGGCCCCGAGCGCCAGCCGGATCTCCGGATAGGTCGGCATGGCCACGGTCTTGAACTGGTCGGGGGAGACGATGTCCACCTCGTGGCCCATGGCCCGGCATTCGGCCGTGGTGCGGGCGAGCGTCCGGACGACCCCGTTGACCTGGGGGTCCCAGGCGTCTGTAGCTAAAAGGATGCGCATCAGGCGCTAAGAGAGCCGATCTTTTCCTTCGGGGGGAAGCCCCCATCGGCCAGTTGTTGCGCCGGCAGGATGCGGTCGAGGGCGGAGAAGTTGCGCATCTTGGCCCATTCCAGGATTTCCAGCCGCCCGTCCTGGTGCTCCACCACCGCCGTGCAGCTCTCCACCCAGTCGCCGTCATTGACGTAGAGCACGCCGTCGATGTCGCGCATCTCGGCCTTGTGGATGTGGCCGCAGATCACCCCGTCGACGCCGCGGCGCCGGGCCTCGTCGGCCACGGCCTGCTCGAAATTCTCGATGAACTGCAGGGCGTTCTTCACCTTGCCCTTCAGATAGGCCGACAGGCTCCAGTAGCCGAGGCCCAGTTGGCGGCGCAGGTGGTTCCAATGGGTGTTCAGGGCCAGTAGGGCCCGGTAGGACCAGTCGCCCAGGAAGGCCAGCCACTTGGCGTGGGCGATCACCCCGTCGAACTCGTCGCCGTGGGTGACCAGATAACGCTTGCCGTCCGCGGCCTCGTGGATCCAATCCCGGGCCACCACCACGCCGCCGAAATGGACGCCGCAATAGTCCCGGCCGCGCTCGTCATGATTGCCGGGGATATAGATGACCCGGACCCCTTTTCGGGCCAGGCGCAGCACCTTCTGCACCACGTCGTTGTGGGCCTGCGGCCAGTACCAGCCGCCCTTGAGCTTCCAGCCGTCGATGATGTCGCCGACGAGGTACAGGGTGTCGCATTCGACGGTGCGGATGAAGTCGAGCAGAAGCTCGGCCTGGCAGCCGCGGGTCCCCAGGTGCACGTCCGAAATGAAGATCGTGCGGTAGTGGGGAAATGTAGCAATGGCGCCCATGCGGCGCCTCCTTTTTGGCTATAGACCGCCTGATAGCCGACGTGGAGACGTCGCTAGGGTGATTGCATGAAACCTCTGTGACACCCTTGTTTTTGCTCAAGTGAGGACTAGGCGTCCGGCGCCGGCGCGCCTATCTGAACGCCGGTAAGGGGGCGTATGCGTAACCGATGAACCAGGCCGTGAAACTCACCGCGAGGCTCGAGCCCTATCCCGAGGCCGTCGGCGCGATCTCGCGTCCGCGCCCGGCTGCCGACAGCCCCAAGTCCCTGCGCACCCGCGCCCGCATCCTCGACGCCGCTCAGCGACTGTTCGTCGAGATCGGCTACGCTAGCGCCTCGAACGCCCGCATCGCCGAGGCCGCCGGCCTGACCCGCGGCGCCATGCTCTACCATTTCCCGGATCGGGAATCCCTGGTCGAGGCGGTGGTGCCCTATATCCAGGCCGCCCGGACCAAGCTGCTGCAGGCGGCCCACGACGCCACGCCGCTCGGCGCCGACCGCATCGACTACGCCATCGATTCCTACTGGCGGCTGCTACGCGAGCCGGCCTTCGTCGCCTTCGCCGAACTGGAGGCCGCGGCCCGCACCGACGCGGCCCTGGCCGAGCGCCTGGCTCCCGCCGCCGCCGCCTTCGACCGGGCCGACATCGGCGAACACCTGATCGAACTGGTCCAGGGCGCCGAGGGGCCCCGCTTCCAGGCCAGCCGCGACCTCGCCCGCTTCATGCTGGAGGGCCTGGCCCGGTCCCAGCTGTCCTATGACGCTGACGGCCGCAGCGAGCGGCTGCTGACGGTGGTCAAGCGGGCCGCCCACATCCTCAACCGCAAGGGCCTGTCGCAGGACCTCTGGCCCGAAGGATAGGCATAGGCCGCTCGCCCGGCGGCGACATTCCGTCAGAGGCGATCATCCGCTAGGATCGAGGCCATGTCCGAACATGCCGCCGACTCGCGCCTGATCCTCGCGCTGGACCTGCCCACCCGCGCCGAGGCGGAAGCCATGGTCGAGCGCCTGGGCGATAGCGTCTGCTTCTACAAGATCGGCCTGCAGCTGCTGGCCGTCGGCGGCATGGAGATGGCCCGCGACCTGAAGGCGCGGGGCCGCCAGGTCTTCCTCGACTGGAAGCTGCACGACATCGGGGCGACGGTCGAAAAGGCCGCCGCCGCCATCGCCGCCACCGGCGCCGGCGACCTGCTCACCGTCCACGCCGAGCCGCAAGTTCTGGCCGCCGCCGTACGGGGGGTCGAGGGTTCGGGGCTGAGGGTGCTGGGGGTCACCGTCCTGACCAGCCTGAACGGCCAGGACCTGGGCGAGATCGGCTATAGCCTGGGGGTCGAGGCCCTGGTCGAGCGGCGCATCCGCCAGGCCCTCGACGCAGGCGCGGCCGGCGTGGTGGCCAGCCCGCACGAGGCGGCCCTGGCCCGGCGCATCGGCGGCGCCGATTTCCTGGTGGTCACCCCGGGCGTGCGCCCCGCCGGCTCGGCCATGGACGACCAGGCCCGGGCCATGACCCCCGCCGAAGCCCTGTCGGCCGGCGCCAGCCACTTGGTCGTGGGCCGGCCCATCGCGGCGGCGGCCGACCCGCGCGCCGCGGCCCTGGCGGTGGCGGCGCAGATGCGCCCCGTGGGACGCGCAGCTTAGTTCACCACGCGGCGTGCTTCGGGCAGGTCCAGCGAGAACGCAGGGATGGTGATCTCGAAGGCCTCGCCGGCGTCGGAGATCATCTCGTAACTGCCCATCATCAACCCCGAGCGGGTCGAGAGCGGACAGCCGCTGGCATAGGCGTAGGTCTCGCCCGGCTGGATCGTCGGCTGCTCACCCACCACCCCCGGCCCCTTGACCTCCTCCACGCGCCCGGCGGCGTCGGTGATGATCCAGTGGCGCGAGATCAGCTGGGCGGCGCCTTCCGAACGATTCTCGATCTCGACGCTGTAGCCCCAGACGAAGCGGTGCTGGTCCGGCTCGGACTGGTCGGGCAGGTAGGTCGGGCGGACGCGCACCACGAAGCCCTCGGTCTCGGCCTCGTAGGGAGCGTCGCCGGGCGGGCGGCGGCGGCGGGCGCCGGCTCTGGTCATCATGCGGCGTCCAGTGCGCGGCTCACGTCGCGCCATAGGTCTTCCAGGCCTTCGAGGCCGACCGACAGGCGCACGCAGCCCGCCGTCAGGCCGATGGCCAGGCGCTCCTCCTCGCTAACCGACCGGTTGGTGGTGGTCGAGGGGTGGGTCGCCAGGGACTTGGAATCCCCGAGGTTGTTGGAGATGTCGACGATCTGCAGGGCGTTGAGGAAGTTGAACGCCGACGCCTGACTGCCGAGGTCGAGGGCGATGATGTTCGAGCCGCCGCTCATCTGCCGGATGGCCACCTCGTACTGAGGGTGATCCTTCCGGTGGGGATAGAGCAGGCGGCTCAGCTTCTTGTGGCCGGCCATGCGGTCGGCGAGGGCCGCGGCGGTGTCGGTCTGGCGGCGGACCCGCAGGTCCAGGGTCTCCATGCCCTTCAGCAGCACCCAGGCGTTGAAGGGCGACAGGGCCGGGCCCGTGTGGCGGAGGAAGTCGCGGTAGCTGTCGTCGACCAGCTTGAAGTCGCCGAGGATCGCGCCCCCCAGGACCCGGCCGCCGCCGTCGATATGCTTGGTCGCCGAATAGACGACGATGTCGGCGCCGAGTTGCAGAGGCTTCTGGAAGATCGGGGTGGCGAAGACGTTGTCGACAACGAGCTTCGCCCCGGCTTGCTTGGCGATCTTGGCCACGGCGGCGATGTCGATCACCTCGAGCAGGGGATTGGCCGGGGTCTCCAGGAAGAAGACCGCCGTGTTGGGTCGCACCGCGGCGCGCCAGGCGGCCAGGTCCGGCCCGTCGACCACCGTGGTCTCGACCCCGAAGCGGGGCAGGTACTGGGTGATGATCCAGCGGCACGAGCCGAACAGGGCGCGGCTGGCGACCAGGTGGTCTCCAGCCTTGAGCAGGCCGATGAGGGCCGTGGCGACCGCCGACATGCCCGAGGCGGTCGACCGGCAGGCCTCAGCGCCTTCCAGCAGCGCCAGCTTGTCCTCGAACATCTTGGTGGTCGGGTTGGCGTAGCGCGAATAGACGAAGCCCGGATCGTCGCCCGCGAACCGTGCGTCGGCCTGTTCCGCCGAGCCGTAGACGAAGCTTTGGGTCAGGAAGAGCGCCTCGGCGGTCTCGCCATAGGGCGAACGGGTCATGCCGCCGCGGATCAGCTTGGTGGCGACTTCCCAATCTTCGGGGCGCTCGCTGGCTTCAGGGCGCTGTGGGGCGTTAGAATCGGTCATGGCGGCGGCCTCGCTGGCGCAAGCCGCGCATGAACAGCAGGCGGGCGGGCGGGGTCAAGCGTCCGCGTCAGTTTGGGGAAAGCCTAGGCGGCGGCGACGACGCCCCAGCGCTCGGCGAACTGGGGCGACAGCACCAGACCATGCGGCGGCGGACGCTGTGACCGGCCCGTCGTCGCGCATTCGCCTAGGAAGGCGATGGCCTGACGCACCTGGTGCTCGGAATAGGGCTTGCTCATCACGCCGCAGGCGCCGGCGAAGTCTTCGGGCAGCCGCTTCATGTTGGCGGTGATGAAGAGCACGATCGCCCCGCAATGCTCGGTCATCTGGCGGGCGGCGTCGATGCCCGTGGGCCCGTCCGACAGGTGGACGTCGACTAGGGCCAGGTCGGGGCGCAGCTGGTCGGCCAGGGACACCGCCTCGACGGAGGTCATGGCGTGGCCGACGGGCGCGGCGCCGCTTGCGGCGACCAGGTACTCCAGCTCGGCGGCCAGCAGCACCTCATCCTCGACGATCAGGACTCTGAGCGGTTTGTCTCCCATCATCCGGTCACACTCTCCAACGGCGCCTCGATCCGCATCCGTAAGCCTGGACGGGCGTCTTCGCGGGTGATCCGGGCCTGCAACTGCCGGCCCAGAAGCTCCACGATGGTGAGGCCGAAGCCCTGGACACCGTGGGCGGCAACGCAGTCTTGGCCGCCCATACCAACTCCGTTGTCCGCGATTTCGATCCACAACTCGGCGTTGTTCTGAACAATTGTTATCGAGACCTGCCCGGCCCGACCCTCGGGGAAGGCGTGTCGCAGAGCGTTGGTCACCAGTTCGTTGACCAGCAGAGCCAGGGACGCGGCTTTCGCCGCCGAGACCTGCACCGGGTCGAGGCGGCAGGCGAACCGCACCTGCGGCCGCGCCGCCGCGCCGCCCAAGTCAGCGACCAGATCGCGGACGAATTCCGACAGGTCGAAGCGATCGATGTCCTCGGTCTGGAACAGGCGCCGATGCACCGTGGCCACGGCGTTCAGGCGCTGGATCATGCCGTCCAGGGCCAGTTTCACCGCCGGGTCGGCGCTGTGGCGGGCCTGCATCAGCATGAGCGACGAGATGAGCTGGAGGTTGTTCTTGACCCGGTGGTCGAGCTCGTGGAGCAGGGCCGTGCGCTGGTCGAGGGCGGCTTTCAGGTCACGGGTGCGGGCCTCCACGGCAGCCTCCAGGGCCGCCAGCCGCTCGCCATACTGGGCCTCACCTTCCGACACGTCGGTCGCTCCATTGGCCCCTTTCAAGGGGAGTCGGAAAGCGCCCGGAAGGGAACCGGGTTCCCTTGCCGGGCTTGACGCCTCCGTCAGAGCGACAGGTGCGCGGTGTCCCCCGCATCGGGGATGGTCTTGGTCAGGTTCGCCTTGACGATCTCGAAGCCGAACCGCAGCGGGTTGGAGTGGCTGACCCATACCTGGGCGTCCGCCGGGTCGAGGCGCAGCAGGGTCAGGTTGGGGTCGTCCTTGCCTTCCGGAAACCAGGCCCCGGCGACGGGATTCCAGAACCGCTCGATGCGCTCCCGGTCGTGGTCCGCCTGCAGGGTCCCGCCGACGCAGGCGATGAAACTGTCGTCGCCGGTCATCAGGCAGAACATGGCCGGCTTGCCGCCCGCCGACTGGCTGACCAGGTCGTTCTCCTTGCGGCAGTAGAACCAGACCGGTCCGCCGTCCTCCTCGCAAAAGGCGGTCATCGGCTGCATGTGCTCACCCCCGACGAGGCCGAGCATGCCGGTGCGGCGCTTCTTGATCTCGTGGAAGAGACGCTCTCTCAGTTCGGTGGGGTCTTGGGCGCTGGCCATGGGCAGGTCTCCGTTTGCGGACAGGCCTTCGGAACCGGCGAAACGAACGCCGGTTCCGAAGGCTGGCCACGCGGAGGCCGCGCGACGCCGGCTACCGCCGGGGCGAGATCATCGCCGAGGA
>DAICXL010000229.1:347-612 GCA_027312185.1 Caulobacterales bacterium | reverse complement strand
TCTCGCCGACGCCAATGCGGAACTCGTCGACCGGTACCGGCATCACCGGTAGCCCGTCCGCCGAGATTACCGTCATTCGCAGGTCGGGAATCGCCACGTCATAGATGGACATGGCAGAGGCGTTGATGAAGCGCAGCCGCACCCGCTCGCCCGGTGTGAAAAGGAAAGTCTTGTTGTCTTGTGGGCCGCGCCCGTTGACCAGGAAGCTGTAGCCGGTGACGTCGGCTAGATCCGTCGGATCCATCCGCATCTCGCCCCAGGCCTT
>DAICXL010000229.1:0-299 GCA_027312185.1 Caulobacterales bacterium | reverse complement strand
CCGGGCTGTGATCCGAGAGCAACACGACATAGTCGCGCGTGACCCGCACCGGCTCCGGCCTCGCCGGCTCGATGACGATCGCCCCGTACATGCCCGCCTGCTCCTGCGCCGCAGAGTGGCTGTGGTACCAGTAGGTGCCGGCCTGCCGAATCTGGAAGCGGTAGGTATAGGTCTGGCCAGGCTGGATCGCTTCATATCCGTTGAAGCCAGGCGCACCGTCCATGACGCCAGCGAGTAGCAGGCCGTGCCAGTGAATGGAGGTCGGCTCGCTCAGGCGGTTGGTGACGCGGATCACCACC
>DAICXL010000228.1:0-616 GCA_027312185.1 Caulobacterales bacterium | reverse complement strand
GCCTTCGCCGCCGCCATGGCCGCAATCGGCCTCTCCATGCTGCGCAAGCCGAAGGTTGAAGGAAATCCCGACGTCCATCTCGACATGAAGATGGTGATGCGCCTCGCCCCGCTGGGCCTGCTCACAGGCCTCGCCGCCGGCTTCTTCGGCATCGGCGGCGGCTTCCTGATCGTCCCCGGCCTGATGCTGGCCTCAGGCATGACGATGGCGAACGCCACCGCCTCGTCCCTCCTGTCGGTCGCCCTGTTCGGCGCAGCCACATCAGCCAACTACGCGCTGTCGGGCCAGGTCGACTGGCCGCTCGCCGGCCTCCTCCTCCTGGGCGGCGCCGCGGGCGGTATCGGCGGCCTCTTCGCCGCCAAGGCTCTCGCCAACCACACCCACCTCGCCCGCACGCTCTTTGCCGGCATGATCATCCTGGTCGCCGCCTACGTCGCCTGGCGCGCCATTGGCGGGTGAGAACAAACCGTAAATCAACGCGCTACAGCGCTGCCCTTGCGCAAAGGGAAAACCCCAGCCAGATCAGCGCACAATGAGCGATTCCCGCGACCCTTCGGACATCCCCTTCCCGGACGACGAGCTCCCGCCCGAAAACCCGGCGGAGACGCATGCCCGC
>DAICXL010000227.1:0-619 GCA_027312185.1 Caulobacterales bacterium | reverse complement strand
CGTGCCGCCAGCGCCCAAGGCTCCGACCTACGCCCTGCTCACGGCGGCAGAGACCGCAGGCGCCACCACGGCGGGCGAGGGCCCCGGCGGGGGCCTGAGCGGAACGGGAAGCTCAGGGGCCGGAACCGGCGATGGGGCCGGCGGCGGCGGGGCGTCCTGCAGCATGATCGCCCGGCTTCAGGCCGCGCTGCGCAAGGACCCCAAGATCCGCGCCACGGTGGCCGAGGCCAGCGCTGCGGCCGGCGCCCGGGGCCGCGCCCTGCATCTCTGGGACGGGGACTGGGTTCAGACGCCGGGCCAGGCGGGCAAGGGGCTGGCCGGCGTGCGCCAGGCCATCGCCGTGGAGGTGGCCTTCGCCCCCGAAGCCTGCCGCCGCGATCCCGTCCAGGTAGGTATGCGACCGCCCTCGTCCTTCGAGGCCCTCCGGGCGCCTCAGGATGAGGACGGAATGAAACGGCTCAACTCCCCTCCCTCATCCTGAGGTGCGAGCGCAGGCGAGCCTCGAAGGACGCACGGCCCCACCGCCGCCGCCTCGCGCGCCGCAGGCGCTTTCAAGGTCGGACACAAAGGACACGAAGGATCGCGAAGGACACGAAGACGAGGCCGCGGGCGCCTTTGT
>DAICXL010000226.1:373-619 GCA_027312185.1 Caulobacterales bacterium | reverse complement strand
TTCCGCGGCATGGGCAAGCGCCTCGCGCAGGCGGGCTATGCCGTGCTCACCATCAACCCGTTCTATCGCCTCGCGCGCGGCCAGGTGTTCGACGCGGCCACGGAGAAGTTCTCGGATGCACCGGTGCGCCAGCGTCTCGTCGCCCTGATGGGCCCGACGGTCAGCAATCCTGAGAACACGCGGAAAGACGCGACCGCCATGTTCGAGTGGCTCGACAAGCATGGCTCGGTCGATGCGAAGAAGAAA
>DAICXL010000226.1:0-290 GCA_027312185.1 Caulobacterales bacterium | reverse complement strand
GGTTTCCTGCCGGATCGCATCGGCGCCGGCGCCAGCTTCCACGGCGGCGGCCTCTACACAACCACGCCCACCAGCCCGCATTTGCTCATCCCGCAGATGAAGGCCACCAACATGCTGATCGCCGTCGCCCAGAACGACGACGCGCAGGACCCCACCATCAAGGACAAGTTGCGCGACGAATTCGCCAAGACCAAGATCAAGGCCGAGATCGAAGTCTACGCCGCCCAGCACGGCTGGTGCCCCACCGACAGCCAAGTCTACGACGAAGCCCTCGCCGAGAAGGCGTGGAC
>DAICXL010000225.1:353-620 GCA_027312185.1 Caulobacterales bacterium | reverse complement strand
ACCCGCCTGGATGCGACGGTCAGCCACCGCTCGGCGGTGATGCAAAAGCCGTCGCTGATCCTGATGGGCAATGAACAGGCCGGCCTGACCGACGATCTCGCCGCCGCCTGCGACGTCAACGTCAAGATCCCGATGCGCGGCCGGGCCGACAGCCTGAACCTGGCCATCGCCACGGGCATCATGGTCTACGCCGCCACGGACGAGGCTTAAAGCTCGGTCTCCGGGCTGACCCGTCCCATGCCCCACAGGGCCAGGATGGTCACCACC
>DAICXL010000225.1:0-343 GCA_027312185.1 Caulobacterales bacterium | reverse complement strand
TGCGCCAGCCAGGTCGCCAGATAGGGCGCAAGCGACGCCCCGACGATCCCCGCCAGATTGAAGGCCATGGATGCTCCCGTATAGCGGACCGTCGTCGGGAAGGGCCGCGCCATGGCCGCGCCGATGGGGCCATAGGTGCAGCCCATCAGCCCGAACCCCAGGGCGAAGAAGATCAGCAGTCCGGTCAGACCGGCGCCGAACAGGGGCGCGAACAGGGCGCCGAACAGGCCGATGCCCACCGACGACGCGATCAACACCTTCACCTGCCCATACCTGTCCGCCAGCAGGGCCGTCACCGGAATGAAGGCGGCGAAGAACAGCACCCCGATCAACTGGATCGGCA
>DAICXL010000224.1:0-620 GCA_027312185.1 Caulobacterales bacterium | reverse complement strand
CGCCCCTGCCCGGAGATGCCGATGCGCCGCCCCCTGTTCATCAGTTCCGCCTCAGCCGCCGTTCTGGCCTTCGCCCTGACGGTCGCGGCCTGTCAGCCCGGAAGCGACGCCCCCAACGCCTCTTCCTCTGACGCCTCTTCCTCTGGGACCGTTTCGTCGGCGGTCCCCAGCCCCGCCGCTCCTGGCCCCGCCCCGGCCGGGACCCCCGCAGCGCCGACGCCGGCGCCGTCGGAAGACGCTCAGGCTCGGATTCCGGAAGGACCGGACATGAGGCCCGAGCGGATTCCCGCCAGTGAAATCCCCTGTCGTGAGCAGATCGGCGAGGCGGCGTCCGCGCGCCTGGTGCCGCCAACCCTTGCGACCTGATCCAGGGCGAGATCGACCGGTCCTGCAAATTGTGGGCGCGCGACGGCGATCCTCCGGCGGCGTGCCGGTCTTAGGACAGGCCGCCATGAAAAAGGCCCCGCCGTCGCCGGCGGGGCCTTCTCATTCAGCCGTGTGGCTCAGTCCTAGTCGCGACGACGACGACCGCGGTCGCCGCCGCGATCACCGCCGCCTTCGCGCTTGGGACGGCCGCCGGTGTCGTCCGACAGGGGCTCTTCGCCGCGCTCGGCGCGTTC
>DAICXL010000223.1:0-621 GCA_027312185.1 Caulobacterales bacterium | reverse complement strand
GGACCACCGTCTTGCCCGACCCTGACGGGCCGCAGATGAAGGTGTGGCCAAGGTCGCCGACATGGAAGTTGAAATGAAAGGGCGAGCCGGCGGAGGTGCGCAGAAGCGCCACCGCCGGGCCCCAATGGTTGCCCTCGGCCCGACCGGCCGGATGGGTGTGGAAGGGTGCGAGCGCCGCGAAGTTGCGCGAGGTGATCGCCGCGGGCCGCACGCGCCGGCTGAAGTTTCCGGGAAACTGCGCCCAGGCGGTCACCAAGCCGGAGTCAGCCAGCAGCGCGCGGGCGCTGGAGAGGTTGTCGGCAAGCTGGCGCGGGTCGTCACCATAGACCAAGACCGACGCTTGGTGATCGCCCATGGCGAAACGGTTGGACATCAGGTCGTCCAGGGCGTCTCCGAGTCCCGCGATCTGCGAGGCCGCGCGATCTCGCGCCGAGAGCATCTGGTTCTGCTTCCTCTCCATCACCGCGCGGGCGGCCGTCTTGGAGAGGAAGGTGAAGGACTGGCTGGCGACGAAGGCGAAGCGGGCCGATAGCAGCCCGTTCCAAAGCCCGGGGCGGGTGACGGCGGGATACTCCTTCACCCCGAAGATGCCGGCGAAGCGCGCCTCTGCAGCGTCGCGAA
>DAICXL010000222.1:250-626 GCA_027312185.1 Caulobacterales bacterium | reverse complement strand
ATTGGTCAGCGGCCCCAGCGCGACCAGCGTGATCTGGCCCGGCGCGGCGCGGACCCTGCGGCGGATCAGGGCCGCCGCCGGCTCGGTGACGGGGCGCAAGGAGGGGGCCGGGAAGTCCACCCCGCCAAGGCCGTTGTTTCCATGGGCGTAGGCGGCGGTCATCAGCCGGCGGCGGAGCGGCTTGGCGGCGCCCGCCGCGACGGGAATGTCGCCGCGCCCGGCGATCTCCAGCAGGCACAGGGCGTTGGGCAGGGTCGTCTCCAGGGCGACGTTGCCGGCGACGACGGTCAGGGCCTCGACCTTCAGCTCCGGCGAGCGCAGGGCGAGGAAGATGGCGAGGGCGTCATCCACCCCCGGATCGGCGTCGATGATCATC
>DAICXL010000222.1:0-240 GCA_027312185.1 Caulobacterales bacterium | reverse complement strand
AGCGTAGGTTCCTAAGCAGCCCCCACGCCGTCATCCCCCGGCCTGTCCGGGGGACCCAAGCCACGTCTTGGATATAACGACGCCGACGCTCAATCCCAACTTGCTTGGGTCCCCCGGATCACGGCTTCGCCGCGCCCGGAGGATGACGGGGTTTTGAGCGCGATGTTCGCGCTCAAAACCCCAGCGCTATGCCTTCGCGCCGGGGGTCGGCGGCGCCGCGGACGCCGCCCGCGACCACCT
>DAICXL010000221.1:388-631 GCA_027312185.1 Caulobacterales bacterium | reverse complement strand
GACGCGACCGGACACGCCTGGGACCTCGCCCTCTCGTACGCCAAGGCCATCGGCGGCACGCGCGCGGGCGTCATCAAGACGACCTTCACGGAGGAGACCGAGACCGACCTGTTCGGCGAGCAGGCCGTGCTCTGCGGCGGTACCTCGCAGCTCGTGCAGTACGGCTTCGAGGTGCTCACCGAAGCCGGCTACCAGCCGGAGATCGCCTACTTCGAGGTGCTGCACGAGCTCAAGCTCATCGTC
>DAICXL010000221.1:0-357 GCA_027312185.1 Caulobacterales bacterium | reverse complement strand
GGCGCCTTCGCCTCGCGCTTCATCGCCGACCAGGACGCCGGCGCGCCCGAGTTCATGGAGCTGCGCCGCAAGGGCGAGCAGCACCCGATCGAGGAGACGGGCCGCAAGCTGCGCGCCCTCTTCGCCTGGAAGCAGCAGGACTCGGACTACGTCGACGGCAGCGCTGCGCGCTAGGCACTGACCTTCCCGGCCATCCGCCGGGAACCCCACGAGGCCGCGACCCCCGCAACCCGGGGTCGCGGCCTCGTGCTCTGCGCGAGGCATCCCGGTCGCGAGCCCCGCTCGACTCGCAGGCGACCTGCGGCGCTGGCCTCTACAGTGACCCCCATGACCACGATCGGCCTCGGGATGCCCGGC
>DAICXL010000220.1:0-635 GCA_027312185.1 Caulobacterales bacterium | reverse complement strand
GCTGCCGAAGGCCACCCCGCCCCCGCCCTCGACCTGCCGACCGACAACGGCGGCCGGGTCTCCCTCTCCGCCCTGAAGGGCAAGCCCGCCGTCGTCTATTTCTATCCCAAGGACGACACCACCGGCTGCACCCGCGAGGCCCAGGACTTCAACGCCCTGACGCCCGACTTCGCCGCCCTGGGCGTCCCGGTCATCGGCGTGTCCAGGGACACGGTGAAGAAGCACGATCGATTCAAGGCCAAATACGACCTCGCCGTCGTCCTGGCCTCGGACGAGGACGGCGCGGCTTGCGAGGCCTGGGGCGTCTGGGTGCAGAAGAAGCTCTACGGCCGCGAATATATGGGCATAGAGCGCGCGACCTTCCTGATCGACGCCGACGGCCGGGTCGTCCGGACCTGGCGCAACGTCAAGGTCGCCGACCACGCAGCCGCGGTTCTGGAGGCCGCCCGTTCATTGGGTTGAATTCCGATTCTGAGTTTCGCCAAATGCGAGAATCTCAATCAACAATCGCGTGATGAGACGGCAAAACGGCATCAATCGTGGTTAACATGGCATGAACAGTCTTGCCCGTGTCATCGTTGCACCGGATAAACCTCACCTCGACGTGGGGGCGTTGCGTAATGACCGTGCAAGAT
>DAICXL010000021.1:0-28994 GCA_027312185.1 Caulobacterales bacterium | reverse complement strand
GCCATCTCGGCCGCCGCCGCCGGATCGGGGGCGCGCCGGGTCTCTTCGAAGGCTTTCAGCAGCATCTGCCAGGCCCGCGACAGGGAGCCGGCCGAGGCCTCCGCGCCGATGGCCGCCAGCCGCGCGGCCTGGTCCTTGGGTAGGACCAGGGCGTCGGCGCCCAGGGTCTTGGCCACGGAAGCGGCGTGGGCGTGCTCCAGGAGGTCGGTCATCACCACGCCGGGGTCGGCGCCGAAACCGTAGAGGGTGCGGAAGGCCAGCAGCGCCTCGGCGATCTTGCCGCCCATGGCCTGGTCGAGCAGGGAGAGGCTGTCGCGCACCGAGCCCTCGGCGGCGCGAGCGATCAGGGCCAGGCCCTCGGCGTCCACCAGGGCGCCTTCGGCGGCGCAGACCTTCTCCAGCCGCTCGATCAGCACGGGCGGCTCGACCCGGCGCAGGTCGAAGCGCTGGCAGCGGGACAGGATGGTCACCGGCACCTTGCGGATCTCGGTGGTGGCGAAGATGAACTTGGCGTGGGGCGGCGGTTCTTCCAGGGTCTTCAGAAGGGCGTTGAAGGCCGCCGTCGACAGCATGTGCACTTCGTCGATGACATAGACCTTGTAGCGGGCCTCCACCGGCGCATAGCGCACGCTTTCCAGCAGCTCGCGCATCTCGTCGACCTTGGTGCGCGAGGCGGCGTCGAGCTCCAGCACGTCCATGTGCCGCCCGTCGATGATGGCCTGGCAGTGCAGGCCCTCGGTGACGAGGTCCATCGACGGGGCGTGGACGGTCTCGGTCTCGTAGTTCAGGGCCCGGGCCAGCAGGCGCGCGGTGGTGGTCTTGCCGACCCCGCGCACGCCGGTGAGCATGAAGGCGTGGGCGATGCGGCCGGAGGAAAAGGCGTTGGTCAGGGTCCTGACCATGGCCTCCTGGCCGATCAGGTCGTCGAAGTTGCGCGGCCGGTATTTGCGCGCCAGCACCTGGTAGGCGGCGTCGCTGGCGCCGGGCGGCGGGGCCGAGGCCGCTGCGGACGGCGGGGCGTCTTCGGCAGGGGCGCCGAACATGTCGTCGGTGTTGATGTCGCGCTCTTCGGCGTCCGGCGTCTCGGTGTCGGGCGTGAAGTCGGCGTCGGTCATCGGAGGGGCGCCGGGGGTTCGGGGCGAAGAAGCGGGTGGAGACTGGACGACGACCCGAAGCGAAACTCGTTACGGCTGCTTCCTTCCGGACCTGACCGGGTTGGCGAGGACTCCGCCCGTCGCCAGCCTCCGCCCCCTATATCGCGCGCCGTCCATGGGGACGCAAGGGAAGGGGCTAGGGAAGCAGCAGGCCATGGGCGGACGCGCCGCGACGGGCTAAAGAACGGCCATGCCGACCCCTCACTGGACCCCCGCCTTCGCCGGCAGCCCGCTCGACCGGGCCTCCGACCGCCGCCCCGACGCCGACTGGCTGGCCGGCCGCCTGGCCGATCCGCAAGCCAGGGCCGTGGCCCTGTGGAACGGCGACGTGCTTGTCGAGGACCTGGATGGGACGACGCGGCTGGCCCGCCCGTCCCCCGAACTGATGGGCAAGGTCTGCCCCGGCGACGAGCCCCTGCTGTTCCTCGGCCTGGATGGGGATACGCCCTTCTTCGCCTTCGACGTCGAGGGCGCGGCGGACCCGACCGCGGGGGGCGCCCTGGAAGGGCTGGGGCGGTTCGTGACCCTGCGCGACGCCGCGGTGCTGATCGCGCCGGAGGAAGCCGCCATCGCCGCCACCGCCCGCGGGGTGTTCGAGTGGCGCCGCCGCCACCGGTTCTGCTCCGCGTGCGGAAACCCGTCGCGGGTGGCCGAGGGGGGCTGGAAGCGGATCTGCGACGCCTGCCAGAGCGAGCACTTCCCGCGCACCGACCCGGTGGTGATCATGTTGCCGGCGGCCGGCGACCGCTGCCTGCTGGGCCGCAGCCCCCGGTTCCGGGAAGGGATGTTCTCCGCCCTGGCCGGCTTCATGGAGCCCGGCGAGACCATCGAGGAGGCCTGCGCCCGTGAACTCGAAGAGGAGGCGGGGCTGAAGACGCTGAGCGTCGCCTACCATTCCTCCCAGCCCTGGCCGTTTCCCAGCTCGCTGATGATCGGCCTGATCGCCGAGGTGGCGGACCTGGAGGCCCGCGCCGACCAGACCGAGCTGGTCGAGATCCGCTGGTTCACCAAGGCGCAGGCCCGCGACCTGCTGGAGGGCCGGATCGAGGGCCTGAGCGCGCCCCCGCCCTTCGCCATCGCCCATCAGCTTCTGAAGAGCTGGGCTGGGGGGTAAGGCGCCAACCTATCCGCTCATCCCCGCGGAAGCGGGGACCCAGGTCTAGCCGTCGCACTCCCAGCCAAAGAACTGGGTCCCCGCTTCCGCGGGGATGAGCGGTAATTTTCAGGTCAGGGCCGATCCCGGAACGGGTCGGCCGGGTACACCCCGAGGATCTCGAACTTCTCGGAGAAGAAGCCCAGCTCCTCGAAGGCTAGCGCGAGCCCGCGGTCCTCCGGCCGGCCGTCGGCCTCGGCGTAGAACATGGTGGCCGTCCAGGCGCCGTCCTCCATGTAGCTCTCCAGCTTGGTGATGTTCACCCCGGCCGTGGCGAAGCCGCCCATGGCCTTGTAGAGCGCAGCCGGCACGTTGCGGACGCGGAACACGAAGCTGGTCACGCACCGTTCGGTGAAGGGCGGCGGCGGCGGGTTGGGATCGGCGCTCATCACCAGGAAGCGGGTGGTGTTGTGGTGCTCGTCCTCGATGTCGCGCATCAGGATGTCGAGGCCGTAGAGCTCGGCGGCCAGGGCGGGCGAGATCGCCGCCCGGGTGGGGTCGGGATGCTCGGCCAGGGCCTTGGCGGCGCCTGCGGTGTCGCCGGCCGGCTCTGTGCGCACCTTCAGCTTGCGCAGCACCTTGCGGCATTGGCCGAGCGCGATTGGCATGGAGGCGACCGTCCTGACCTCCTCCAGCTTCACGCCCCTGTTGGCCATCAGGTTGAAGTGGATCGGCTTGAACCGCTCGCCGACGATCTTCAGGCCCGAGCGCGGCAGGAGGTGGTGCACGTCGGCGACGCGGCCGGCGATGGAGTTCTCCACCGGGATCAGGCCCAGCTGGCAGTCCCCCGACTTCACCGCGTCGAAGGCGTCCTCGAACACGGCGTTGGGCACGGGCTCGTAGTCGGGAAAATGGGTGCGGCAGGCTTCGTGGGAGTTGGATCCCAGTTCGCCCTGGAAGGCCATGCGCAGGGTCATAGGTGGTCCTTGGCCGCCGCCCGGGCGGCTTCGAGGTCGGCGGGCGAATCGACGGAAAGCGGGGTGTGCTCGACCACCGCCGCCCAGATCGACAGGCCAAGCTCCATCGCCCGCAGCTGTTCGAGCTTTTCGCGCATCTCCAGCGCCGAGGGCGGAGCGGCGGTGAAGCGCTCGAGGGCGGCGCGGCGGAAGCCGTAGATGCCGACATGCTTCAATATGGGCCCGTCGCCGTAGAGGGTCGATCGGGTGAAGTAGAGCGCCCGGCCGCCGGGGCGCCCGGGGGTCATGGCCACGATCGCCTTGACCACGTCCGGGTTGGTCCGGTCGGCCGGGCTGGCCTCGGGCGCAGCGACGGTGGCGATGTCGCAGCTCGACTCGCCGCGCAGCAGATGTTCGCAGGACTGGATCGTCGAGGGCGCGATGAAGGGGATGTCCCCCTGCAGGTTGATCACCGCGTCGTGGCGCCCCGTGGGGTCGACCGTCTTCAGCGCGGCCATGATCCGGTCCGAGCCGGAGGGCAGGTCGGGGTCGGTCAGGATGGAATCGACGCCGGCGGCGCGGCAGGCCTCGGCGATCTCCGGTTCGCCCGCGGCGACCAGCACGGGGCCGACGCCGGCGCGCAGGGCCTGACGGGCCACCCGCACGATCATGGGCACGCCGCCGATATCCGCCAGCGGTTTGCCCGGAAGGCGGCTTGCGCCCATGCGGGCGGGGATGATGACGATGGGCTCTATGGACACGGGTGCTCAGCTTGGTCGCGAGGCGCCATCTGGCGGTTGCACTAACGGCGGTAGCGTGCCAGAGACGCCCACGCAAGACCGGGGTCCCAGCAGTGGCTCCGGCGCAGCGTGATGCGTGGAGCTTTCGAGGCTGTCATGAGCGACTTGACGTTGAACAAGGTCTTCGGGGCGGTGCTGGCGACGGGTCTGGTGATCCTCGGCCTCCGCACGGTCTCCGAAATGGTGTTCGAGGTCGAGCCGCCGGAGAAGCCCGGCTACGCCATCGCGGTGCAGGAAGAGGCGGCAACCACGACCGCCGTGGCCGACACCCCGCCGGATTGGGGCACGGTCCTGCCCGTCGCGGACACGGCCGCGGGCCAGACGGTCTCCACCAAGTGCGCCTCGTGCCACAGCTTCGCCGCCGGCGGCCCGGCCATGACCGGCCCTGACCTCTACAGCGTGATCGGCCGCAAGCCCGGCGGCAGCGCCGGCTTCGCCTATTCGCCCGCCATGGTCGAGTACGGCGGCGCGCACCCGGCCTGGACCTACGACGAACTCTACATGTTCCTGGCCGCGCCCCAGAAGCACATCAACGGCACCAAGATGACCTTCGTCGGCCTGAAGAAGCCCGAAGAGCGCATCGCCCTGATCGCCTGGCTGCGCACCCAGGCCGCCAGCCCTGCCCCGATCCCCGCGCCGAACCCGGCGGCGGCCGCCGCCGCCGCGGAAGCCAACGAAGGCTCGACCACGGGCGTCGTCGCTGAAACGACCCCGGCCGAGGGCGCCGCCGGCGAGGGCGAGCCCACCGCCGCCGCCGCGGGCGCTCCCGCCAGCGCCAAGCCCGGCGCGCCGACCACGGGCGCCGCCGCAGCCCCGACGGCGATCACGACCACCGACACGCCGAAGAAGCAGTAGACGCATGGCCGGGCGGCCGGGCTTCGCAACCGCCGGCCGCCTCGCCCTTGTCGCCGGGCTGGCGCTGGCCGCCACCGCCCTGGCCCAGACTCCCGCCAACTGGGAGCGTCCCGCCAAGCCGTTCCGAATCGCCGACAACCTCTACTACGTCGGCACCGAGGGCCTCTCGGTCTTCCTGATCACTACCCCCGCCGGCCATATCCTGGTCGATGGCGCCATGGCGTCGAGCCCGAAGCTGATCGATGCCGGGATATCCCAGCTGGGCTTCAAGCCCGCCGACGTGAAGATCCTGCTCAGCACCCACGCCCACTATGACCACGCCGCCGGGCTGGCGCAGCTGAAACGCGACACCGGCGCCCAGCTCGTCGCCGGGACGGCGGACAAGCTGGCCCTGGAGACCGGCAAATATATCGGCTCGGAGGAGGTCAAGGCTTTCGACTTCACGCCGGTGAAGGTCGACCGCACCGTCGGCCAAGGCGACACGGTGAGCCTCGGCGGCGTGGTGGTGACCGCGCAGCACACCCCGGGCCACACCGCCGGCTGCACCAGCTGGAGCCTGCCGGTCGCCATAGACGGCAAGCCGCATCAGGCGCTGATCTTCTGCAGCACCTCGGTCGCCGCCAACCGGCTGGCCTCCAAGACGCGGGGGCCGCAGTATCCGGGGATCGTCGCCGACTACCGCCGGGCCTTCGCCCGGCTGAAGTCCCTCAAGGTCGATGTCTTCCTGGCGCCGCACGCCGAGCAGTTCGGCCTCGCCGGCAAGCTGGCGCGGCTCAGGCCGGGCGCGCCCAGCCCCTTCGTCGATCCGGGCGAACTGGCGAGGGTGGTCGCGGCGTCGGAAGCCGATTTCGAGGTCCAGCTGAAGAAGCAGACCCAAGCGGCGCGGTAAGGCCAATCTGAATCCGCTCATCCCCGCGGACGCGGGGATGAGCGGTGTATCTGTTTTCCGACCTCAGATCGCCCCCAGCCGCCGAAACCCGGTGGGCGGGCCCTCCCCGACCGCGAGCCGCCGCTCCACCACCGCATCCAGGGGCTCGACCGTCACCGCCATGTGGTGGGCGTTGGCGTGGATCAGGCGCGCCGGGTCCAGCATCATCGCCACGTGACCGGCCCAGAACACCAGGTCGCCGCGGGCCAGGTCGGCGCGGTCCACGGCCTCGCCCATCAGCGCCTGCTGGTCCGAATCGCGCCGGCAGCCCCGGCCGCAGGCGTAGAGGGCCTGCTGCACAAGACCCGAGCAATCGAGCCCGATCGAACAGCGTCCGCCCCATAAATAGGGCGCGCCGACGAAGCGCTCGGCCACTGCCGCCGGATCGGCCTCGAAGGTCCCGATGGGCGCCAGATGCGCGCCCGCAACCCAGCCGGCCCCGGCGACCAGGGCGTAATCACCCTCCTGGGCCTCCACCCGCACCAGGGCGTTCAGCGACAGGGCCGCCCCGGCCGGGGCCCGCAGGCGCGGCTCCGAGAACAGGATGGTGCGCAGGGCGGCCACCCGGTGGGTTGGCGACGGCGCGCCGGGGGCCAGGAAGTCCGACACCACCCAGCCGACATAGCCGTCGCGCAGGGCGCGGCCGTACGACCAGTCGTCCCGCTCTTCCCAGACCTCGAAGGCCTCGCCGAACACCAGCTGGTCGACCTGTTCGGTCGTCCGGTCGGGCCCGGCGCGCAGGGCGGCCGTCGGGACGGCGGTCGTGGCGATCACGCGGCCCCGCCGTAGCGGTCCTGCAGGACCCGGAACAGGGCCCGGATGCTTTGCGCCTCGGCGCCGGCGGGCCAGCCGGGGCGGCCCCGGGCGTTCCAGGCGAAGACGTCGAGGTGGACCCACGACCCGCTCTGGGGCGCGAACCTCTGCAGGAACAGGGCGGCGGTGATCGCCCCGGCCTGGGCCCAGGCGGCCGGGTCGTTGGCGAGGTCGGCCACCTCGCTGTTCAGCGACTCGCCGTAGCCGGCCCACAGGGGCAGCCGCCACAGGGGATCGAAGGTCCGGCCCGACGCCACCGAGAGCGAGGCCGCCAGGGCGTCGTCGGCGGTGAAGAAGGGGATCACCTCGGGCCCGAGCGCCACCCGCGCCGCGCCGGTCAGGGTCGCCAGATCGATGGTCAGGTCGGGGGCCAGCTCTCCGGCCCGGGCCAGGGCGTCGGCCAGGATCAGCCGGCCTTCCGCGTCGGTATTGCCGACCTCGATCGAGAGGCCCTTGCGCGAGGCGAGGACGTCGCCCGGCCGCATGGCGTCGCCGGAGATGGCGTTCTCCACCACTGGCAGCAGCACGGTCAGCCGCACCGGCAGCCTGGCGCCCATGACCATGCGGGCCAGGGCCAGGGCGTGGGCGGCGCCGCCCATGTCCTTCTTCATCGTGCGCATGCCGGCGGAAGGCTTGATGTCGAGCCCGCCGGTGTCGAACACCACCCCCTTGCCGACCAGGGCCAGCACGGGCGCATCCGCGCCGGCGCCGTTCCAGCTGATCTCGATCATGCGCGGTTCGCGCCCGGGGGCGGCGGCGCGGCCGACGGCGTGGATGGCCGGATAGCCCTCATCCAGCAAGGCCTCGCCGGCGACCACCGTGATGGTCGCGCCGTGTTCTTCGGCGATCTCGCGGGCGATGGTCTCGATCTGCCTTGGCCCCATGTCGTTGGCCGGGGTGTTGACCATGTCGCGGGCCAGGGCGCAGGCGTGGGCGATGCGCCGCACAGCCTCCACCTCGACCCCCTCGGGCGCCGCCAGGGACGGCCGCCTGTCCGCCTTGCGGTCGCTTCTGTAGCGGTCGAAGCCGTAGCGCCCGAGCGACCAGGCCAGGGTCGCCAACTCGGGGTCGAGGCCGGCCAGGGCCTCGAAGCGGTAGTCGCCGGCCGGCAGCTTGCCGGGCAGGGCGCGCAGGGCCATCGGGCTGGAGCCCGAGCCCAGGCCGCACAGAACCCGGCCGATCCCGCCCTCGCCCGGCACGACCAGCACCTGGCCGGCCGCGGCCTTGAACTCGTGAGCGGCGGCCAGCGCCGCCGTGGCGGGGCCGGCGGCTTCGAGGGCGGCGTCCAGGTCGGCCTCGCGCAGGATGTGGATGGGGATGGTCGCGGGCGCCTGGCCCGCCGCATGCAATCCGTCCGAAAGGTGGTGCGGCAGGGTCTCGGACACGGGCGGCTCCTCGCGGACTTATGCTTAACGGTTCGTTGATCGCGCCCGGCCATGCTGTGGCGACGCCGTCTCGATAGATGGATCGACCCCAGATGTGTCCCAAGCCCGCCCGCCTCGCAACCGCGCTCGCCGCTATCCTGGCGATGAGTTGCGCCGCCACGCCCGCCTTCGCCCTGTTCGGCAAGGCCAAGCCCAAGCCCGAAGCCGCCAAGTCCGCCGAGGCCAGGCCGGGCGCCGCCGCGCCTCAGGTGCGGGAGGTGCGCCGGGCCACGCCGGAGCAGCGCGCCGCCGCCGACCGGGCCGAGCCCCTGACCCAGGCCACCTTCTGGCTGCGCGAGGCCCAGAGCGACCCGACCGACTATGAGGCCTCGATCAAGCTGTCAAAGGCGTTGCGGGCGCTCGGCCGCAACGAGGAGGCGGTGCAGGCCGCCGAGGCCGCCGTCGTCATCGCCCCCGACAATATCGAGGCCCTGCTGGAGAACGCCCGGGCCAAGATCGGCGTCAACCAGGGCTTCTACGCCGTGGCCACCCTGGAGCGGGCCCAGAAGGTCGCCCCCCGCGACTGGCGGCCCCTGTCGCTGAAGGGCGTCGCCCTGGAGCAGAGTGAACGCCCCGACGAGGCGATCCAAGCCTATCAGCAGGCCCTGGCGCTGAGCCCCGACAACGCCGCGGTGCTGTCCAACATGGCCCTGCTGCTGGCCGGCCGCGGCGAAACCGCCCAGGCCGAGGCCCTGCTGCGCAAGGCCGTGACCCGGCCGGAGGCGCGGGCGCAGGAGCGGCTGAACCTCGCCCTGGTGCTGGGGCTGCAGGGCAAGGTGGCCGAAGCCGAACAGATCATGCGCCGGACCCTGCCGCCCGAACTGGCCAACGCCAACCTCGCCTATCTGCGCGGCGCCGCGGCGCCCGGGCCGGCGGGCGCGGCGGGCCGCAGCTGGGGCGCGTTGGAAGGCGCGCAGCGGTAAGAGGCCCCCTCAGTCGGCTTCGCCGACAGCTCCCCCGCTTCGCAGGGGAGCAGGACGGGGGGCGACACCCCCGCTCCTCCCTGCGAAGCGCCGGATGGGGCGAGTCTAGAACCGCGCCTCGGCCGCGGTCAGGGCGTCGGTGATCGAGGCGGCCTGGCCCTGGGCGGCGAGGGCTTCGGCCAGGGCGGTCAGGCACAGTCGCACATGGAGGGGGCTGGCCGAGGCGCCCATCAGGCCGATCCGCCAGACCTTGCCCTTGAGCGGGCCCAGCCCCGAACCGATCTCGACCCCGAAGCGGTCCAGCATGCGCTGGCGCACGGCGGCCTCGTCCACCCCGTCGGGCACGACCACCGTGTTCAGCTGCGGCAGGCGGTGGGCCTTGGCGACGTGGAAGTCGAGGCCGAGGGCGGCCAGACCCGAGGCCAGCGCCTCATGCATCTTGGCGTGGCGGGCGAACGAGGCCTCCTGGCCCTCCTCGAACAGGACCACCAGGGCCTCGTGCAAGCCGTAGATGGCGTTGATCGGGGCGGTGTGGTGGTAGGCGCGGCCGCCCTCGCCGCCCCAGTAGCTCATCAGCAGCGACAGGTCGTTCAGCCAGGTCCGCGGCTTGGTCTTGCGCGCCTGGATCGCCGCCTTGGCGCGGCCCCCGAAGGCGAACGGCGACAGGCCGGGGGGCGCCGACAGGCACTTCTGGGTGCCCGAATAGAGCACGTCCGCGTCCCATTCGGCCGCATTGACGGGGACGCCGCCCAGGGAGGTGACGCAGTCGACCACCGTCAGGGCGCCGTGCTCGCGGGCGATGGCGCACAGGGGGCCGGGATCGGACAGGACGCCGGTGGAGGTCTCGGCGTGGACCATGGCGAACAGCTTGGCGCCGCGGGCCCACAGGGCCGCCTCGACCTTCTTGGGGTCGATCGGCTCGCCCCATTCATGCTCGACCAGGACCACTTCCGCGCCGGCCCGCTGGGCCATGTCGGCGAGGCGGCCGCCGAAGACGCCGTTGACGGCGACCACCGCCACGTCGCCGGGCTCCAGCAGGTTCAGCATGGCCGCCTCCATCCCGGCGGTGCCGGGACCGGGCAGGGGAATGCAGGCATGGTCGGAGGCCCGGAACAGCCGGGCGAGGCCGGCCTTGACCTCCTCCATCAGGCCCTGGAAGGCGGGATCGAGGTGACCGATGGTCGGCCGGGCCGCAGCCTGAAGCACGCGGGTCGAGACTTCGGAAGGGCCTGGCCCCATCAGAACGCGGTGGGGAGCCTGGAAACTTTTCACGCTTGAGCCGTCCTCACGCCATGGTGATTAGAACCCGGAGCCCGGGCGTCGCAAACTACAGCCTTGGATGGAGGTCCAAAGTCCCTCGCGTCCGTCGCCCCCTCCGGTTCGCCGGACAGGGCGGCGGACGCGGTTCTTTTTAGGCGTTGGCGCTGATTTTCCAACTGCCTACGGAACATCCGTTCACTCTCGCGAAATTTTCCGAGCCAGCGCGGTCACCGGAACGGCGGCTCGTCGAAGGCGCGCAGCTTGCGGGAGTGCAGCTGGGCCCCCTCTTCGCGCAGCAGATCCACCGCGGTCAGGCCGATCATCAGGTGCTCGGAGATGGCCTGCTCATAGAAGCGGTTGGCCTGGCCCGGCAGCTTGATCTCTCCGTGCAGGGGCTTGTCGGAGACGCACAGCAGGGTCCCGTAGGGGGTGCGGAAGCGGTAGCCCTGGCCCGCCACCGTGGCCGATTCCATGTCGATGGCGACGGCGCGGGACTGGTTGAACCTGAGAGCGGAGGTCGTGAACCGCAGCTCCCAGTTGCGGTCGTCGGTGGTCACCACCGTGCCGGTGCGCATCCGCTGCTTCAGGGCGTCGCCCGCCTCGCCGGTGACGATCTCGGCGGCGCGGCTGAGCGCCACCTGCACCTCGGCGATCGGCGGGATGGGAATCTCCGGGGGCAGCACCTCGTTCAGCACATGGTCGTCGCGCAGATAGGCGTGGGCCAGGACATAGTCGCCGATGTTCTGGCTGCCGCGCAGGCCGCCGCAGTGGCCGATCATCAGCCAGGCCTGGGGCCGCAGCACCGCCAGGTGGTCGCAGATGGTCTTGGCGTTGGATGGCCCCACCCCGATGTTGACCATGCTGACGCCCTGCCCGCCCGGCGCGATCAGGTGGTAGGCGGGCATCTGGAAGCGCCGCCACGGGGCGTCGGCGATCTGCTGCTCGGCGTTCTCGCTGTCGGCGGTGACGTGGAACCCCGGCCCCGACAGGGCCTGGTAGCGGCCGGCCCTGAGCTCGCTCAAACCCCAGCGGACGAACTCGTCGACGTAGCGGTGGTAGTTGGTCAGCAGGACGAAGCCCTGCACGTCCTCGGCCGGGGCGCCGGTGTAGTGCTTGAGCCGCGCCAGGCTGAAGTCGACGCGCGGCCCGTCGAACATGGCCAGCGGCCGGGCCGATTCCAGGGCCCACGACCAAACCCCGTCGGCCACCTCGTCGCCGATGTGCGACAGCACCGGCGTCGGGAAGAACCGTGACAGCCCCTCGGCCGCCGCCTGGTCCACCGCGAGGTCCGCCGCGCCGTCGAGGACATAGGGGTAGGGGATCTCCTGGTCCGAGCGCCCGACCGCGATCGTCACGCCGAAGTCCTGCACCAGCAGGGTGAGCTGTTCGGAGAAATAGTCGCGGAACAGGGCCGGCCGGGCGACGGAGGTCGCGTAGGTCCCGGCCTCGTTCATGCGGGCGAAGGCGCGGAACACCCGCGGCGGCGGCCCGTCCGGGGTGTAGGTCAGCCGGATCTCCGGATAGGCGAACAGGCCCCGCGCCCGCGCCTGGGGATCGGGGCGGGTCCCGTCCTTGATGTAGGCGGCGAGGGCGTCGCGCAGGGCCGTGCACGATTCCGCGTACAGGGCCTCCAGCGTGTCGAGCAGGGCGGGGATGGCGGCGACTTCGGTCATGCCGGAGAATAGCCGCCCCGCGTCACGGTTTCGAGGCGGGAGTTTTCCTTGACCCGCGCGCCCGCAGCGCTTTCAAACGGCCGCGACTTTCGGGAGCGACCATGGAACCGTTCAATCGTCTGGAAGGCCGCGCCGCGCCGCTGCCTCTGGCCAATATCGACACCGACCAGATCATTCCCGCCCAGTTCCTCAAGACCGTGGAGCGGACCGGCCTGGGCAAGGGCCTGTTCAACGCCATGCGCTATGACGACCAGGGCCGCGAGCGGCCCGAGTTCGTCCTCAACCAGCCGGGCTACCGCAACGCCAACATCCTGATCGCCGGCGACAACTTCGGCTGCGGCTCGTCGCGCGAGCACGCCCCCTGGGCCCTGCTGGACTATGGTGTGAAGTGCGTGATCGCCCCGTCCTTCGCCGACATCTTCTTCAACAACTCGACGGGCAACGGTCTGCTGCTGATCACCCTGCCCGAGGACCAGATCGAGCACCTGATGGAGCAGGCGCGCGGCGGCAACCACACCTTCGCCATCGACCTCGAGGCCCAGACGGTGACCGGCCCAGACGGCAAGGCGCACAGCTTCGAGATCGAGGCGGGGCGCAAGAGGAAGCTGCTCCTCGGCCTCGACGCCATCGGCGAGACCCTGCTGCACGGCGGCGACATCGACAGCTACGAGGAGAAGCGCCGCATGACCCAGCCCTGGATCGCCGCGTGATCCTGGTGGTCGGCACGGTCCGCTGCCCGCCGGACAGGCTGGAGGCCCTGCGCGCGCCGATGGCGGCGGTGCTGGCGGCCACCCACGCCGAGGACGGCTGCATCTACTACGCCTATGGCCTCGACCCGTTCGACGCCGGCCTGATCCGGGTCTCGGAGGTGTGGCGCGACCGCGCCGCCCTCGACGCCCATCTCAAGGCGCCGCACATGGACGTGTGGCGCGCCGCCCGTGACGCCCTCGGCGTCGGCGAGCGCAACCTTTCGATCTACCAAGCCAGCGACCCGGAGCCGATCTGATGGCCAAGACCTTCCTCCTCCTGCCCGGCGACGGCATCGGCCCTGAGGTGATCGCCGAGGTGCGGCGGGTGATCGACTGGCTGGCCGCCAACGCCGGCCTGGAGCTCGAGGTCGAGGAGCGCCCCTACGGCGGCACGGCCTACGACAGCCACGGCACGCCCCTGCCGGAGGAGACCCGCACGGCCGCGCTGAAGGCCGACGCCGTGCTGATGGGCGCCGTGGGCGGCCCGCAATGGGCCTCGGCCCCGCGCCACCTGCGGCCCGAGATGGCGCTGCTGACCCTGCGCAAGGACATGGACGTCTTCGCCAACCTGCGCCCGGCCCTGTGCTTCGACGCCCTCGCCGACGCCTCGACCCTGAAGCGCGAGGTCGTCGCCGGCCTCGACATCATGATCGTCCGCGAACTGACCGGCGGGGTCTATTTCGGCGAGCCGCGCGGGATCGAGACCCTGGCCGACGGCCAGCGCCGCGGCTTCGACACCCAGACCTATACGACCAGCGAGATCGAGCGCGTCGCCCGCGTCGCCTTCGAACTGGCCCGCGGCCGTCGCAACAAGGTGGTGTCGGCCGAGAAGTCCAATGTGATGGAAAGCGGCCTGTTCTGGCGCGAGGTCGTCACCGACCTGCACAAACGCGACTACGCCGACGTGACCTTGGAGCACATGCTGGCCGACAACTGCGCCATGCAGCTGGTCAAGAACCCCAAGCAGTTCGACGTCATCGTCACCGACAACCTGTTCGGCGACATCCTGTCGGACGAGGCCTCGATGTGCACCGGCTCCATCGGCCTGCTGCCGTCGGCCGCCCTCGGCGCCCCCGGCAAGCCCGGCCTGTACGAGCCGATCCACGGCTCGGCCCCCGACATCGCCGGCAAGGGGATCGCCAATCCGCTGGCGGCGATCCTGTCGTTCGAAATGGCCCTGCGCTGGTCGCTGGACCGCACCGACCTGGCCGACCGCCTGTTCGCCGCCTGCGAAGCCGCCCTCAACGCCGGCGCCCGCACCGGCGACCTCGGCGGCAAGACCACGACCCGGCAGATGGGCGACGCCGTCATCGCCAAGCTCTGACTTCTCACGTCATCCTCCGGTCGCCCGTAGGGCGATCCGGGGGACCCAAGCGACCTATCCAGCCCTGACGCGTCGTTTGGGTCACCCGGACAAGCCGGGTGATGACGATAAATTTTGACGGCTTAGAACCACCCCTCGGCCTTCAGCGCCTTCACATAACTCCGGCTCACCGGCGCCTCGACCCCGGACTTCAGGGTCAGGATCGCCCGGCCGTCGGCGCGGCGGGCCGTCTGCACCGCGTCCTTGGCCACCCACCATGAGCGGTGGGTCTGGGCGCCTTCCAGGCCCTCCAGCTCGGCCACGGCGTCGGCGAGGCGCATCAGGATCAGGTCCGAGCCCCGGTCGGTGTGCAGGCGCAGATAGTGGTCCTCGGCCTGGACAGCATGCAGGGCCGCGCCCCTGAGCCTGGGCGGCAGGCGCTCGAGGAAGCGGGCCGGCGCGGACCCCGGCGCTCCGGCATGGGTCTCCAGCGGCTGGCGCGCCGCCATGACGTTCAGGGCCGTCATCACCGCCGAGACCATCAGAACCGGGACGAAGTAGTCGATCATGCGGGGCAGGCCCTGGGCGGCGCCCATCACCTGGATCGACACGGCCCAGACGATGACGGTGTAGATCGCCGCCATGACCAGGGTGCCGGCGACGAGCTGGGCCTGGGGCCGCTCGTCGATCCAGGGGACGCGGTCCATGGCCCAATAGATCACCCGGGCCACCAGGGTGCCGGCCAGCATCAGGCCGACCCAGTAGGCGAAGCGCAGGCCGAGCGGCGCGTGCTCGGTCCCGAAGGCGCCGGCGAAGGCGAGGAAGGCCGCGACCAGCAGGGCGATCACGACGGCCCGCGCCCAGCGGCCAGTCGTCCACGAAGCGCCAATGGCGGGCCACCGCCGTTCGCGAAGTTCAGGCGATGGTTCGCGCAGGGCCAAGCGACGTCTCCACCAGGGCCGATCTAGGTCTGGCCCCGCCAACCTCACTAGCGGAGCACGACCGTGTCGCAACAGTCCCTTTCCCGACAAGACCTCAAGCGGGGGCCCAACATGCGGATCCTCGCCCTCCAGGCCGCGGTCAGCGTGGCCGCCACGGCCCTGATCACCGCCCTGGCCCTCAAGCCCGACCGGCTTGGGGCGGCAGGCCGCTATCTGGCCGAGGCCGACCTCCACTGGCCGCGGCTGTCGCTGCTGGCCGACGCCTCTCCCGCCGTCCAGATCCATGTCGCAGCCGTCGTCGCCGCCCTGATCGTCGGCGGCGTCCTGATGAGCGGGGTGAAGGGAAACCGCCTGCACCGCACCCTGGGCTGGGGCTGGGTGATCGCCATGGCCCTGGCGGCCGTCGCGAGCCTGTTCATCCAGCAGATCAGCCAGGGCCACGGCTTTTCCTGGCTGCACCTGTTCTCGGGCTGGACCCTGATCGCCCTGCCGATCGCCGTGGTCGCCGCCCGTCGTCACCACATCCGGGCTCACAGCCGCACCATGACCGGCCTTTTCGTCGGCGGGCTGATCGTGGCCGGGATCACCGCCTTCCTGCCCGGGCGGCTGATGTGGCAGGTGTTTTTTGGCTGAGGCGTTGAAGCGGGGCGTCGCGGCGGCCATTACTGAACCGCACAGTTTTCGCCGGGACGCCTCATGGACGCCATCGCCCCTCTGCTGACCGACCCGGCCGCCTGGGCCGCCCTCATCACCCTGATCGTGATGGAGCTGGTGCTGGGGATCGACAACCTCATCTTCATCTCGATCCTGACCAACAAGCTGCCGGAGGAATCCCGCAACAAGGCGCGCCGCATCGGCATCGGCCTGGCCCTGGGCATGCGGCTGGCCCTGCTGGCCACGCTCAGCTTCATCGTCGGCCTGACCGCCCCGGTGTTCTCCCTGCCCTTCAGCCCCGGGCCGGACGCCGACGGGCGCGTCCCCTTCGACCTGAACTTCTCCTGGCGCGACCTGATCCTCATCGCCGGGGGCCTGTTCCTGGTGTGGAAGGCGACCCGGGAGATCCACCACTCGGTCGACCCCGCGCCGGCGCCCAGCCTGATGTCGGGCGGCGAGGCGGCGGTGAAGAACTTCGCCTCCGCCATTGTGCAGATCATCCTGCTCGACATGGTGTTCTCGATCGACTCGATCCTCACCGCCGTCGGCATGACCGACCACCTGCCGATCATGGTGGTGGCGGTGATCGTGGCCGTCGGCCTGATGCTGGTCGCGGCCGGGCCCCTGGCCGCCTTCATCAACAACAACCCCACCGTGGTGATGCTGGCGCTCGGCTTCCTGCTGATGATCGGCATGGTGCTGATCGCCGACGGCTTCGGGGTCCACGTGCCCAAGGGCTACATCTACGCCGCCATGGCCTTCTCGGCCTTCGTCGAGAGCCTCAACATCTTCGCTCGCAAACGGGCCGCCAGACGTGACGGGCCGACGCTGCACTAGGGGTCAACAGCACCGTTGGGCCGTTTGCTTGTGTGAATCAAATATCGTATTTCGCAACCTAATCGGGCCTGTCCCGTCGTTACGCCATGACGCCGGGGGAGGCGCCCATGTCCCAGGCCGAGCCGGCGCAGCAGACCTTCACGGCCCAGGAACGCCGCATCACCATGATCGGGGTGCTGCTGGTGTTCCTGCTCGGCGCCCTCGACAACACCATCGTCTCGACCGCCATGCCGCGGATCGCGGCCCAGCTGCAGGGGCTGAACCTCTACGCCTGGGTCACCACCGCCTATATGCTGTCCTCGACGGTTACGGTGCCGATCTACGGCAAGCTCGGCGACATCTACGGCCGCAAGCCGGTGCTGATCGCCGGCATCGTCGTCTTCCTGATCGGTTCGGGCCTGTGCGGCTTGGCGGGCGAGTTCGGCGACCTGCCGATCCTGGGCGGCGGCATGACCCAGCTGATCGTGTTCCGCGCCGTCCAGGGCCTGGGGGGCGGCGCCCTGTTCACCTCCGCCTTCGCCATCATCGCCGACCTCTATCCCCCGCGTGAGCGGGGCAAGTTCGCCGGCCTGTTCGGCGGGGTGTTCGGCCTGGCCTCGATCCTCGGGCCGGTGATCGGCGGCTTCCTCACCGACCTGGGGACCACACAGGTGTTCGGCCTGTCCGTGGCCGGCTCGCGCTGGATCTTCTACGTCAACCTGCCGATCAGCGCCCTGGCCCTGTTCATGATCATCGCCAGGATGCCCAAACTGACCCACCGGTTTCCGGGCAAGATCGACTTCCTGGGCGCGGGGCTGCTGGTGGTCGCCTTCGTGCCCCTGCTGCTCGCGCTCAGCCTGGGCGGCCGCACCTACCCGTGGGGCTCGCCGCCGGTCGTGGGGCTGTTCGCCGTGGCCGCCCTGGGGCTGTTCGGCTTCCTGGCCGCCGAGGCCAGGGTCGAGAACCCGATCCTGTCGCTGGACCTGTTCCGCAACCGGGTCTTCTCGACCGCCAACGCCGCCAACTTCGCCATCAACATCGCCTTCATGGGCAGCGTGACCTTCATGCCGCTCTACATGCAGCTGGGCCAGGGCGTGGCGGCGACCACCAGCGGCCTGTCCATGCTGCCGATGATGGTGGGGATGATCGCGGCCTCGACCGCCAGCGGCCAGGCCATCAGCCGCACCGGCCAGTACAAGCCGTTCCTGATCGGCGGGGCGGCCATGATGACCTTTGCCCTGTTCCTGATCTCGCGGGTCACCGCCCAGACCGGGACCTGGGACCTGGCGTGGCGCATGCTGCTGCTGGGCTTTGGCCTGGGGCCCTCGATGAGCACCTTCAACATCGCCATCCAGAACGCCCTGCCGCGCAGCCAGATCGGCGTCGCCACCTCGGCCACGCAGTTTTTCCGCCAGATCGGCGGCACGGTGGGGGTGGCGATCTTCGGGGCGCTGCTGACCCACAACCTGGCGGTCAACGCCGCCCGCCTGCCCGCGGCGCCCGGAGCGCCCGCCCATGTGATGGACCTGGCGGACCTGCAGCGGATGGCGGTGGGCGACGGCGCCGCGCCGGTCGCCAGCGCGGCCAACGCCGCCGCTCCCGTGCTGGTCGATCCGGCCGTGCGCGAGGTGGTGGTGCAGGCGATCACCGGCCTCTTCACCGTTGGCATGGCGGTGGGGGTCGTGGCGCTGCTGCTGGTGATGCTGATCCCCGCCCTGCCGCTGGAGAACCGGCGCGGCCCCGCGCCGCCGCCGGCCGGGGTCGATGGGGCCGCCGAAGGGCTGGCCGAAGCGAAGGACTGATCAGCCGCTGAAGGGCTACCGCCCGCGGGGCCAGCTCGGGATCGGCAGGGTCTCGGTCTGGGGCCGAGCGAACAGGAAGCCCTGCAGCAGGGAGACGCCCAGGTCGCGCAGGACTGCGTATTCGCCCATGGTCTCGATGCCCTCGGCCACCAGCACGATGCCGAGCTCGTCGCACATCCGCCGGATCGAGGAGACGATGCAGCGGCGAACCCGGTCGCTGTCGATGCCGCGCACCAGCTCCATGTCGAGCTTGACGATGTCGGGCTGGAACTTGGCGAGCAGGGTGAGGCCGGAGTAGCCGGCCCCGAAGTCGTCGATGGCGGTGCGGAAGCCCGCGTCGCGATAGGCGGCGATGATGCGCCCCAGGTGGGTCGGGTCGTCGATCTGCTCGCCTTCGGTGAACTCGAAGATGATCCGCTGGGTCGGGAAGTTCAGCTTCTCGGCCGCGGCCTTGGCGATGCGGGTGCAGGCCGCCGCATCGGTCACCGCATTGGGCATGAAATTGATCGACAGGGCCGCCGAACTGTCCTTCAGCCCAAGGCGGGCCGCGCATTCCATGGCGGTGATGCGGCATTGCTGGTCGAAGTCGCGCCGGTTGGTCATGTCGACCAGGGACAGGATGTCGGCGGCGCCCTCGCCGTCCACGCCCCGCACCAGGGCCTCATAGGCGAAGATGTCGCGCGAGCCGGCGTCCACGATCGGCTGGAAGGCCATGGTGATCGGAGCTGGGAAGGCGTAGCGGGCCCGCGCCGAGTCTAGTCGGCGCAGCGTCGTCGCGCTCATGGTAAGCCGGCTCCTAAGGTCGTCTCGTAACCTTACCTTGGCCGAAAACCCTGAAGAAACCGCTTCCAGGGGCCGGTCGCGCTTGAGACCGGGGGTCGGAGGCCCTACCTTGGACCACGGCGGGTCTTGCTGCGGCTCTCGTCGGAGGCAACCATATCCCGGGGACCTTAATTCATCTCGACGGGAGCTGTCCCTGCTTGGGTTCGTGGACCCCGGCACACGGCGCCCACCTGGTAAGCCAGGTCCGAGGGGATTGAACCGCCCTCCACGGCTCTTCGCGGCGCCGCCACCCTATCTCTCCTGCGTGCTTCGAGACGCGCAAGGCTTCGACAAGCTCAGCCTCGCGCTCCTCAGCATGACGAACGTTTGTGCAGCCCAACCCGGCCCGTCATCCTGAGGAGCCCGAGGAACTCGGGCGTCTCGAAGGACGCATGACCGCCATGCCAATTGACGACGCCAAGGCCGCCCTGCGGGCCGAGCTGCGCGCCCGCCGGGCCGAGGCCAAACGGGCCGATCCGGACGCCGCTGTCCATGCCGCCCAGGCCTTCGCCCGCGCCGGGCTCGGCCGGTTCGCCGTGGCGGCGATCTACCATCCCCAGGGGGCCGAGATGGACCCTTACCCCCTGGCCGCCATGCTGGAGCGCCAGGGCGCCCGCATCGCCCTGCCCGTGGCGGTGGAGCGGGACGCGCCGCTGGTGTTCCGCCTGCTCAGCGAGGGCGGGCAGATGCGCCCCGACGCCGTCGGCATCCCCTCGCCCACCGGGGACGCGGCCGACGTACGGCCCGACCTCGTCGTCTGTCCCCTGCTCGGTTTCGACCGCCGCGGCGGCCGGCTGGGCCAGGGCGGCGGCTTCTACGACCGCACCCTGGCGGCCCTGCGCGCCGGCGGCCCCGTTGTCGCCATCGGCCTGGCCTACGCCGCCCAGGAACTGGCCGATATCCCGCTCGGTCCTTTCGATCAGCCCCTGGACGGCGTACTGACCGAGCAGGGCTATCGGCCCACGGAAAGGGATTAGATGCGGCTTGCCTTCTTTGGCGACGTGATCGGACGGCCGGGGCGCGAGGCCCTGTCCACGCACCTGCCAGGCATCCGCCGGCGGCTGGGGCTGGAGTTCGTCGTGGTCAACGCCGAGAACGTGGCCTCCGGCTTCGGCGTCACCGAGAAGACCGCCGAGGAGCTGTTCGAGGCCGGCGCCGACTGCCTGACCCTGGGCAACCACTCCTGGGACCAGCGCGAGGCCCTGACCTATATCGACCGCGAGCCGCGCCTCCTGCGCCCCCTGAACTATCCGCAGCTGAGCCGCGCGCCCGGCAAGGGCGCGTGGATGTACGAGGCGCCGGGGGGCAAGCGGGTGCTGGTGATCAGCCTGCTCGGCCGGGTGCACATGGACGCCCTGGACGACCCCTTCTCGGCCGTCGAGCGGGAACTGGAAGCGGGTCCCCTCGGCATGGCCTGCGACGCGGTGATCGTCGACATGCACTGCGAAGCCACCTCCGAGAAGATGGCCATGGGGCACTTCTGCGACGGCCGCGCCAGCCTGGTCGTCGGGACCCACACCCACGTGCCGACCGCCGACGCCCAGATCCTCCCCGGCGGCACGGCCTATCAGACCGACGCCGGCGGCTGCTGCGACTACGACAGCGTCATCGGCATGGGCAAGGAGGAGTCGGTGCGCCGCTTCACCACCCGCCTGCCCGGCGCCCGGCACCAGCCGGCGACCGGCCCGGCCACCGTCTGCGGCGTCTTCGTGGAGACCGACAACCGCACGGGCCTGGCCAAGCGCATCGAGCCCATCCGCATCGGCGGGCGTCTGATCCCGCACATGCCCAGCCTGGATGTGGGCGTGGCGGCGGCGGAGTAGCGCGCTCCATTCAGGGCTTCAGCACCCGGATCGAGCCGATGGTCAGCTCGTCGACGTGCAGCTTGCGGATGCGGGCCTTGCCGATCGCCAGCTTGCCGATGGCCATGGCCCCCACGGCGATGGCCCCGATCGCCAGCGCGCCGACGGCGAAGGCCCCGACCGCCGTGGCGCCGACCGCCAGGGCCTTGGCGGTGGTCGGATCCACCAGCCGGTGGTCGCCGCGCCTGCGCGTCGGCAGCCATTGGACCAGCGGCGGACGCTGGCCGTCCTCCGCGGCGTCGAAATCTGAACGGGTCATAGGCAAGGTCCTCATCGCAAAGGTCTAACCGGCGCTGGCCGCTCCGGTTCCGCCACCCTGGCGTTCGGGGCCGGGCGCCGCTATGACCCGCCTCAAAGGGACTTGAGAAGACGACATGGCCGGCCACTCGAAATTCAAGAACATCCAGCACCGCAAGGGCCGGCAGGACAAGCTGCGCTCCAAGCTGTTCTCCAAACTGTCGCGCGACATCACCCTGGCCGCCAAGCAGGGCGTGCCCGACCCGAACGCCAACGCCCGCCTGCGCCTGGCCGTGACCAACGCCCGCGCCGAGTCCATGCCGCGCGACAATATCGAACGCGCCATCAAGAAGGCCATCTCGGGCGAGACCGACAATATGGAGGAGATCCGCTACGAGGGCTTCGGCCCCGGCGGCGTCGGCCTCATCGTCGAGGTCCTGACCGACAACCGCAACCGCTCGGCCATGAGCCTGCGCACCATCTTCGGCAAGAACGGCGGGGCGCTCGGCGAAAGCGGCTCGGTCGCCTTCATGTTCGATCGCATGGGCCAGATCGTCTATCCGGCCAAGGTGGCCAGCGAAGACAAGGTGATGGACGCCGCCATCGAGGCCGGCGCCCAGGACGTGGAATCCGACGAGGAGAGCCACACCATCTTCACCGCCTTCGAGGACCTGAACACCGTGGTCGACGGGCTGCAGGCCGTACTCGGCGACCCCAAGTCGACCAGCATAGTCTGGCGCCCCAAGAGCGGCGTCCCGGTCACCGGCGACGCGATCCCGACCCTGATGAAGCTGATGGACTCCCTCGACGACGACGACGACGTGCAGAACGTGTTCGCCAACTTCGAGATGAGCGACGAGGACATGGCGCGGCTGGAGGAGTAGCGGGTCCGAAAGCCTCGTCCTTCGACAAGCTCAGGATGAGGCTTTCTACTGCAGCGTCGTTGAAGTCCGCCTCATCCTGAGCCTGTCGAAGGACGAGGCGGACGCACTGGCGTTAACCCGTCGTTAACCGCGATAGCCGCCTTCCCGAAGGAGCCCGCACGGGCGATGCTCCGGGAACACATGACGAACGCGATTCGCATCCTCGGGCTCGATCCCGGCCTCCGCCGCACCGGCTGGGGCGTAGTGATCTGCGCCGGGTCGCGCCTGACCCATGTGGCGCACGGGGTGATCGTCCCGTCCGAGACCGCGGCCTTTTCCGACCGCCTGCTGCACCTGCTCGACCATCTGGACGCGGTGATCGCCGAGCACGCCCCGCACGAGGCGGCGGTCGAGGAGGTCTTCGTCAACATGAATCCGGCCTCGACCCTGAAGCTCGGCCACGCCCGCGCCTGCTCCCTGCTGGCGCCCGCCCGCGCCGGGGTGCCGGTTTCCGAATACGCCACCCGCCTGGTCAAGAAGGCGGTGGTCGGCACCGGCGCGGCCGACAAGGACCAGGTCGGCTTCATGGTGAAGCGCCTGCTGCCGGGCGCCGGCCCGACCTGCGCCGACAGCGCCGACGCCCTGGCGGTCGCCATCGCCCACGCGCATCTGCGAATTCACAGTCTTAGGATCGCGTCATGATCGGGCGGCTTCGCGGCATGGTCGCCGAGATCGAGACCGAGGAGGCCCTGATCGACGTCATGGGCGTCGGCTACCTGGTCCGCTGCGGCTCGCGCACCCTGGCCCGCTTTCCCCCCGTGGGCGACGAGGTGGTGGTGCACATCGACAGCCAGACCCGCGAGGACGGCACGCGCCTCTACGGCTTCCTGACCCGCGAGGACCGGGCCGCCTTCACCGCCCTGCAGGCCATCCAGGGGGTCGGCCCCAAGGCCGCCCTGGCGGTGCTCGACATCCTGCCCCCCGACGAGCTGTCCGCCGCGGTGGCGAGAGAGGACAAGGCCGCCATCGGCCGCGCCCAGGGGGTGGGGCCCAAGCTGGCCCTGCGCATCGTCACCGAACTGAAGGGCAAGCCCCTGGGCGGCGGCCTGGTCATCCAGCCAACCATGGCCGCCGGCGCCGCCGAGGCCAGGACCTTCACGCCTTCGGTGAGCGGCGAGGCCGTCGCCGCCCTGATGGGCCTGGCCATCGCCGAGCCCCTGGCCCGCCGCGCCGTCGAGCTGGCCCTGGGGCGGCTGGGCCCTGACGCCTCCCTGCCCACCGTGATCAAGGCCGCCTTGCAGGAGATCGGCCGGTGATCCAGCTTCGCCAAGGCTTCGCAGGATCGATCCTTCGTAGCTCCATCCGGAGCGAAGTCGGATGACGCGGCTGGTCTCGGGCGAGCCCGGCGCCTATGAGGCCGGCGACAGGGCCATGCGGCCCCAGACCCTGGCCGAGTTCGTCGGCCAGGAGACCGCCAAGGCCAACCTGAAGGTCTATATCGACGCCGCCCGCGCCCGCGGACAGGCGCTGGACCATGTGCTGCTGTTCGGCCCGCCGGGCCTGGGCAAGACGACGCTGGCCCAGATCGTCGCCCGAGAGCTGGGGGTGAACTTCCGCGCCACCTCGGGGCCGATCCTGTCCAAGCCCGGCGATCTTGCCGCCATCCTGACCAATCTCGAGGCCAACGACGTCCTGTTCATCGACGAGATCCACCGCCTGCCGGCCACGGTCGAGGAGGTGCTGTATCCGGCCATGGAGGACCACGTCCTCGACCTGATGATCGGCGAGGGCCCCTCGGCCCGCTCGGTGCGGATCGATCTGGCCCCCTTCACCCTGGTCGGTGCCACGACCCGGGCGGGCCTGCTGGCCACGCCCCTGCGCGACCGCTTCGGCATCCCGCTGCGCCTCGAATTCTACACCCCCGTCGAACTGCAGTCGGTCCTGGCCCACGCCGCCCGGCGCATGGGCATGACCCTGACCAAGGACGGCGCGGCCGAGATCGCCAGCCGGGCCCGGGGCACCCCCCGGGTGGCCGGGCGGCTGCTGCGCCGGGTGCGCGACTTCGCAGAGGCCGAAGGCGCGAGCGCCGTCGACAAGGCGTGCGCCGCCCGCGCCCTGGCCCGGCTGGAGGTCGACGAGGCGGGGCTGGACAGCCTGGACCGCCGCTACCTGCGCAACCTGATCGAGACCTATGGCGGCGGCCCGGTCGGGGCGGAGACCCTGGCCGCCGCCCTGGCCGAGGCCCGCGACGCCGTCGAGGACGTCATCGAGCCCTATCTGCTGCAGCAGGGCTTCGTCCTGCGCACTCCGCGCGGCCGGGTGGCCGGCGGCAAGGCCTACCTTCACCTCGGCCTCACCCCGCCGAAGACGGGGGCCCAGCCGACCCTGTTCGAGGAAGGGTGATGAGCAACCAACCCTCCGCCGGCGCCTTCGTCGGGCGCGAGCACCGGCTGCCGGTGCGGGTCTATTACGAGGACACCGACTTCACCGGCGTGGTCTATCACGCCAACTACCTGCGCTATTTCGAGCGCGGCCGGTCCGATTTCCTGCGGCTGGCCGGCGCCGATCACAGCGCCCTGCTCGGTATCGAAAGCCCCATCGCCTTCGTCGTCACCCGGATGGAGATCGAGTTCCAGCGGCCGGCCCGCATCGACGACGCGCTGACGGTGGTGACCACCTATGACGCGGTGCGGGGCGCCCGATTCACCATCAACCAGCGGCTGAACCGCGGCGACGAGGCGATCGCGGCGGCCCAGGTGGCCGTCGCCAGCATAGACCTGAGCGGCCGCCCGCGCCGCCCGCCAGGCGAACTGATGGCCCGCCTGCAGCCGTTTCTTGTCGCGAACGGTTGACCTTAACGCCTTAGTTTCGTCACCCCATCCTTCTGTGTTCGACCCCGCCAAGGAGCCGCCCGCGCGATGATCGACCCCAACGCCCTGACCGCCGACAGTTTCAACCTGATCTCGATCTTCCTGCGGGCGGACTGGGTGGTGAAAGGCATCATGACCGTGCTGGCCCTGGCCTCCCTGTGGTCGTGGGCGATCATCATCGACAAGGCGGTGCGCTTCGCCGGCCTCAACGGCGGCGCCGACAAGTTCGAAACCGCCGTGGGCTCGGGCCGCAGCCTGGAGGAGGTGGCCGCCGACGCCGGCGACAAACCCAAGCATCCCCTGCCCAAGCTGCTGCAGTCGGCGCTGAAGGAATGGCGCGAAGGCCGCCGGAGCGGGAACCTGACCGAGGTGCAGACCGCGCTGCTGATCCAGCGCATCGACCGGGCGCTGGATTCGATCATCAGCCGCGAGATGCGCAGGGTCGAGGAGGGGCTGGGGACCCTGGCCATCGTGGCCACCGCCTCGCCCTTCATCGGCCTGCTCGGCACGGTCTGGGGCATCATGACCGCCTTCCAGGCCATCGCCCTGCAGCGCAACACCAACCTGACGGTGGTGGCGCCCGCCATCGCCGAGGCCCTGTTCGCCACCGCCATCGGCCTGGCCGCCGCCATCCCAGCCTATGTCGCCTACAACAAGTTCTCCACGGACGTAGCCAAGTTCTCGGGCCGGCTGGAGAACTTCGCCGACGAGCTTTCCGCCGCCGTGGCCCGGCGACTGGCCGACCGCATCGGCGGGGCGGCCCCGGCCCCCGCCGCCCCGCGGGAGTTCTGAGCCATGGCGCTGTCCACCCACGACCCGATGTCCGTCGGCGGGCGGGGCGGCCGCCGCCGCCGTCGCGGCCGCCAGACCCTGTCGGAGATCAACGTCACCCCCCTGGTCGACGTCATGCTGGTGCTGCTGATCATCTTCATGATCTCGGCGCCCCTGCTCACCGTCGGCGTGCCCGTCGAACTGCCCAAGACCGAGGCCGGGGCGATGAGCGAGCAGACCGAGCCGCTGACCATTTCCATTCAGAAGGACGGGACGCTCTTCCTGCAGGAGACCGAGACCCCGTTCTCGGATCTGGCCGTCCGGCTGCAGGGCCTGGCCGGCAATGGCTTCGACAAGCCGATCTTCGTGCGCGCCGACGGGGCCGCCCCTTACGCCGTCGTCGCCCAGGTCATGGCGCGGCTGTCGACCAACGGCTTCACCACCATCAACCTGATCACCGACACGGGCGCGCCAGACGCCGTCGGGACGGCGGCGCCCATCGAGGGGGCGGCGGTCCCGTCCGAACAGGGCCCGATCCCGATGGCCGCGCCTTGAGGCCCTGAAGGATGTCGAGCGATCTGCGGCCCGCCCTTCTGATCTCCCTCGCCCTGCACCTGTCGGCGCTGGCGGCGGGGCTGATCGTCTGGCCGAACTTCGCCAAGCCCCTGCCCAGCGCGCCGGTGACGGTCAAGCTGGTGGCCAGCGCGCCCGTGGCCGACGTGCGGCCCGCCGAGGAGGCGCCGGAGGTCGCCGAGGCGCAGACCCCCGAGGTCGCCCCCGAGCCCGTGCCCGTTCCGGAGCCCACCCCCGCCGCGCCCACGCCCGTCCCCGCGCCCCCGGCGCCCAAGCCGCCGCCCACGCCCGCCCCGCCGACTCCCAAGCCGCCGACGCCGGCGCCGAAGCCCAAGCCGACCCTCGACCTCGACGCCCTGGCCTCCAAGGTCCCCAAGGCCAAGCCGCAGCCGAAGCTGGACCTCAACGCCCTGGCCTCGCGCCTGCCCCGCCAGGCCGCCAACGCCCGGCGCGGCCCGGAACTTCGCGCCGAGACCGCGCCCCAGGCGCGCCAGGCCCTGGGCGCGGCGCAGGGGCTGACCGCCGACGAGGCTAGCCTGCTCGCCTCCAAGCTCAACCGGCTGTGGAACCCCAACTGCGGGGCCGAGGGCGCGGCGTCCGTGGTGGTGAAGGTCAATATCCAGCTCACCCCCACGGGCGAACTGGCGAGCCGGCCGCAGCTGGTCGGGGCGCAGAGCAATGACCCGGTCTGGCAGGCCGCCGCCCAACGCGCGCTGAACGCCGCCGGCAGAGGCGCGCCCTACGACGAACTGCCCCGCGACCGTTATGCGGTGTGGAAAGACATCAATGTGAATTTCGATGGCCGGCAGGCCTGCCGGCGCGGATGAAACCAGAAGCGTTCAATATAACGGGAGCATAGTTTCGCCCTGTTAGCGAACAAGGCTACAAGACCCTTCGACGGAGTGTCCGCATGCACCTGCGCCTGATCATCGCCCCCTTCGCCGCCGCCCTGGCCCTGCTGGCCACGGGACTGGCAGGCCCCGCCGTTGCGGCGGTGGAGGTGGACGTCAATCAGGGCGTGGTCACCCCCCTGCCCATCGCCGTTCCCGGCTTCATGGGCGCCGACCCGCGCGCCACCGGCATCGGCGGCGACATCGCAAGGGTGGTCTCGGCCGACCTCGACCGCTCGGGCTTCTTCCGGCCGCTGGACCCCAACGGCTTCATCGAGCGCAGCCTCGACGTCAACGTCCAGCCGCGTTTCGCGGACTGGCGGGTGATCAATGCGCAGGCCCTGGTCAACGGGGCGGCGACCATCGACCCCGACGGCCGGCTGCGCGTCGACTTCCGCATCTGGGACGTGTTCAACGAGCAGCAGATCCTCGGCCTGCAGTTCGTCTCAACCCCAGAGAACTGGCGGCGGGTGGCGCACAAGATCTCCGACGCGGTCTACAAGCGGCTGACCGGCGAGGACGGCTATTTCGACAGCCGGGTCGTCTTCGTCGCCGAGAGCGGCACCAAGACGGCGCGGGTCAAGCGCCTGGCCATCATGGATCAGGACGGGGCCAACCCGCAGTACTTGACCGACGGCTCCTACCTGGTGATGACGCCGCGCTTCTCCACCACCGACCAGGAGATCACCTATATGGCGCTGCGGGCCGACAGCGCCCGCATCTACCTGTTCAACCTGGAGACCGCCCGTCAGGAGACCCTGGGCCAGTTCCCCGGCATCGTCTTCGCCCCGCGCTTCTCGCCGGACGGCTCGAAAGTGGCGTTCTCGGTCGAGCGCGGCGGCAACACTGACCTCTATGTCATGGACCTGCGCACCCGCACGTCCAACCGCATCACCACCGACCCGGCCATCGACACCTCGCCCTCGTTCTCGCCGGACGGCGCGCAGATCGTATTCAACTCCGACCGCGGCGGCTCCAGCCAGATCTATGTGATGGGCGCCGGAGGCGGCGCGGCCCGTCGTATTTCCTTCGGGTCCGGGCGCTACACCACACCGGTGTGGAGTCCGAAAGGCGACTTCATCGCCTTCACCAAGCAGTCCGGAGGCCAGTTCCACATCGGCGTGATGCGCTCGGACGGCTCGGATGAGCGCATCCTGACCAGCAGCTTCCTCGACGAGGGCCCCACCTGGGCGCCCAACGGGCGGGTGCTGATGTTCAGCCGCGAAACATCCAGCGGGAACTCGCGTTTGTGGTCTGTGGACATCTCGGGCCGCAATCTGCGGGCGGCCCCCTATACCGGGGCGGCTTCGGACCCGGCATGGTCGCCGTTGTTGAAGTAACCGTAACTGTTTCGAGTGCGGGTGGGACCTGCGTGACGAATGGACCCGAGCTTGCGGCTGTCCCCGCCGCCGCAAACCCTGAGCCCTAGGAGGATCTGAATGCAAGTGACCCATCGCCAACTTAACGGGGGCCTGATCGCCCGAGTCGCGACGCTCGGCATCGCCGCCGCCGCCCTGGCCGCCTGCGCCACCAAGCCGCCGCCAGCGCCTGCGGCGACGCCCTATACCCCGCCGCCGTCCGAGGCGCCCCCGCCGCCCCCCCCGCCGCCGCCCCCGCCGGTATCCCAGGGGCAGGTGGGTCCGATCCCCGGCTCGATGGAGGACTTTGTCGCCACCGCCGGCGACCGCGTCTACTTCGACACCGACCAGTTCACCCTGCGGGATGACGCCCGGGCGGTCCTCGACCGTCAGGCCATGTGGCTGCAGCGCTATCCGCAGGTGGTCATCCGCATCGAAGGCAACGCCGACGAGCGCGGCACCCGTGAGTACAACCTGGCCCTGGGCGCCCGTCGCGCCGAGAGCGTGCGGGCCTATCTGGCCAGCCGCGGCGTCGCCGCCGGCCGGGTGACCACCATCTCCTATGGCAAGGAGCGGCCGATCGACGGCGGTTCGGGCGAAGACG
>DAICXL010000219.1:0-636 GCA_027312185.1 Caulobacterales bacterium | reverse complement strand
GCGTCAAGGTCGTCAAGAACAAGATGGCCCCGCCGTTCAAGCAGGCAGAGTTCGACATCCTCTACGGCGTCGGCATCTCGCGCGAGGGCAGCCTCATCGACTTCGGCGTCGAGCACGAGATCGTGCGCAAGTCGGGCGCCTGGTACACCTACGAGGGCGACCAGCTCGGCCAGGGCAAGGAGAACGCGCGCAACTTCCTGATCGAGAACCCGGCGATGGCGGCCGAGATCGAGACCAAGATCCTCGCCAAGCTCGGCATCGACGCCAAGCTCGCCGCCGTCGAGCCCGTGGCCCCCGTCGAGAAGGCGCCCGGTAAGGGCACGGCGAAGGCAGCGACGACGGCTGCTCCGGCGGCCGCAGCGGCTGTCGCCCCCAGCGGCGGCGGGCGCCTGATGCCCTCCTCGCGCGACCCCGGGCAGGGCTCCGCCGGTGTCGATGCGCCGGAGGCCGCGGCGCTCGCCCCCGTGACCTTCCTGCCCGGGGCGCGCGAGGCCCAGGCCGAGCGCGAGGCGGCCGAGGCCGCCGAGTCGGTCGCGAACCACGAAGCCGACGCGCGTCGGGCCGAGAACGTCACGATGCATGCGCTCACGCGCCGCGGTCAGTCGCGCGCCGAGGTCGCCGAGCTGCTCCGCCGGC
>DAICXL010000218.1:312-640 GCA_027312185.1 Caulobacterales bacterium | reverse complement strand
CAGGCTGTCGGGGTCCAGATCCGGCGCCTTGATCGAGTTGATCTGGATCGACGACTGGACGCCCGGTTCGACGATGATGCTGGTCTCCGGCTGGCGAGCAGCGACGGTTCCCAGGTCGGGCTCGGGACCGTCGGCGGCCTTGGGCGTCCAGTCGCCGAAGGTCGAGCGGATCTTGGCCTCCATCGCGTCCACGTCGAAGTCGCCCACGGCGATGAAGGTCGCGCGCGAAGGCCGGTAGTAGGCGTCATAGAAGTCGACGAACCGCTCGCGCGGCGCGGTGCGGATGACGTCGAGATCGCCGATGGGCAGACGCTTCGACAGGCGCTGG
>DAICXL010000218.1:0-259 GCA_027312185.1 Caulobacterales bacterium | reverse complement strand
CAGACTCCATCAGGGCGTCGCCCATAATTTCGCGCATCACATGCAGGGACGTATCGACCGTCTCGTCCTGGGTGTTGGGCAGTTCCAGCATATAGGCCGTCTGCTCGAAGCTGGTGAAGGCGTTGGTGTCGGCGCCGAAGGCCAGGCCGAGGCGTTCGAGAATGCGCAGCATCTCGTTCTCGGGGATGTCCTTGGTCCCGTTGAAGGCCATATGCTCCATGAAGTGGGCTAGGCCCTGCTGGTCGTCCCGCTCCATCAG
>DAICXL010000217.1:0-642 GCA_027312185.1 Caulobacterales bacterium | reverse complement strand
CGCGCCAAGGCGTGTCACCGGGCAGGCAATGGAAATCATGGATAGGCACAGTGCGTTCGCCGCCATCGGCAGCTATGATGTGGACCTTGGCATCGAGCGCGCTAAGGGCCACCGCCATGTCACCCGGATAGGTGGCGATACACTGATCGCTTGTGCCGAGAACGGCGTGCAGTTTTGCAATGCCGTCAATCGCCCCACATCCGCTGCCCGGCTCACGCTTGTTGCAGGGCTGGCCGATATTGGTGAAGTAGAAACAGCGAGTGCGCTGGCACAGGTTGCCGCCATTGGTCGCCTTGTTGCGGAGCTGCTGCGTCGCACCGGAAAGGATTGCGCGCGCCAGGACCGGATAGTCGGAGCGAACACGGGGGTGCACCGCTGTTGCCGTGTTGGTCGCCAGCGCGCCGAGCGAGAGACCCCCATCGGGAGTATCCTTGATCTCGTCGAAGCCAAGCCGATTGATGTCGGCCAGCCTTCGCGGAGTTTCCACCTGCAGTTTCATCAGGTCGAGCAGATTGGTGCCGCCGGCAATTGCCATCGCGGTGTCTTCTGCGGTGATCTGACTCGCCTCTTCGATGGCGCGCGGTCTTGTGTAAGCAAATGGCCTCATGCGCTTTTCTCCGCCACATCGCGGATGGCAGCGAC
>DAICXL010000216.1:0-649 GCA_027312185.1 Caulobacterales bacterium | reverse complement strand
CCTTCTTGTAGAAGCGAAGTCCCGGCCCGAAGAGGACGAAGCTCGCCAGAGCGAGACTGATAAGCCGCCAGGGCTGTTCGCCCAAAGTCGTGGCCAGCCAGTGGTGGACGCTGGGCGAGACGTGACGCGCCATCTCCAACGTGAAAAGCGGCAGGGTCGCGACCGCGGCGAGCATGACGGAACGGCGCAGAGCGCCAATCTCCGCCAGACGTGCGGCCTGCTCGCGGTCTTCGTTCGGACCGCCTGCCGCTTCCACCACGCTCGCGTCATAGCCGGCCTGGGCGATCACCGCGGCGAGGCGTTCAGAGGTGACCGTCCCATCCAGGACCCGCACCGTGGCCCGCTCGGTCGCCAGGTTGACCTGGGCGTCCAACACCCCGGGCTCCGCCTTGAGCGCGCGTTCGACCCGGCCAACGCAGCTCGCGCAGGTCATGCCGAGCACGGGCAGATCGATGGCGTCGAGGGTCGCGGCTTCGGGCATCGCAGGGTTCCTTCTTCCGATGCCCAAGTCAGATAGGGCTTCCCATCATGGGAAGGTCAAGGCTCCGTCGGTGCTGTTCTTGGGATACGCGCCAGCGCCAGCGCGCCCCTCAGGGCTACGACTGCCGTGGCGCTCCACAGTGCAGCGTAGAGTCGTGGTCAAGAAAAG
>DAICXL010000215.1:335-663 GCA_027312185.1 Caulobacterales bacterium | reverse complement strand
AGGCGCCGCAGAACCAGGTGTTGTTCCGTCCCTGCAGCGAACCGAGGCCGCGCTGGGCCAGCATCGCATCCGCGTTGAAGATGGGGTGATCGAAGTCGCGGTCGGCGAGCACCAGGGCCGGATCTGGCTCACGCTCGGGGTTCAGGGTCACAAAGAGTTCCGGTCCGGAAAGCCCCTGCAACAGGTTCATCCAGTAGGTGACGCTGGCGGCGCCGCCCGCATCGGCCCGGCCGGCGCCGACGTAGTTCCAGGCGGCCCAGGCGCTGCGGCGGCGCGGCATGAAGCTGCGGTCGCGGTGCAGGACGACGCGGTTGCGACCATAGGCCAT
>DAICXL010000215.1:0-237 GCA_027312185.1 Caulobacterales bacterium | reverse complement strand
CGCCACGGCGGGTCTGCAGGGTCGCGCCACCGGGGCCGCGCTCGATGCGGCAGACCGGCTCGTTCAGGCGAACTTCTCCCCGGAAGTCGGCGGCGAGCGCCTCGACATATCGACGGCTGCCGCCCGCGACCGTGCGCCAGGTCGGCTCCATGTCGACTTCGAGCAGGCGATGGTTGCGATAGAAGCGGATGAAGGCGGCGGCCGGATAGTCCGCCATCTGGCGCGGCGTCGACGACC
>DAICXL010000214.1:439-674 GCA_027312185.1 Caulobacterales bacterium | reverse complement strand
CTCAAACGCGCCAAACGCGCCGCCGACAAGGCGGGGATCGCCCTGTCCGACTGGGAGGGGGAGTTCATTGAGGGCGTCTCTGACCGCATCAAGACCTACGGCCGCGCCTTCGGCGATCCGGAGAAGGGCGCGCCGGGTCAGGCCCTGTCGTCGATGCAGGGCCGCAAGCTGAAGGAGATCACCGCCAAGGCCAACGGCGAAGAGCCGAAGCGGCGCTGGAGTCGCAAGACGCCGC
>DAICXL010000214.1:0-429 GCA_027312185.1 Caulobacterales bacterium | reverse complement strand
GACCTGCTGCGCAAGGAGGGAGCGAGTCTTCACTCCCGCAAGCTGCGCGCCTTCGACGAGCCGCCGTTCCGCTGACCGGTCCGGTTCGTCCGGACGGAAAACACCCTGACGAAACGGACGAAACGGACGAAACGAGAGAAAAGTCGTTTCGATTCAAAAATCTGACGCGACCCCTGTTTCGTCCGTTCGACAGGGAGGCGGGCGTTGGCCCACTCGCGGCGCGATGATTGTCAAAGACCCGACGGACAGGTGGGGAGCCGGTCGCGAGGTCGCAAGACGTGATTAGGAATAAACTCATATTTACATCGCCGCGACCCCGTCCTGGGGGGATGATCGCTTTCGACCCGTTGCAGACGGTCGGCATGTCCACAGCCAGGAGAAAGACACGCCGCGGCCCAGCTTGACGAAGGTTGGCTGGCGAGAGCTAAG
>DAICXL010000213.1:0-673 GCA_027312185.1 Caulobacterales bacterium | reverse complement strand
GATCATCCGGTCCAGACCGGCCTGAGCCACCGCGCGCCCCGGCGCCCATCCCAGGGCGGCGGCTTCGCAGAAGACATAGATCTGACGCGCCTGAACCCGGGTGCGTCGGCGCAGTCCGGTCCGCGCCCGACCTTCGAAATCCAGCTGTTCGAAGAACCGCCCCTGGCCGTCCACACCACGGTCGGCCCACAGCGGCAGGGCCTGGTGAAACAACCAGTTGGAGACCTTGGTCTTGGCGGCGGCGAGAGCGGACATGGCGTCGGCTTAGAACATCATCGTTGCAATGGGCAACGCGAAGTGACGCCGCCCGGTTTGGTCTCCGCGTTCGATCTTGCTAGGACGGCTGCCACCCTCGCGGCCCGACCCGTCGGTCCGCCGCCCCCGATCCCCGTGGAGAGCGCGTTCATGATCCCCTTCATCGACCTTCAGGCCCAGCGCCTGCGTCTCGCCGGCAAGATCGAGGCCGCGGTTCAGGAGGCCGTCGTCGGCGGCGCCTGGGTCATGGGTCCGCAGGTCCGTCAGTTCGAAGCCGACCTCGCCGCCTTCGGCCGGGCCAAGCACGCCCTGGGCTGCGCCAACGGCACCGACGCCCTGGCCCTGCCGCTGATGGCCTGGGGAATCGGACGCGGCGACGCGGTCTTCGTGCCCAGCTTCACCTTCGCCGCCACCGCCG
>DAICXL010000212.1:0-679 GCA_027312185.1 Caulobacterales bacterium | reverse complement strand
GTGAAGGCGCCGTAGGATGCCGGGATCGGGTCCGAGCCGGGACCATCGAGGTCCTCGCTCTCCAGGTAGCGCAGCGCGCCCCCCTCCTCCGGCTTCCAGTCGTCGTTGAGATAGACGAGCGCGGTGGCGACCTTGTCGAGGCCGTCGGTGTGCGCCCGGCCATCCTTCAGCGCCGACCACCGGCGCACCACGATCATCTTGGGCCGCGAGGCCAGATCCTTGCCCAGCTTCTCGCCCACGATGCGTGAGAACGCGGGCGCGCGCAGGTCCTCGATCAGGCGCGCGAAGGCGGGGCCGTAAGTCAGCTCCTCGACAGGGAAAAAGCCGGTCTTCTTCGGGTCGGGGAAGTCGCGGGCGAGCGACTCGCGCTGGTCCGCCGGCAGGAGACCGTCCGCCTCGATGTGGGTGAACGGCGCCGCAGTGGCGGGGGTGGCGGCGAGGCGGTCGAGGTCGAGCATGAGGGGAAGCTTAGCGCCCGTACAAAATCCCGTCATCCTCGGGCTTGACCCGAGGACCCAGCCCCTCCGCCGGAGAGGCTGGGTGTCGGTGAGTTACAGCGTCTGGGTCCTCGGGTCTTCGCTGACGCTACGCCCGAGGATGACGCTCCAACTACATGTGCAGCGCCTGGCCATAGGCCGCGAGGGTAGCCTCGTGCATGGCCTCGGACATGGTCGGGTGC
>DAICXL010000211.1:0-686 GCA_027312185.1 Caulobacterales bacterium | reverse complement strand
GTTGCCGATCGGATCGATCAGGGCGAACAACGCCACGAAGAAGTTGACCGCGAACTCAGCCTGGCTCATGCCTCGCTCCTAGCTCAAAATTGAACCGGCGCCGATCTCCCTTATAGGGCGGGACCGGCGCAAATACGCCTGGAGCCTGCGCCATGACCGCCGCCGCCCGCCTGGACAGCGCCATCGCCTGCGACCCGCGCCTGATCGTGCCCCTGGACTTGCCGACAGTCGATCAGGCCCGGGAGATGGTGGCGACGATCGGCGAGGCGGTCAGCTTCTACAAGATCGGAGCTGTTCGCCTCCGACGGCATGACGCTCGCCCGGGAGCTCAAGGCCCAGGGCAAGCAGATCTTTCTGGACTGGAAGCTGCACGACATCGGCACCACAGTGCAGCGCTCGGCCGCGGTGCTGGCCGACTCGGGCTGCGACTTTCTCACCGTGCATGGGGAGCCCCAGGTGATGGCCGCCGCCGTGCGCGGCCGTGGCCGGTCGAGCCTGAAGGTGCTGGCCGTGACCGTCCTGACCAGCCTGTCGGACGAGGACCTGCAGGACATGGGCTTCACCGAAACAGCCCGGTCCCTGGTGGAGCGGCGCATTCATCATGCGGTGGCCGCCGGCTGCGACGGGGTGATCGCCAGCCCCCATGAGGCGCAGCTCGCCCGAGCCATTGGCGGCCCGGACTTCCT
>DAICXL010000210.1:426-687 GCA_027312185.1 Caulobacterales bacterium | reverse complement strand
AAGGGAGGGATGCAGGTCAGCAGGATGAGCGGCAGTGTCGTGACCAGATGCACCCATGTCGGCGGCTGGTAGGCGAGTTCGAGCCAGAGCGGGAAGGCGACCGCGGGAACGCAGACGAACATCATCACGAAGAAGGCCGGGCCGTCGGCCGGATCGGCGAAGGAATAGTCCAGGCCGCAGACCTCGCAGGAGGGCCTGATCTTCAGGAAGCCGCCGAAGAGATGGCCCTTGCCGCAGCGCGGGCAGCGGCCGCGCAGGCCG
>DAICXL010000210.1:0-284 GCA_027312185.1 Caulobacterales bacterium | reverse complement strand
AACCCTCAAAGGCAATCGCCGCGCGCGCATCGCCGGGCTGCATCGGCGATGCCATGCCCCACAACTCCGCGAAACAACGGTCCATCGCCCCCTATGATCCCCCGAGCCACGGGAACGGGACGGTTTGCCGCAGCCGGCTCAGATGTGAATGGCGTGGCCGAGTGCCTTCAGCGCCGCCTCCTGGAATCCCTCGCCCTGCGTCGGATGGGCGTGGATCGTGCCCGCGACATCCTCCAGCGTCGCGCCCATTTCCAGCGCAAGGCCAAACGCGGTGGAGAGTTCCG
>DAICXL010000020.1:0-29299 GCA_027312185.1 Caulobacterales bacterium | reverse complement strand
GACCGGATCGGGAAAGCGGCGCGACCAGCGGTCGGCGACGGCGGAAGGCGGGGCGATGATGATCTTGCCCTCGAAGTCCTTCTTGACCCCGCCGGTCGCCGGCTCGATGGGGCCAAGGTCGATTCCGTGCGCCTCATAGAGAGCGTTCAGCCGCGCCATGGCCCCGTGGGCGTAGATCACGCCGTCGTAGCCCGCCTCGCGGATCAGCCGGATCACCCGCTGCGCCTTGCCCAGGGCGTAGCAGCCCACAAGGTGAGCCCGCTCGGGGAACTGCTCGACCGAGGCCAGCAGGCCGGTGATCTCGTCGGTGTCCTCGGGGAAGTTGAACACCGGCAGGCCGAAGGTCGCCTCGGTGACGAAGACGTCGCAGTCGACGGGCTCGAAGGCCGGGCAGGTCGGGTCGCGCCGGCGCTTGTAGTCGCCGGACACGACCATGGTCAGGCCCTTCCAGCGCACCACCGCCTGGGCCGAGCCGAGCACATGGCCGGCCGGGGCGAAGCTGAGCTCCACCCCGTCGCGGAGCACCCGCTCGCCATAGGGCAGGGGCTGGACCGTCTGGGCGAAATCCTCTCCATAGCGGCAGCGCATGATCTCGATGGTCGGCGGCGTGGCCAGCACGGCCCCATGGCCGGCGCGGGCATGGTCGGCATGCCCGTGGGTGATCACCGCCCGCGGCACGGGGCGCACCGGGTCGATAAAGAAGTCGCCGGGGGCGCAGTACAGCCCCTCGGGCTTGGGACAGAGCAGTTGTTCGGGCCTGATCACGGGGACCTAGATGGCGACGCGCCCGGGATCGCCCAAGCTCAGCCGGAACTCAACGCGTGGACCTGCAGGCGGATGCCGCCGATCACCTTGGTCACCCGCACCGGAACCCCGTCGGGGAGGACATCTTCGCCGCTATCGAGCTCGGCGCCCCATTCGGCGCCCTCGATCCATACCCGGCCGACCCCGTTGACGAACTCGCCCGAGCTGCGGCCGATGCGGCCGACGAGACGGCCGGTCTGATCCTGCCGGCCACTGGCGGCGCGGCCGGTCGGGCGGCGCTGGATCTCGCCCGACCCCGCCACTTCCGTGCGGGGGATGCGCGAAACCAGGACGGCCCCGGCGCCCAGGGACAGGACGGCGAATATGGCGACCTCGACGGTCAGGCCGAAACGCAGGCCGATCAGCTCCAGCAGGGCGACCACGGCGGCGGCCATGGCCGGCCACATCAGCAGACCGGAGCCGGTGGCGAGGTTCAGGGCGACGAACAGGCAGCCGGCGCCGAGCCAGAGCCAGAACGGGTCCTGCAGGTAGAGCGCCGCCAGCGCAGCCATGGTCAGTAAACCTCAAGCTTCACTGCAGATTAACTCCGTAAAGGCTCTCTCGCCAAGCGACTAAGCGTCGCTCTGTCACGGCCCCGACCGGGCCAGCTTTTCTGAAAGCGCCCGCCCCCGGACCGCCGTGGCCCGTTCGGCCGCCAGGGCGCCCGCGTCGCAGGCCGGGCGCTCGGCCTGACGGGTCATGAAGCCGGCGTTGAAGGCGTCGACCAATCGGCGCTCCAGGCCGGTGTCCGGCTGCTCGAGCTCCATCATCCGGTTCATGCGCACCCGCCAGGTCTGGTCGCCGGTCCCCGAGCAGACCTGGCGCAGGGCGTGGGCCTCGCCCAGGACATAGGCGAGGTCGATCAGGGCCTGGCGCTCTTCCGGCGCCCGGGCCGCCAGGGCGGCGGCGAACATCAGGGGGACGGCCCAGCTCATCGGAAAAACCCCTCCGCCCCGAACTTCTCTTGGGCGAGCCTGATCACCCGCACGGTCTCGCTCCATAGGCCAAGGGTCTCTATGGCCGCCAGCGGGTGGAAGGCGGCCGCCGCCGCGTCGTCGCCGGCCCGCGGCTCGCCGGCGATCCAGCGGGCGGCGTAGTCGACCAGGACGTAGTGGCGCCCGTTCTTCTCGCCGGCGCCGAACAGGCCGTCGGCGACCTCGACCAGGCCGAGCAGCTCGGCTTCGACTCCGGTTTCCTCGAAAAGCTCGCGCAGGGCCGCGTCCACGGCGCGCTCGCCCCATTCGATGCGCCCGCCCGGCAGGCTCCATGCCCCCAGGAGCGGCGGCGTCCCCCGGCGGATCAGCAGCACTTCGTCAGCGCGCAGGCACACGACGCCGACGGCAGGAACGGGGGCCCGGGCGGGCGGAGCGGCGAATTCAGTCATCAAATCGGAGGGTTAGGGCCCAGCTTGTTAACATCCTTTGGGCACAGTCGCTGACCGACGACAAGCGCCGGAGCCGTCCTATGCCGCTCGATCTGAAACCTCTGACCGCCCTGCGTTTCGCGGCGGCGATCTGGGTGGTCAGCTTTCTCTACTGGCCCGATCTGACCGACGGACCGATGCCGACGATCGTGGCCCTCGGCGAGATGGGCGTCGAGATGTTCTTCGTCCTGTCGGGCTTCATCCTCAGCCACGTCTATCTGGAGAGCTTCGGCGAGGGCCGTTTCCGTTACGGGACCTTCCTGTGGGCGCGGATGGCGCGGATCTATCCGCTGCACCTGGCCTGCCTGATCGGGCTCGGCCTGCTTGCGGCGGCCGCCTCGGCCGGCGGCGTCGCGCTCAGCGGCCAGATGGTCAATTGGCAGGCCCTGGTCCCCAACCTGCTCGCCGTCCACGCCTGGGGCTTTTCCCCCGCCTCGGCCTGGAACCACCCCTCGTGGTCGATCTCGGCCGAGTTCTTCGCCTACCTGACCTTCCCGGCCTTCGCCTGGGGCGCCTGGCGCCTGCGCGACCAACCCCGCATGGCGGTGATCGGGGCGATCATCATCCTGTTCGGCCTCTATGCGGTGTTCGAGGCCCTCGCCGGCTTCCCGCTCAGCCAGGCCACCTTCCACTGGGGCGCCCTGCGCATCGTCCCTTGCTTCGCCTACGGCTGCGCCGCCTATCTGCTGTGGCGCTCGGGGGCGATCCAGACCCAGATCCAGGCCAAGTTCTGGACCGTGGTCTTCGCCATGCTGATTGTCGGCCTGGCCGCGATCGACGCCCCGCGCGGCGCCCTGGTCACCGTCTTCGGCGGCCTGATCGTATCCCTGGCCAGCCTGACCAGCACCGGCTCCAGGGTGCTGTCCGGCAAGGTGGGGGTGTGGCTGGGCGAGGTGTCCTACGCCGTCTACATGACCTGCTTCCCGTGGCAGCTGGTGTTCAGCCACGGGGCGCGCAAGCTGCTGAACATCGAGGGGCCCCTGCCCCCCGCCCTGTGGCTGGCCATGCTGGTCGGGCTGCTGCCGGTGGCGGCCCTGGCCCATCACCTGATCGAGCGTCCGGCCCGCACCCTGCTGCGCCGCTGGGGCGACCGGGGCTTTCCCATGGGCCTGTCGGCTATTCGTCCGGCATGAGGATGTGCGGCGCCTCCGGGGGCCGCGTCTCGAACAGGCCGATGTCCAGCGGCTGCTGCGGCCGCACCGCCTGCATCGGCTGGCGCGCCAGAGCCCGCAGGGCGGCCGGGTCAAGGCTCTCGGCGCCCTCCTGCCGGCGCAGCTTGCGCGCCGCCTCGGTCGGGGTCGGCGAGGCCAGCTTGCCGATCCGCCAGTAGGACACCGACAGTCGCCACAGCGGCGCGGGCCGCGCCGGATCGCGGGCCGGCCAGCGCCGGCCGTCCTTCATCGCCGGTTCGGCCGGCTGGACCTTCTTCTTCGCCGGCGCCGCCACGGGCCTGAGCGCGCACCAGCGTTGTTCGGGGGCCACGCTCACCCGCCGCCCCGGCCGTTCGTCGTCCAGCCGCCCGGCATAGGCGTCGAGCGCCGCATCCTGGCTGGCGAAGGCCGGTCCCACCGCCTCGGTGACGAAGGTCACGGCCTCGCCCGCCAGCCCGGCCGCCTCCCGCTCGCGGGCGCAAAATCCCTTCGGCGCCTGAAGGGCGGCTTCGGCGGTCTCGGCGACAGGATAAAGGACGCTCATCGCCCCCATCTTGGGGCAAGTCGGGTGTTCCGCAACCGTTCTGAGCGCGCTAAGGACCGGCGATGAGCCAGACCCATGGAACCTGCGCCCCCGGATTCGAGCCGGTCGCCGAGGCCTTCGAGGCCGGGCTGGCCGAGGAGCTGGGGGCCGGGTTCGCCTTCTGCGTCGACGGCGAGCTGGTGGTCGACCTCGTAGGCGGCCACGCCGACCGGGCCCTGACCCGCCCCTTCGACGCGCGGACCCTGACCCCGGTCTTCTCCACCACCAAGGCGGTGGCGTCGCTGCTGCTCGCCAGGCTCGTCGACCAGGGCCGCCTCGCCTACGACCAGCCGGTGGCCGAGGTCTGGCCGGCGTTCGCCGCCGCCGGCAAGGGCGGGGTCACCGTCGCCCAGGCCCTGTCGCACCAGGCCGGCCTGCCCGGCTTCCTCGAGCCGATGGACCCGGCCGCGTGGTACGACTGGGACGCCATCTGCGCCCGGCTGGCGGCCATGGCCCCCATGTGGCCCCCGGGCTCGGCCAGCGGCTACCACCCCGTCACCTTCGGCTATATCGCTGGCGAGATCTTCCGCCGGGTCGACGGCCGCAGCATGGGCCAGGCCCTGCGCGAAGATCTCGCGGTCCCCTTCGGCCTCGACCTGTGGATCGGCCTGCCGGACGAGGAGCACGGCCGCGCCGCCGAGCTGGACCGGCCCAAGTCCCTGCCCGAGTTCGGCGAGATCAACGACCCGCGCCGCGCCGCCTTCCTCACCAAGTGGGCCGCCCCCGGCGGCCGGGGCGGCGCCGAATGGCGAAGAGCCGAGATCCCCTCGGCCAACGGCCACGCCACGGCCCAGAGCCTCGCCCGGCTGATGAGCCTCCTGGCCCTCGACGGCCGGCTGGAGGGCCGCCACATCCTGGACCGCCAGACCATCGCCGCGGCCGCGAAGGAGCGCATCGCCGGCCCCGACCTGGTGCTGCCCTATGTGATGAGCTGGGGCGCCGGCTTCATGCGCAACGCCAGCCTCGCCATCTATGGCCCGGGTGTCGATACATTCGGCCACTCGGGCTGGGGCGGCTCCTGCGCCTTCGCCGATCCGGCCCGCGGCGTCTCCGGCGCCTATGTCATGAACCGCCAGTCGTCCCTGCTGCTGGGCGACCCCCGCGCGCGCAAGCTGATCGACACCGCGTACGGGTGTCTGTGACCCGATAGGCCTGTCATCCCGGACGGCCCGCAGGGACGATCCGGGACCCAGGGGCCACAGGCGCTTCGCCGTCCCTGGGTCCCGGCTCTCCGCTTCGCTGCGGCCGGGATGACAGGACGGGAACTCGACGCATTGCCCCCGCCGTCCCAGGGCTGTAAGGCGGGCCGACGAAGCAAACGCCAATCCTTTGAGCCGCGAAAAAGAGGGGGAGCCATGCCTGTGCATCGCCCGACGCTCTCCCTTCGCCGGCCCTGGCTGACGCCGTCGATCTGGGACATCCTGGTCTTCGCCCTGGTCATCGGCGTCCTGGCCCTGATCGGGCTCGGTGGGCGCGAGACCCTGCAGCCCCTGGCCAGCGCGTCGGAGCCGATCTCCCTCGATCCGGCCGCCCTGCCGCACTACGCCCTGCGCACCACCATGCGGATGCTGGCGGCCATGCTGGCGGCCCTGGTGTTCACCTTCGCCTTCGGGGCCCTGGCCGCCCGCTCACGCCGGGCCGAACAGGTGATGATCCCCCTGCTCGACATCCTGCAATCGGTGCCGGTGCTGGGCTTCCTGTCCTTCACCGTCACCGGCTTCATGGCCCTGTTCCCAGGCCAGACCCTGGGCGTCGAGCTGGCCGCCATCTTCGCCATCTTCACCAGCCAGGCCTGGAACATGGCCTACAGCTTCTACCACTCGACCAAGACCATCCCCCGCGACCTGCGCGACCTGTCGGATTCGATGCGGCTGGGCGCCTGGCGGCGGTTCTGGACCCTGGACGCCCCCTATGCGGCGCCCAGCCTGATCTGGAACGCCATGATCTCCATGTCCGGGGCCTGGTTCTTCGTGGTCGCCTCGGAGGCGATCTCGGTCGGGCGGACCACCGTGTCCCTGCCCGGCGTCGGCTCCTACGTGGCCCTGGCCATCGAGCAGCACGACCTGCGCGCGGTGGGCTGGGCGGTCCTGACCATGTTCCTGGTCATCCTGGTCTACGACCAGCTGCTGTTCCGCCCCCTGGTCGCCTGGGCCGAGAAGTTCCGCCTGGAGCCGGCGGCGGCCGACGCGCCGGCCCCATCGTCCTGGGTGCTCGACTTCCTGCAGCGGGCCCACCTGTTCCGCCGTGTCTTCCGCCCCCTCCGCAGCGTGCTGGGCTCGCTGGCCAGCGTTCGCCTGGGCCGGCCGGTGGACATGACCCCCGCCCTCGCCCGGGTGCTGAAGAGCCGCTACGCCGACTGGTCCTGGTATGGCGCCCTGGCGCTGATCGCCGGCCTGTTCGCCTGGCGCGCCGCCGACTTCATCGGCGCCGAGGTGGGCTGGGCCGAAGTCGGCTGGACCATGGTGCTGGGCTTCTTCACCCTGCTGCGGGTGGTGGTGCTGGTGGCCCTGGCCAGCGCCGTCTGGCCGCCGCTGGGGGTGTGGATCGGCCTGCGCCCCCGCTGGGCCGCGGCCATGCAGCCGGTGACCCAGTTCCTGGCCGCCTTCCCCGCCAACCTGCTGTTCCCCCTCGTGGTCGCCGGCATCGTCCGCTACCGCCTGACCCCCGACATCTGGCTGTCGCCGCTGATGATCCTCGGGGCCCAGTGGTACATCCTGTTCAACGTCATCGCCGGCGCCCGGATGTTCCCCGCCGACCTCCTGGAGGCCGCCGCCTCCATGCGCATCAAGGGCTGGACCTGGTGGCGCAAGGTGGTGCTGCCCGGCATCATGCCCGCCTATGTGACCGGCGCGGTCACCGCCGGCGGCGGGGCCTGGAACGCGGCCATCGTCGCCGAGGTCGCCAGCTGGGGGCCGACCCGGCTGCAGGCCCACGGGCTCGGAGCCTATATCGCCAACGCGACCGCCGATGGCGACCTGCGCCGGGTGGTGCTGGGGGTGGCGGTGATGGCGGTCTATGTGGTGCTGTTCAACCGCCTGGTCTGGGACCCCCTGTTCACCTCCGCCGCCCGGCGGCTCCGCGCGGAGTGATGTGATGCCGACCGATGTCGTAACCGCCGCCCCCGCCCGAGCCACCCCGGCTCCCGAAACCCTGCTGGAGATCGTCGACGTTCGCCAGACCTACACCAAGGGGGCGACGGACGACCTGCTGGTGCTGGACGGGGTCAACATCACCCTGAAGGCCGGCGAGATCGTCGGCCTGCTCGGCCGCTCCGGCTCGGGCAAGTCGAGCCTGCTGCGCATCATCGCCGGCCTCGCCCGCCCGGTGTCCGGCGAGCTGCGCTGGCGCGGCCGGCCGGTGAAAGGTCCGTCGGAAGCCATCGCCATGGTGTTCCAGAGCTTCGCCCTGTTCCCCTGGCTCACCGTGCTGGAGAACGTGGAGATCGGGCTGGAGCCCTTGGGGATCCCCACCGCCGAGCGCCGCTCGCGCTCGCTGCAGGCCATCGACCTCATCGGCCTCGACGGCTTCGAGAACGCCTATCCGAAGGAGCTGTCCGGCGGCATGCGCCAGCGGGTCGGCTTCGCGCGGGGGCTGGTCATGCAGCCCGAGCTGCTCTTGATGGACGAGCCCTTCTCGGCCCTCGACGTACTCACCGCCGAGAACCTGCGCACCGACCTGATCGACCTGTGGATGGAGGGCAAGCTGCCCCTGCGCTCGATCCTGATGGTCAGCCACAACATCGAGGAGGCGGTGCTGATGTGCGACCGCATCCTGCTGTTCGCCGCCAGCCCGGGCCGGGTCGCCGCCGAGATCAAGATCGACCTGCCCCACCCCCGCAGCCGCACCGACGCGGCCTTCCGCAAGCTGGTCGACCAGGTCTATGAGCGGATGACCAACCCGTTCGACCCCGCGCTCGGGTCCGAGCAGCCCACCCCCGAACAGATCGCCAGCGCCGGCATCGGGATGAAGCTGCCCGACATCTCCACCAACCTCCTGGCCGGCCTGATGGAGGCCCTGGCCGCGCCGCCGTTCAAGGGCAAGGCCGACCTGCCCGAGCTGGCCGACGAGCTGACCATGGAGGTCGACGAGCTCTTCCCCATCGCCGAGACCCTGCAGCTGCTCGGGTTCGCCGAGATCGCCCACGGCGACATCCGCCTGACCGAGCCGGGCCGCCGCTTCGTCGGCCTCGACGTCGACGCCCGCAAGCGCCTGTTCGCCGAGCAGTTCCTGCCCCGCGTGCCCATCGCCGCCCTGATCCACCGCGTGCTCGAAGAACGCCCCAGCCACCGGGCCCCCTACCGCCGCTTCTCCGAAGAGCTCGAGGACTTCATGAGCGAGGACTTCGCCGAGGAGACCCTGGCCGCCGTCATCTCCTGGGGCCGCTACGCCGAGTTGTTCTCCTACGATGAGCAGGCCCAGACCTTCAGCCTGGAAGACCCGGAGTAAGCCCAGCGGGTTGGACACGCCTCTGGAAAGCCCAGATTCCGCCCTGCTACAGTCGGGCCGACACCTTCAAGGATCGTCCATGACCCGACTGAGCCTCTGCGGCTTCACCGCCCTCGCCCTGATCGCCGCGGCGCCGGCCTTCGCCGCCGCGCCGCCCGCAGCCCTGACCCAGCAGACGTACGGCGAGTGGGGCGTCGATCTCGCCGGCCGCGACCCGGCCGTGAAGGCGGGCGACGACTTCAACCGCCACGCCAACGGCCGCTACCTCGACGGCCTGAAAATTCCCGCCGACCGGGCCGGCTGGGGCGTGGCCTACGTCGTGGTCGAGCTGTCGGAAAACCAGGTCCACGAAATCCTGAACGACACGGCCAAGACCGCAGCCGCCAACCCGACCACCGACGCGGCCAAGGCGGCGGCCTTCTACGCCGCCTTCATGGACGAGGCCCGCGTCGACGCCCTCGGCGCCGCGCCCCTGCAGGCCGGCCTCGCCAAGATCCGCGCCGCCGACGACCGCGCCAAGATGGCCGCCCTGATGGGCCAGGCCGCGACCGGCTTCCAGAGCGCCCTGTTCGGGGTCTACATCGACGCCGACCCCAAGGCCCCGGACCGCTATGCGGTCAACCTGGTCCAGGCGGGGCTCGGCCTGCCCGACCGCGACTATTATCTGACGGCCTCGTTCGCGGAGAAGAAGGCCAAGTACCAGGCCTATGTCGCCGAGCTCCTGAAGATGGCCGGCTGGGCCGACCCGGACGGATCGGCCAAGGCCGTGGTCGATTTCGAGACCGCCGTCGCGCGCGACAGCTGGACCCGCGCCGACCGCCGCGACGTGGAGAAGACCTACAACCCGATGACCGTGGCCGAGCTGCAAAGGCTGGCGCCCGGCTTCGCCTGGACCACCTTCCTCGCCAGCGCCGAGCTCGGGACGCCGGCCCAGGTCATCGTCAACGAGAACACCGCCTTCCCCAAGCTGGCGGCGATCTACGCCCAGACCCCGATCGCGACCCTTCAGGCCTGGGCCGCCTTCCACCTCGTCGACAACGCCAGCGCCTATCTGTCCAAGCCCTTCGTCGACGCCCGCTTCGCCTTCCGGTCGAAGGAGCTGTCGGGGGTCGAGGCCCAGCGCGACCGCTGGAAGCGCGCCGTGGCGGCCCTGGACGGGGCCATGGGCGAGGCGGTCGGCCAGGCCTATGTCTCGCGCTACTTCCCGCCGGCCTCCAAGGCCTCGATCGACGGGCTGGTGAACGACCTCAAGGTGGCGATGGGCCAGCGCATCGACCGGCTGGCGTGGATGAGCCCGGCCACCAAGGCCGAGGCCAAGGTCAAGCTCGGCAAGTTCGTCACCAAGATCGGCTATCCGGATAGCTGGAAGGACTATTCGGCCCTGACCATCCGCGCCGACGACCTCTACGGCGATGTGGAGCGGGCGACGGCCTGGGACTGGCGCCGGCAGGTCGCGCGCCTCGGCAGGCCGGTGGACCGCACCGAGTGGTACATGACCCCCCAGACGGTGAACGCCTACTACAACTCGGTGATGAACGAGATCGCCTTCCCCGCCGGCATCCTGCAGGCGCCCTATTTCAACCCGACCAACGACCCGGCGGTGAACTATGGGGCGATCGGCGCGGTGATCGGCCACGAGATCACCCACGGATTCGACGACGAGGGCCGCAAGACCGACGGCGACGGCCGCCTGCGCAACTGGTGGACCGACGGCGACGGCCGGAAGTTCGAGGCGGCGGCCGAGATCCTCGGCAAGCAGTACTCGGCCTACGAGCCGGTGCCCGGCTCGAAGATCAACGGCGAGCTGACCATGGGCGAGAACATCGCCGACCTGGGCGGCCTGCTGGTGGCGCTCGACGCCTACCACCTGTCGCTGAAGGGCCGGCCGGCGCCGGTGATCGACGGCCTGACCGGCGACCAACGCTTCTTCCTCGCCTTCGCCCAGAGCTGGCGCGAGAAGCGCCGCGACGAGGCGATCAAGCAGCAGCTGGTTTCCGACCCGCACTCGCCGGCCGAGTTCCGCGTCAACGGCGCGGTTCGCAATGTCCAGGCCTGGTACGACGCCTTCGGCGTCAAGCCCGGCGACAAGCTCTATCTGGCGCCGGCCGAGCGGGCGGAGATCTGGTAGGGGCGGACCTAGTGCTGGTCGAGGTTGCGCTGGGCCAGGGCGTCCAGGGTGGCGGTTCGGGCGGCCAGGTCTTCGGCGAGGCGCCGGCACAGGTCGCGGACGCCGACCGGATAGACGTCGCCGCCCTCGGCGATTTCCGCCGAGAGCGCGACCACCTTGGCCAGGCTGTCCTCGACGATACGCACCTGCTCCATCGCGGCTCCACGGGCCTCGGCATAGAGCTTCGCAGCCCGCGCCGCAGGGGACTCCTCGGCGATATCCGGCTGTAGGACGACTAACTTGGGGACGCTCATGCTAACCCTCGAACATTCAGTGGGCGCCGCCCGCAACAGGGGCGGCTTTCCGACACAACGGCCCAAGAGTCCTCCGGGTTCACCATATGGACACGCGTGGCCTGGGCGTGTGGTTTTCGCCACAGGCCCAAAGCGCTACATAGGGGGCTACATCCAGTTGACGGCCGGCTTTGCGCTTGCCTCACTGCGGCCCAACGCCCGGCCTACCCTGGCCTAAACGGCGACGAAGGAGACGACGCCATGCAGACCAACCCGTACATCAAGCGCCATCACCACATCACGCTGAACGTGGGCGGGGCGCAGGAAGACTACGATTTCCACACCAAGGTGCTGGGGCTGAAGAGCGTCAAGAAGACGGCGCTCTATGACGGCGACGAGCCGATCCATCACCTCTATTACGGCAACGACCTCGGCGACGTGGGCACCCTGATCACCTGTTTCCCGATGCGCCAGTCGGGCCGCAAGGCGCGCAAGGGCACGGGCCAGATCTCGACCCTGGCCCTGTCGGTGCCCAAGTCGTCGCTGGACTTCTGGCAGAAGCACCTTGCCGAGCACGGCTTCGACGTGAAGCGTCAGGAGCGCTTCGGCGAGACCCTGCTGGCCTTCACCCACCCGGCCGGCATCGCCTATGAGCTGGTCGGCATCGAGGACGACGACCGCAAGCCCTTCTCCAACGGCAAGATCCCGTCCGAGTACGGCATCCGCGGCACCCACGGCATCACCGTCGACGTCCGCGACGCCGAGAACACCGACGAGTTCATGCACTATGGCTGGAGCGGCCAGAACCGCCGCACCGACGGCAAGCATGTCCGCTACGAAGTGGGCGCCGGCGGCTCGGGGGCGATCATCGACTTCCAGGTCCTGCCCGACATGCCCCAGGGCTCGTGGGCTTACGGCGAGGGCGTCACCACCACTGCGCCTTCGAGGTCGACGACCTCGACGTCCAGAAGGTGGTCAAGTTCCACCTCGAGGGCCTGGGCTACACCGACGTCTCCGACGTCAAGGACCGCGGCTACTTCGACAGCGTCTACGTCCGCACCCCGGGCGGCGCCCTGTTCGAGGCCACCGTCTCCAAGCCCCAGGGCTTCCTCGTCGACGAGACCTACGAGAACATGGGCTCTTCGATGCAGATCCCGCCGGTGTTCGCCCACCGCAAGGACGAACTCGTCGAGTACCTCGAGAAGATCGTCTACTGATCTGACTGTGGAGCGGCCTCGTCCTTCGACAAGCTCAGGATGAGGCCGACTTCGACAGCGGAATAGAAAGCCTCATCCTGACCTTGTCGAAGGACGAGGCTTTCGAACCCGCTACCAGACCCCCGTATTGGGCATCGAGGCCCAGGGTTCGGCGGGCGGCAGGGCGTCGCCCTTCTGCAGCAGTTCGATCGAGATGCCGTCCGGCGAGCGGACGAAGGCCATGTGCCCGTCGCGCGGCGGGCGGCTGATCGTCACCCCGCCGTCCATCAGCCGCTGGCAGGCGGCGTAGATGTCGTCGACCCGGTAGGCCAGGTGGCCGAAGTTGCGGCCCCCCGTATATTCCTCGTCGTCCCAGTTCCAGGTCAGCTCGACCGCCGGCTTGACCGTGGTCGGGCCGCCCGCCTCGCCGGTCACATCGCCGGGCGCGACCAGGAACACCAGGGTGAAGCGCCCCTTCTCGTTATCGATCCGCCGGGCCGCCTGCAGCCCCAGCTTGTCGCAGTAGAAGGCCAGGGACGCGTCGAGGTCGCGCACCCGCACCATGGTGTGGAGGTATTCCATCGGATGCTATTCCTCGGTGTGCCGGAAGTAGGGCTCGACCTCGCCCGAAAGCTTCATGGTCAGCAGGTTGCCCTTGCGGTCGCGGGTGGCGCCGACCGCAAGCCGCACCCAGCCCTCGGAGACGCAGTATTCCTCGACGTTGGTCTTCTCCACGCCCTTGAAGCGGATGCCCACGCCCCGCGCCAGCACGTCGGGCTCGTAGAACGGGCTGGACGGATCGTTGGAGAGGCGGTCGGGAGGCGTGTCGGACATGGGATGCGGCCGTTTCGTGGAAATTGCGACCCTGCCCTTACGCAATCATAGAGCCGCTGTCAGCAGGACTCGCCCCCACCGGCCCTGACGGGCCTAGAACTTGTACTTCGCCCCCACGCGCACCGTGCGCGGCTCCAGCACCCGGCTGAGGCGGCCTTCGACCGGGGCCGCGTCGACGGTGGGGATGTAGGATTCGTAGTAGTAGGCGATGTCCTTGTCGCGGCTGTTGAGGATGTTCAGCACCTCGGCATAGAGCTCGATGTTGGCGAACTTGCGTGCGCCGCGGATGTTGAACACGGTGGAGCCGTCGTCGCGCAGCGAGTTGTCCTCGATCAGCGGATAGGGGCCGAGGTGACGCATGCGCACCGCCGCCTCCCACTTGTCCGTCACCACCGACACGCCCACCGAGGCGGCGTTGTCGAAGGAGTTGGGGATGAAGTCGCCGTTGTCGTAGCGGGCGTGGCTGGCGGTGTAGTTGCCGTCGATGGCCAGCCACGGCAGGGGCCGCCAGAAGGCTACCAGCTCATAACCGTGACGCCTGGAGGCGCCGGTCGGCTCCACGGCGTTGCTGTCGCCGACGAACCGCAGCTCCGAGGCCACGTCGAGCCACCAGTAGGTGGCGGTGAAGGTCAGGTGCGGCAGCTGGAAGCGAGCGCCGACCTCCTTGCCCGTTCCCCGCACGAGGATCGGCACCGGGGTGGCGGTGAAGGCGCCGCGCACGTCGTTGGAGTGGAAGCCGCGGCCCCAGCTGCCGTAGACCTCGACGTTGTCTGTGACCTTGTAGGCGGCGCTGGCCTTGGGGGAGAGGATCGAGTCGCCCTTCTTGCCGGCGCCGAGCGCCGCGGCCTCGGCGTTCAGGGCCTCGACGTCGGCGTGGTAGGCGTCGCCGCGCAGGCCGCCGGTCAGGCGCAGGCCTTCGATCGGCCGCCAGGTCGCCTCGCCGTAGAGCGAGCCGGACAGCTCCTTCACGTCATAGGCGCCGAAGCTCTCGACGAAGGTGCGCTTGTCGGTGTGGTCGACCCCCACCCGGCCGATGTCGTCGTAGCGGTTCTCGGCGCCGACGGTGAAGTCCAGGCTCCTGGCCAGCTCCCAGGTCTTCTCGCCCTTCAGGCCGAAGATCCAGCGCTTGTCGTACTGATGAATCTGGGCGCTCGACCCGTCCGGATTGGCGTAGGTCGGGTTCGAGTACATGTCCCAGTTGTAGTACTGGATATAGGCGTTGGCGTTCCACTGCGGGCCGCTCAGCTTGGCGTTGGTGATCACCCGGGTCGTCTCGCCGGTCGCGGTGGGGTCGGGCGAGCAGAACACGTCCGGGCAGGCCGGGGTCCCGATGATCCGTTCCGGGATCTGCTCCGTCGGCTTCCAGGTCCCGCGATAGACGTGGGTGGTCAGTTCGAGCGCGCCCAGCGCGGTCGGCTTGGCGTATTTGGCGAAGGCCGAGACATGGCGCAGCTTCTCGGGCTGCTCCCATGGGCCGTTATAGACCTTTGCCTGACCGACGAAGGTCAGGTCGCCGCCGCCAACGTCCCTGGCCGTGCCGCCGGCCGCGACCCGGGCCGAGCCATACGAGCCGCCCTCCAGCGCCAACCACGGCCGGTCATAGGAATCGATCGTGGACATATAGGCCGCGCCGGCCATGGCGAAATCGCCGCCGTCGGCCCGGTACGGGCCCTTGCGATAATCCTCGCGGCCGATGATCTCGGGGATCAGGCCGTTCAGGTCCAGATAGCCCTGGCCGTGGCCGTGGGTGCGGAAGTTCATCTGCACCCCGTCGATGTAGTTGGAGAAATCCGACCCGTGGTCGAGGTTGAAGCCGCGCAGGAAGTACTGGTTGGCCTTGCCCGAGCCGGAGTGCTGGGCGGCGATCATCCCGGGCACCGCCTCGAGCAGCTCGGCCACCCGCAGCAGGGGCCGCACCAGCAGGTCGGAGCCGGCGACCGTGCCTTCCGAGGCCGACTTGGCGATGCCGATCTTGGCCTCGCCGCGACCGAACACGACGATCTGCCCCACCGTGTCCTCCGGAGCAGCGGTCTCCTGGGCTTCGGGCGCGGGCGCGGGCGCGGGCGCGGCGGCGTCCTGGGCGAGGGATCCGGTCGCCAGGCCCATGGCGACAAAATAGGTGGCCGCCGCCGTGGCGACTCGCAGAGTCGTGGTTCGCACTGTGATGTTCCTGTTCCGGGGGCGGTTCGCCGCCCCTCTCAACCGCTACGGGCGGAGGTGGTTGACCCTTCATCCATCCCAGACGGAGCCGGCCGACAAACCGGGCGCCACGCACGGTGGTACGCGGCTTGTCGGACAATCCCTCACTGGGCTTCTCACCGGGCGCATCGGCTCTCGCCGGCGTGGTTGGCGCGAAACTTGGAACGCCGCCACCGACTGTCCCGAAACGGACCAGCCGGAGCCCGCGCCATGTTCTTCCTGTCCAAACCCAAGCGCCTGATGGCCCAGCGCCAGAAGATAGAGGACGAGATCCTGGGGTACTTGATCACGCGCAAGCAGCCGCCCCCGCGCCTCGTCGAGAAGGCCTCGCGCATCAAGATGGACCTCGAGCTGATGCAGGCTCGCCGCTAGCGCCTCGACTCGGCCCAGCCGCGCCCCCATATGTGAGGGGATGCGACAGGACGGAGGAAAAACCTTCGCCCCGCGTCTCCTGCACGGGAGGAAGCTGTTGAGCACGGGACGCATCGGCCGTTTGACGGCCCTGGCGGGCCTTGGCCTGCTGGTGCTGCTGGCGGCTTTCGAGCCCGCCCTAGCCCACGGCATCGGCGGCAAGGACGCCGCCTTCGTCTCGGCGACGCGGGGACCCGACTTCTGGCCGTTCCTTTACCTGGGCGCCAAGCACATGGTCACCGGCTACGACCACCTGCTGTTCATCCTCGGCGTCATCTTCTTCCTCTACCGGCTCAAACACGTCGCCCTCTACGTCACCCTGTTCTCCATCGGCCACTCGATCACCCTGCTCGCCGGGGTTCTGATGAAGATCGAGGTCAACGCCTATGTGGTGGACGCGATCATCGGCCTGTCGGTAGTCTACAAGGCCTTCGACAACCTCGGCGGTTTCAAGACCCTGTTCGGGGTGCAGCCGGACGCCCGCGTCGCCGTGCTCGGCTTCGGCCTGATCCACGGCTTCGGCCTCGCCACCAAGCTGCAGGCCCTGCGCCTGCCCTCGAGGGGCCTGGTCGAGAACATGATCAGTTTCAATATCGGGGTGGAGGTCGGGCAGCTCATCGCCCTGACCCTGATCCTGGCGGTGATGGTGCTGTGGCGCCGGACCGCCAGTTTCGGCCGCCTGTCGATCGCCGCCAATGTCCTCATCATGACCGCCGGCTTCGCCCTGATCGGGTATCAGCTCGGCGGCCTGGTCCTCAACGGGAACGCCTGACATGGCTGACACCAACGAACCGGCCGAAGGCCACGTCGCCAATCCGCCGAACCGCAAACGGCTGCTCCTGCTCACCGCAGGCGCGGCCCTGGCCGGCGCCCTGATCGTCTTAGGCGCCGTCCTGCCGGCCGAGTACAACGTCGACCCCCTGGGGATCGGCAAGGCTACGGGCCTCAGCCGCCTGTGGGCCCCGCCGCAGATCGACGTCGCCGCCACGGCCGGGAACCAGCCGCTGGCCCGCTTCTATCCAACCCCGTTCCGCTCCGACGAGGTGATCATCAAGCTCGACACCCCGGACAACCCCGAGGGCCTGAGCGAACTGGAATACAAGGTGGCGATGAAGAAGGGCGCGACCTACGTCTATTCGTGGCAGGTCGAGGGGATCGACATCCCCGAGGAGTTCTATTCGGACTTCCACGGCCACACCCTGCCCAAGGCCGGGGAGAAGATGGTCGTCTCGACCTACCGGCAGGCGACGGGCTCGACGTCGAACGGGACCGTGGTCGCGCCCTTCGACGGCATCCACGGTTTCTACCTGCAGAACCAGTCCGAAAAGCCGGTGCAGGTGCGCCTGCACATCGCAGGATTCTACGAGCTGATACCCCCCGGCCAGGAAGGCAACCTCGCTCGCATCAAGACCGAGGGCCAGATCGCCGAAGAGGCGGCCAAGCCGCGCCCCGCAGTCCCCGACGTTCTGAACTAGGCCCCGCGACGGCCCGGGGCGCCAGCTTCGGGCCGCGGACCTTAAGCGGTGGTCCAGCCGGTCCAGGTCACGGCGTCGATCCGCGTGGGCGGCGCGGCGACCAGCAGGGCCACGACGGCCGCCGCGATCAGGACGACCCACACCAAACTGCGCACCCGCCGGTCCTTCGACATTGAAACCCTCCCGATCTGGCGCACGCTTGCGCCGTCGGTCGTCGGGGTTGCGGGATTCGTGCCGCTCCGGTTAACCACCCCGTCCATCAAGATCCTCCACGCTCAGGCGCACGAGGCCAGCGTTAAGGTCTGGGTAACCTTTAGGGAAGGGTCATGCGTCCCGTTCTGGGCGGTTGGCGGAGAAAGCCCGATGCGGCGTCAACCCGACCCCAGCAAGCGCTGCAACTGAATCCACTGCGCCGCCTTGGTCGCGAACGGCGCCGTATAGGCCGGGCTGCTCGACGGCAGGGCGATCAGAGCGAGGCCGGGACGGCCCTCCAGCAGCTTCCGCCCGAGCGCAGCCGCCTTTCCCCCGTTGAAGGCGACCGCCCGCAACGCCGGCAAGGTGTCCGCAAACTCGGCGAGAGGGTTGGCGCTGGGGTCGCGGATGGCCGTGTCGAGGCTGCCCCGTCGTCGCCCGCTCTCGATCACGTCCCACAGGCCGACGCCCGCGGCGAGGAGCGCCGCCAGCCGCTCGGGATAGGACAGGGCGCGAAGGTCGGCCCGGACCACCTCGCCCGCCAGCCGCCAGAACTGGTTCTGCGGATGGGCATAGTATTGCGCCGCCGCCAGCGACGCCTCTCCCGGCAGGCTGCCGAGGATCAGCACACGGGTCCGCGCATCGGCCGCCGGCGGGAAAGAGCGCTTGATCGCCTCCGCCGAATTCATCGGCGCGGCGGCCGGGGAAGCGGGGACGCAAGCATGCCGCACCTTAGCGGCCCGGCCGCCGGCCCTCCAGCCCATGCGCAGCCGGGACCCGGAGCCTCGCTCCGGGGCGGCGCACGCCCACTACTTGTAGGGTTGGTTCCAGAGATCCCGGTCGAGCAGCCACTGCCCCCCGGAGGCGCGGGCCCAGATGTGGGCGAAGCGGCCGTGCCCAAGCGGCACCCCGGTCTTGCGGTTGAGCACCTGATAGTCGCCGTGGACGAGTTTCATGTCGATGCCGTCGACCGCATGCGTCACGCGCAGGACCGTAATCGGGCTGTCGACCTTCATGTCGTCGGCCCAATAGGTCTCGATGCCGCGCCGGCCTGTCACGGTCGGCGATCCGTGCACGTAGAGCTTGGCGTCGTCCGTATAGAGCGCGCCGAGCGCCGTCCGATCGGCGGCGTTGTAGGCGGCGGTCCAACGATCGGCGAGCTTCTGCACCTCCTGGATTTCCGGAGCCGCCTCCGCGGCCTGGGCTGCGGGGGCTTGAGCCTGGGCCGCGGGCGCGGCGAGGGCAAGCAAGGTCGCCATGGCGAGGGGAGCTGCGCGCTTCATTTTTGGTTTTCCTGATCAGCGAGGTCAGATCAGGATTCCTCCCGGGCGGCTGAGCCGTCATTGATCGGAGTCAACCGCCGGAGGCCTGGCTCGCGGCGCAGCGGCAGGCCTGACTACGGGAAGGGGTGGTGCCGCCTAGGTGACTCGAACACCTGACCTACGCATTACGAATGCGCCGCTCTACCGGCTGAGCTAAGGCGGCCCTGGCCCATGGCTCGCGAGAGCCCGGATCGGGTGGCCTCCTTTACCCGCGGAAGCGCTGGCCGCCAAGCGCGGCGAACGGTCCTTTCGCCAGAAGCCGGGATCGGGGGCGCGCCGGGCGGGAGCCTTGGCGATTTCATCACCCTTTTCGCCTAGGTTGAAAGTTAGGCATACGTACTAAATCGGTCACCCCCCTTGGTCTCGCCGCTCAACAAGCTGTCCTTCCTCGTCGTCGACGACAACGCCAACATGGCCGCGATCGTGAAGACGATCCTGAAGAATTTCGGAGCCGTCCACGTCTGGGAAGCGCATGACGTGGCCGAGGCCTTCAGCCTGGTGCGCCAGTACGCCATCGACATCATCATCCTCGACTACAACCTCGGCTTCATGGACGGGGTCGAGTTCGTGAAACTGATGCGCACGGCCCCGGACAGCCCCAATCCCTATTTGCCGATCATCATGCTGACGGCCCATACCGCAGCCAGTCGGGTCCAGGCGGCGCGCGACGCGGGCGCCAACGAATTCTGCGCCAAGCCGATCGCGCCGATGGAGCTCTACCGCAAGATCGCCACCGTGATCGAGCACAACCGGCCCTACGTCCGGGCCGCCGGCTTCTTCGGCCCTGATCGTCGGCGCCACGGCGAGGGGACCGGCCCGGCGGGGGACGGCGACCGGCGCCGACCGGGTCGTCGGCGACCCTAGGCCTCGACCGGCTGGGCCAGGCCCAAACGCCCAGAAACGGAGCTGAGCGAGCCTTAGCAACACTTTGAAACTTTGAAGCTTGTTGCTACGTCGCCTATGATTTGGGCGTTCGCTGATGAAAAAGACGGCATACCTGGGCGCTCTACGCAGAGCGGGTTCCAGTCGTCAGTCGGCGGGCCGGGGCGTACGTCGGGCGCCTCGATCGCGAAGCGACGCGTGTCCCCGACGGCCGCGTCCTATCAGAGAGGTTACAGACATGGAGACGGCCCGCAGGAGCGTAAAGACCGCCCGCGCTCCCCTCGCCGTAGTGGCGCTGGCGATGACCTGCGCCGTGGGCGCCTGCGCCACGGCGGCGCCTATGGAACGGGCGGCGGGCCCCGGCGCCTATGACATCTTCTGCGGCGTCGGCGACGGCGCCAGTTGCTACCAGCGGGCCCGCGCCAAGTGCGCCGCCGGGCAGGCCGTCGTCACCGAGCAGCCTTCGGTCAAGATGCGCCGAGACCTCAGGGTCGTCTGCAAGGCCGGCTGAGCCGTCAGCGGTCCAGGCGCAGGGGCTCTGCGACTGGGGGGCCCGTCGCCAAGGAGTCCGCGGCGAAGGGCGGCGGCTCCGGCTCGGCCGCCGCGGACGGGGCGAGAGCCGGGCGCCGGGCCTCCAGCCGGGCCAGGCCGGCGCGGGCGGCGACCCGGGCGTCCGGCGCCTCCAGCAGGGCCGCCCAGGCCGTCTGGGCCGCCGCGTCGTCGCCTTCGGCCTCGGCCGCCTGCGCCGCAAGCAGACGGGCCAGCAGGCCCTCGTCCAGGGCCGCCGCCTGAGCGGCGAGGCGGCGCGCCTCGGCCCCGTCGCCGACCGAGAGGGCCAGCCATCCCTTGGCCAGGGCGTCCGACGCCTGGGCCCGGCGCGTGGCGACGCGGGCGCGGGTAGTGCGGGCAGGCGTGCGCGCCAGCCAGAGGATGGCGGTCCACAGCGCCGCCGTCGCCAGGGCGACCAGGAGGACCAGCACCGCCACCAGGGCGGCGGAGGTGTCGATCCGCCAGCCCAGCCAGTCGGCGCTGGCCGCGCCCGGGTTGCTGGCCAGCAGCCCCCCGAGCAGGCCCATGGCCACGATCAGGGCGATGGGCAGGATCAGCCGTCTCATCCGCCCGTCCCCTTCAGCGAGGCGGCCGCCCCGGCGCGCAAGGTCGCGATGCGCCGCTCTATGGCCAGGCGCCGTTCGGCGTCGGCGCGCCACGGGCCGATGGCGGCGCGCGCGGCGGGGGACAGAGTGGCGATCTCGCGCAGCGCGACGTCCAGATCACCGGCGTCGGCCGCCCGCCCCGCCCGGGCCAGGATGGCGTCCGCGCCCGGACCGGTGAGGCGGTCTGTGCGGCGCACGGTGATCATGCCGCTGACGAAATAAGCCGCGCGGTCCATCAGCCCGGCCTTCGCGCCCGGCTGACGAGCGGCCACGGCGGCGCGGGCGGCGGCGGCGGGAAAGGCGGCGGCCAGGACTGGACGGGACGGGGCGCCCACGGCGGCGAGATCGCGCAGGGCGGCGAGGTCGTCCGAGGCCGGCAGGACCCGGGCGGCCTCGTCGACCTGCTGGGCGAAGGGCCTGGAGCCGGCGGCCGCCTGAGCCAGGGCCGAAACCGCAAGGGCGGCGGAGGCGGCCTGGGCGGTCCCCTTCTGCGCCGCTTCGGCCTCGGCCAGACGCGCCTCCAGGGCTGCGGTCTGGGCAGCGGCGACCGGGTCGTCTGCGACCTGGGGCTCGGCCGCCGGCTCGGCGGCGGCGGGCGGGCTGGGCGCAGGGGCGGGCGGCGGCGGCGTCGGGATCGGGATCGGGGCGGGCGAGGGCGCAGGTGCGGACGAGGGGCCCGCGTCGCGGGCCGTGGGCTCCTGGGGCAGCACGGCGGGAACCGGCGCGCGCGAGGCCGGGTCGGACGGGACGATCCGCGCGCCCCACAGGCCCAGCACCAGACCGAGGAAGATGCACACCGCGCCGAAGGTCAGGCCGGCCCAGTAGGCCGGGCCCATCCTGGCCTTCTGGGCGCGCGGTTTGTCGGGCGCGCCTTTTGCCGGCTTTAGGGCCGGCTTGGGCGGCGGCGCGGGTAGGGGTTCGATCTGGCTCACGGCTTCATTAACGTAAGCAGAGCCGTTTCGTTCGGCGAGGCGGCGATAGCCACATCCCGCAGCCCGGCGCCGACCAGGGGCGCCGCGCAGTTGGGCGACAGGGCGAAGGCCCGCAGACTCTCCGCGCCGCCGGCGGTCGCGACGATCCGGGCCACCTCGCGGGCCGCCTTGGGCGAATGCACCACCACCGCATCGATGGCGGAAAGATCGATCGACGGGCGCGCCGCCACCGTCTCGTAGAGGGCGACGGTGCGGACCGGCACGTCGGGCGGGGCCAGATCGCCCGCGGTCTCGGCGGCGGCGGCGTGGAGCACCCTGCCGGGGCGGACCCTGGCCAGGAGGGCTGTCAGCGCGCCCAGGTCCCCATCGGCGCTCTCCACAGCGGCGAACCCGGCCGCCCGGGCGGCGGCGGCGGTGGCGTCCCCCACGGCGAACACGGGCAGGTCCCGCGAGGCCTCGATCGCTGCATAGGCGTGCACCGCATTGGCGCTGGTGAAGGCCAGGGCGTCCACGTCCGCAAGATCGACCACCGCTCCGGGCAGGGCGCGCACCTCGAGCACCGGCGCCGTCACCGGCTCGTGGCCCATGGCGCGCAGCCGGGCGGCGGTGGCGTCGGCGCCGGGCTGCGCACGGGCGACCCAGACGCGCATGGGTTCAGATGACCTGGAGGCGGTCGCCCGCTTCTTCGCGGACCTCGCCGCCCAACTTCAGGCCCAGGGCGCGGGCCCGCTGCAGTTCGCTGGGGCCCAGCGGGATCCGCCCTTCGCGGCGCCAGCGCAGCGATCCGTCCGCGGTCAGGCCCTCGACGACCAGGGCGAGGTCGTCGCCCTCCACCCGCGCGTGGGCGCCGATGGCGGTGCGGCAGGAGCCCTCCAGCACCTCCATCGCGCCGCGCTCGGCCTCGACGGCCAGGGCGGTGTGGGCGTGGTGGATGGCGGCGAGCCAGGGCGCGCCCGCGTCGGCCTCGCGGGTCTGGATGGCCAGCACCCCCTGGCCGGGGGACGGCGGCGCGGCGAAGGGGTCGAAGGTCTCGGTGATGCGGGCGGCGAGGCCAAGCCGGCGCAGGCCGGCGGCGGCCAGGATGATGCCGTCGTGCTCGCCCACCGCCAGCTTGCCCAGCCGGGTGTCGACATTGCCGCGCAGCATGCCGATGACCAGGTCCGGCCGCCGGGCCAGAAGCTGGGCCTGGCGGCGCAGCGAGGCGGTGCCGATGCGGGCGCCCAGGAGCATGGCGTCCAGGCCGTCCCAGTTGACGCTGACCAGGGCGTCCCGCGGGTCCTCCCGTTCGGGAAAGGCGGCCAGGACCAGGCCTGGCGGCATCTGCGCCGGCACGTCCTTGAGCGAATGGATCGCCACGTCGATCTCGCCGTCCAGCAGGGCGGCCTCGATTTCCTTGGTGAAGAGGGCCTTGCCGCCGGCCTCGATCAGCCGCCGGTCCTGGATCCGGTCGCCGGTGGTGGTGATGAAGCTCAGGGGCGCGACCTGCTGCGCGTCCTGTGGCGGCGCGCCGAGCGCGGCGGCGATCATCACCTGCACGTGCCCGGACTGGACGCGGGACAGGTGCGAACCTCGGGCGCCGATGCGGATAGGGCTCATGGAGCGCGGCCTATAGGAGGCGTGGCCTCGATGCAAATTGCGCCTTAAAGACCAGGGCATGAACGACCCGGGCGCCGCCCTCACCGTCCTCGGCATAGAGACCAGCTGCGACGAGACCGCCGCCGCCGTCGTGCGGCTGGGCGCGGATGGCCGCGCCACGGTCCTGTCGTCGGTGGTGGCCAGCCAGGTCGCCGCCCACGCCCCCTATGGCGGGGTGGTGCCCGAGATCGCCGCCCGCTCCCACGTCGAGGTCATCGACACGGTGATCGCCGCCGCCCTTTCCGAGGCGGGGACGGGGGTGGAGGCCCTCGACGGCGTCGCCGCCACCGCCGGGCCGGGCCTGGTGGGCGGGGTCATGGTGGGCCTGTCCTACGGCAAGGCGGCGGCGCTGGCGCGAGGGCTGCCGCTGATCGCGGTCAACCACCTGGAGGGTCACGCCGTCTCGGTGCGGCTGGCCGATCCGGTCGACTATCCGTTCCTGCTGCTGCTGGTCTCCGGCGGCCACTGCCAGCTGCTGGCGGTGGAGGGCGTCGGGCGCTTCACGCGGCTGGGCACGACCATCGACGACGCGGCCGGCGAGGCCTTCGACAAGATCGCCGCCTCCCTTGGCCTGCCCTATCCGGGCGGTCCGGGACTGGAGAAACTCGCCGAGGGCGGCGATCCCGCCCGCTTCGCCCTGCCCCGCGCCCTGCTCGACCGCAAGGATTGCGACTTCTCCTTCTCCGGCCTCAAGACCGCCGCCGCCAAGCTGGCCGCCGGCCTCACCGACGAGCGGGGGCGCCGCGACCTCGCCGCCAGCGTCCAGGCCGCCATCGCCCGCCAGCTGGCTGAACGCACCGAGCGGGCCATGCAGGCCTATGCGGTGGGGCGGCGGTCCCTGCGCTTCGTGGTGGCCGGCGGAGTGGCGGCCAATGGGGCGGTGCGGACCCGGCTGGAGGCGGCGGCGGCGCGCTATGGCTTCTCGTTCCACGCCCCGCCCCTGGCCTACTGCACCGACAACGCCGCCATGATCGCCCTGGCCGGCGCCGAGCGCCTGGCCGCCGGGATGAGCGATCCTCTCGACGCCCCGGCCCGCCCGCGCTGGCCGCTGGACGAAGCGGCCGCCCTGGCCAGCCCCACCCACGTCCCCGGCCGCAAGGGAGCCAAGGCTTGAGCGACATACGCACCGTCGGCGTCCTGGGCGCCGGGGCCTGGGGGACCGCCCTCGCCCAGGTCTGCGCCCGCGCCGGCCTCGACGTCGTGCTCTGGGCTCACGACGTCGCCGTGGCCCGGACCATCGCCGCCATCCACGAGAACCCCCTGTTCCTGCCCGGGGTCGCCCTGGACGAGCGGATCGTCGCCACCGGCGACATGGCCGCGCTCGCCGCCGCCGACATGGTCCTGGCCGTGCCGCCGGCCCAGCATATGCGCAGCGTGCTCGCCGCCTTCGCCCCTCACGCCCGCCCGGGCCTGGCCGTGGTGCTGTGCTCCAAGGGGATCGAGCAGGGCTCGCTCAAGCTGATGACCGAGGTCCTGGCCGAGGTCCTGCCGCAGGCGGCGCCCGCCGTCCTGTCCGGCCCCAGCTTCGCCGGCGAGGTGGCGCGAGGGCTTCCCACCGCCGTCACCCTGGCCTGCGGCGACGAGGCCTGCGCCGGGCGAATCGCCCGGGCGCTGGCCACCCCCGCCTTCCGCCCCTATCTGGCGACCGACATGGTCGGGGCCGAAGCCGGCGGCGCGATCAAGAACGTCCTGGCCATCGCCTGCGGCATCGTCGAGGGCCGCGGCCTGGGGCGCAGCGCCCACGCCGCCCTGATCACCCGCGGCTTCGCCGAGATGACCCGCTTCGCCGTGGCCCTGGGCGCGTCGCCCGAGACCCTCGCGGGCCTATGCGGCCTGGGCGACCTGGTCCTGACCTGCTCCTCGCCCCAGTCGCGCAACATGAGCGTCGGCCTGGCCCTCGGCCGTGGCGAAAGCCTGACCGAGGCCCTGTCCGGCAAGCTGTCGGTGGCCGAGGGCGTCGCCTCGGCGCCGGCCGTGCGCGAGCTCGCCGGGCGCCTTGGCGTGGAGTTGCCCATCTGCGAGGCCGTCGCCGCCGTGCTGGCCGAAGAGATCTCGCTGGACGCCGCCATCGGCGGCCTGCTTGCTCGCCCCCTCAAGACCGAACACTAGGAGACAAACCACATGGCCCTGTTCGTGATCAGCTTCCTCGACAAGCCTGACAGCCTGCCCCTGCGCCTCGCCAACCGCGACGAGCACCTGGCCTATATGGCCGCCAGCGGCATGGTCCGCCTGGGCGGGCCCTATCTCGACGAGGCGGGGAACCCCAAGGGCTCGCTGGTCATCGTCGAGGCCGAAAGCGAAGAGGCGGTGCGCGCCTTCATGAAGGACGAGCCCTACAACAAGGCCGGCCTGATCCCCGAGTTCGAGGTGCGGGCCTGGCGCTACACGGCCGGCCAGCTGCCGTGAGCTCGAAGCCGGCTCCGGGCGTCGTGCTCTGCCGGCTGGACGAGATCGCCGACCCCGGCGCCAAGGGTTTCCGCTTCCGCGAAGGGGCGCGCCTGTTCGCCGGCTTCGTGGTGCGCAGGGGCGCTCGCGTGGTCGGCTATGTCGACAGCTGCCCGCACGCCGGCGGGCCGCTGGCCCTGATCGGCGACCGCTACCTGACTCGCGAGAAGGATCTGATCCTCTGCTCCACCCACGGCGCCCTGTTCCGCCCCGAGGACGGCGCCTGCGTGGCGGGGCCGTGTGCGGGGGACCGGCTGGAGGCGTGGGCGGTGGCGGTGGTCGATGGAGCCGTCGTCACCAATTAGATCGTCATCCTCCGGCCGCGCGCAGAGCGGTCCGGGGACCCAAGCCACAGAATGGGAAATGTTGCGGGCTGGTGGACGTCGCTTGGGTCCCCCGGATCTCGGCTGCGCCGAGCCCGGAGGATGACGAACCTTGATCAGGCCGCCGCCGCGACGGCGACCGGATCGTGTTCAGCCGGCGTCTCCCGCTCCCGGCTGGCCAGGGCCGCCAGGTCGGGGCGCTCGTCGAGCAGCTCCAGGATGTCGGCGAGGCCGAAGCCCGGGTCGACGGCATGGAAGCGTTGGAACACCGCGCGGACGAAGGCGAAGTCCTCGGGCCGGTCCACCGTCCACCGCAGGGAGGACAGATCGAGGTAGCGGGTCAGGTGGGCCTGGGTGAAGCGGTCCGGGTCGCGGCGGAAGAAGGGCGTCACCTGCTCGCGGTCGGCGGGGTCGTGGGTGGCCGCCGCGGCCGCCATCACCGCCTCGGTGGTCATCACCTCGACCTCCAGCCCGGCGGGGTAGGTCGGGTTCACGCAGTTCGAGGCGTAGTCGGCCCCGGTCTCCAGGGCCAGCCGGACCGCCTGGTCGATGATCTGGGGATCGGTCAGGGGGCAGTCGGCGGCGAGCCGCACCGCATGGGTGGGCGACCAGGCCGCGGCGCAGGTCGAGAAGCAGTCGAGCAGGTCGAAGTGGGCCCCGCGATAGACGCTGACCCCGCGCCCCAGGAGGAACCCGGCCAGGGCGTCGTCGGACGCGGCCGAGCTCGTGGCCACCACCAGCTTGTCGAGGGTCCGGGCGCGCCGGATCCGTTCGATCTGGCGCCAGATCATCGGCTCGCCGAGGACCGGGGACATCACGGCGCCGGGCATCCGGCTGGAAGACATACGCGCTTGCAAAACAGCCAGGATCACCGGGATTCTCCCTTATTCAGGCCGCCGCCCACCGTTCGGGGTCGAGCGCCAAGGCATGGTCGAGGGCGAGAGCCCCCCAGTCCAATTGCGGGGCCGGAGCAGCGGCGGCGGCCAGGACGGCGCGCAGCTCGGCGGCGGATGCGACCCCGACCACCACCGCGGAGGCTTCCGGGCGGGACAGGGCGAAGGCGAGTGCGGCCTGCAGCGGGTCGGCGCCGGCCTCGGCGATGGTGCGGCGGATACGCGACAGGCGCGGTCCGGCCCCGGCCAGGCCGGCGGGCAGGCCGTCGCGGGGCAGGAACAGCAGGCCCTGCAGGAAAATCGAGCGCAGGTGCACCTCGACGCCGAGGGCGGCGATGTCGCTCAGCACCCCGCCCTGGATCAGGCGCTGATCGAGCATGCTGGCGGGCAGCTGCATCAGGTCGGGCTTGAAGCGCCGCGCCAGGCCCAGGGCCTCGTCGCCGGCCTGGGCCGCGATGCCGATCTTGGTGAACAGCCCCTCGTCCTTCAGGGCCTTCAGCCGGTCCCAGAGGGCGGGACCGTCCGGGCCGAGCAGGTCGGAGCCGCAGCGGACCAGCAGGGCCTCGGCCGTCTCCAGGCCGACGCGCTGCAGCGAGCCGCGGGCGCGGGCCTCCACGGCGTCCACGCCGGTCGTCACGGGGGCGGTCTTGGTGATCAGGCGGAAGGGGGACGGTCGCGGCAGGATGCGGCCCAGCACGGACTCGGCCTCGCCATAGCCGGCGGACGTATCGATCAGGCTCACGCCGGCCAGGGCGGCGACCTGCAGCACGGCCGAGGCCTCGGCCTCGGACATTCGGCCACGGGAGTTCGAAACTCCGTAGTCGAGGCCAAACTGGGCGGTGCCCAGGCCGAGCTTTGTGGCGGCCGTGCGTGTCATCGTGCTCCGGACGAGGACCATTAAGGTTACGCCCAGCATGCGCCCGGATTGCTTAATGAAGCGCCAAGCAGCCACGGCGGGCCCGAAAGCCCGGCTCGGGCGCCGCTGGAACCCTAACGTTCCTCGTCGAACCTATCCGCCACAAGCTGGGCCAGCGCCTCGACGGCGGCCTCGGCCTGCTCGCCGTCGGCCGCGATCTCGACGCAGCACCCCGGGCCGGCGCCCAGCATCATCAGGCCCATGATCGACTGAGCGTCGACGGTCTGGCCGTCGCGCGTGACGGTGACGTGGGCCTCGAACTGGGCGGCCAGCTTGACGAACTTGGCGGAGGCCCGCGCATGCAGGCCGCGTTGATTGACGATCTCGACCGTGCGCCTGATCGCGCCGACGCCCGCATCGCCGCTCATTTTCCCCCGGCCAGCACGTAGGAGGCCACGGAGATGTACTTGCGGCCGGCATCCTGGGCCGCGGCGACACAGGTCTGCAGAGGCTCGCGGTGGCGCACGCTGGCCAGTTTGATCAGCATGGGCAGGTTGAGGCCGGCGATCACCTCGGCGTGGGTCTCGTCCATCACCGAAATGGCAAGGTTGGACGGGGTGCCGCCGAACATGTCGGTGAGCAGGATCACGCCGCCGCCATCGTCGACGTCCTTGGCCGCGGCGACGATGTCGCGCCGGCGGCGCTCCATGTCGTCCTCGGGTCCAATGCAGATCGCGCGCACGCTGCGCTGCGGCCCGACCACATGCTCCATCGCCGACACGAACTCTTCGGCCAGACGCCCGTGAGTCACGATCACGAGACCGATCATCTATTCCTCATGAGAGGCCCCCACGACGCGGTGGGCGCTTTGGCCTCTTCCGTGCGAGCGGGTTTGATACGCTTCTTCCGCACCGGCTCCAAGCGGCGCCGCCTGTAGGGCGAGCGCCAATTTCGCAACTGCGGAAGATTCCTGGGGAAACAGCTTGATATGTCGCAGTCTCACCCCATGGATTTCAACCTGGGCGGGTTCCGGGGCGCGCTCGACCGCATCGGGCGAGCCGATCAGCTCGACCGCCAACACGATCTGCGCCAACCCCAGGGGCGGGGCGGTCAGAACCCCGAGCCCGCGGGCCTCGACCAGACCGGACAGGGTCGCTGGGGCCCGGCCGAACAGGCGCCCGCCGGAGGCCCAGGCCACCACCCGGTCGTCGGCCACCAGCCGCCACCCGGCCGCCATGGCGCGCAGGGCGAGGTCGCTCTTGCCGGCGCCGGAGGGACCCTGCAGCAGGGCCGCGCACCAAGTCCCGCCCCGATACAGGGCGATAGCGGTAGCGTGGAGGATGGGAGGCGTCAGGACCGTGCTTCCGGCAGGACGACCGTGAAACGGGCGCCGGCGACGCCGCCATCCGGCGCCTCGCGGTTCTCGGCGGCGATGCGGCCATTGTGGGCCAGAACGATCTGGCGGGCGATCGACAGTCCCAGCCCAGAGTGCCTGGCCGAGCCGGGCCCGGGCCGCCGCGTTGGGGGCCAGCTCCAGGGTCTCGACCGCCGATCGCAGGGAGGTGAGCGGGTTCTTGATCTCGTGCGCCACGTCGGCGGCGAAGCGCTCGATGGCGTCCATGCGGGCCGACAGCACCTGGGTCATGGCCTCCAGCGAACGGGCCAGGTCGCCGACCTCGTCCTTCCGCTCGGCGATGTCGGGCAGGGAGATGGCCCTGGCCCCCGACAGCCGCACCCGGTCGG
>DAICXL010000209.1:0-696 GCA_027312185.1 Caulobacterales bacterium | reverse complement strand
GTACCCTCAAGGTAACCGCCCCCCGGCGGATCGGCCTGGCTCACACCGCCGAAAGCTGCCAGCCGGTGAGCGAGATCCTGGCGCGGATCGGCGACAAGTGGAGCGTGCTGATCGTCATGATGCTCAGCGACGGCCCGCGCCGTTTCAGCGAGCTGCGCCGGATGGTCGACGCCATCTCCCAGAGGATGCTGACCCTGACCCTGCGCGGCCTGGAGCGCGACGGCCTTGTCACCCGCACCGTGACCCCGACCATCCCGCCCCGGGTCGACTATGAACTGACCGACCTCGGCCGTTCGCTGCGCGAGCCGGTCAATGCGCTGGGCCGATGGGCCGTCGCCAACCGCCCGGCCATGCTGGCGGCGCGGGCGGCGTACGATGCTCGAGAGGAACCATAAATCCCGCTCATCCCCGCGGAAGCGGGGACCCAGTTCTTTGGCCGGAAGCAGAGCCGCTTAGCCTGGGTCCCCGCTTCCGCGGGGATGAGCGGAGCGGTCGGGTTTACGCGTAGGCCTGCTCGTACAGCGCCTTGATCTCGTCCGCGGTGGGGGTGATCGGGTTGTTGGCCGGCGAGCCCGAGGCCAGGGCCTGGCTGGCCATGCTGTCCAGCACGTCCTCCCACTGCTGGCGGGTGATGCCGTACTGGGCGGGGGAGGGGACCTCGAGGTCGGCGTTGAGGGCGCGTAGTTCGTCCAGCAG
>DAICXL010000208.1:0-705 GCA_027312185.1 Caulobacterales bacterium | reverse complement strand
GCGACAAGCAGCTGGTGCGTCTGACCCTGGACGGCGACCGGGTGGTGGGCGAGGAGCGCCTGCTGAGCGACCTCAACGCCCGTATCCGCGAGGTTGATCAGGGCCCCGACGGCGCCATCTACGTCGCCACCGACAGCACCGAGGGCAAGATCCTGAAGCTGGTCCCCAAGGCGGACTAGAGACCGCAGCGGCCGCGAGGCCCTGCGTCCTTCGAGGCTCGCTCCGCTCGCACCTCAGGATGAGGAAGTCTGTGGTGAGGCCTCTCATTCCGTCCTCATCCTGAGGCGCCCGCGCCAGCGGGCCTCGAAGGATGAGGGCGGTTGAGCGGCGCGGGCTAGACCTCAGCCAGACCGAGCCTGCCAACCACCTCTTCCCCGATCGCCAGGGATGAGGTGAGCCCGGGGCTTTCGATGCCGAACAGGGCGACGAGGCCTTCCAGACCGTGGGCCTCGGGACCGTCGATACGGAAGTCGGAGTGCGGCTCGCCGGGGCCATGCAGCTTGGGGCGGATGCCCGCATAGTCCGGCGTCAGCGCGTCGTCAGGCAGCGCTGGCCAGAACTTGCGGACATAGGCGTAGAAGCCCGCCGCGGCGTCCGGCTCGACGCTGTAGTCCAGCTCATCGACAAAGATCAGGTCTGGGCCAAACACCGCCTGGCCCCCCAGGTCCCGGCGATAATGGGTGCCCAGAGCGCCGGGGATCGGCG
>DAICXL010000207.1:464-707 GCA_027312185.1 Caulobacterales bacterium | reverse complement strand
GGAGCGAGGCGCGACCGCCCTCGTCCTTCGAGGCCCTGCTGGCGCAGGGCGCCTCAGGATGAGGACGGAATGAGACGTAATGACCCACCTTCCGCATCCTGAGGTGCGAGCGAAGCGAGCCTCGAAGGACGCAAGGCGCCTCCCCTCGACATGGCCAAGCCGTCCGTGCGCTTATGACCCTCGATGTTTCGGAGTCGCCCCTTGTCCCTGCTGCGCCTGATCGCGCCCCTGCTCGCCGCCCTG
>DAICXL010000207.1:0-308 GCA_027312185.1 Caulobacterales bacterium | reverse complement strand
GACGCTTGATCCCCAGCAGAGCAATCTGATCGACGAGTTTCAGGTGATCGGCGACCTCAATGTCGGCCTGACCACCGACGCCCCGGACGGAACGCCCATTCCGGCCCTGGCCGAGCGGTGGGAGACGACGCCAGACGGCCTGGTCTGGACCTTCCATCTGCGGGAGGCCATGTGGTCGGACGGGACGCCGATCACGGCCGAGGACTTCGTCTACGCCTATCGCCGGATCCTCAAGCCCGAGACCGCCTCGATCTACGCCTACCTCGTCTTCCTGTTGAAGAATGGCGCGGCGGTGAACGCAGGCGAAG
>DAICXL010000206.1:0-718 GCA_027312185.1 Caulobacterales bacterium | reverse complement strand
AGCGAGTCGGCCTCACCGAGCGTATCAATGACGTCGTCGCCAATCTGTCGGGGGGCGAACTCAGAATGCTCGAAGTGGCGCGCCAGCTTGTGCGCGACCCAAAGATCCTGCTGCTGGACGAGCCGACCGCCGGGGTCGATCCCAGTCTCCAGGCGAAACTCAGCCGCTTCCTCGTCGATCTGCACGGAGAGGGCCGCACATTGGTGGTGGTCGAACACAACCTCCACTTCCTGTTGCAGATCGCCGATTCCGTCGTCGTCCTTCAGAACGGGGAACTGCTGTCGAACGGCACGCCCGGCGAAATCAAGTCGGATGAGAAGGTCATCGCGGCCTATCTGGGGGCCGATCATGCAGCTTGAGGTCAAGGGGCTGAAATCCGGGTACGGCAAGGTCCAGATCCTGCACGGGATCGACCTGATCGCCCCGGCGGGGGAGATCACCGCCGTCCTCGGCCCGAACGGCGCGGGAAAAAGCACGCTTATGAAAACCATTGCTGGGCACCTGCCGGTGATGGCGGGCGAAATCCGCTATCGCGGAAATTCGCTCGTCGGGCATACCGCCCTGTCCATCTGCAAGGAGGGCATCGCCTATGTCCCGCAGGAACGCAATGTCTTTTCCGAACTGACGGTGCGCGATAACCTCTCGGCTTCCGCCCTCGCCTTCGAGGGGGCGGGGGAACGCATCGACGAGGTGCTCCGGCGCTTCCCCATCCTCGCAG
>DAICXL010000205.1:0-732 GCA_027312185.1 Caulobacterales bacterium | reverse complement strand
CCAAGGGCGCGGCCGAGGGCGACATGGGCCTGGGCGCGGCGGAAGGCGCCAAGGTCACCGTGGTCGAATACGCCTCCGTCACCTGCCCCCACTGCGCCGTGTGGCAGGCCAAGACCTGGCCGGCGTTCAAGGCCAAGTACGTCGACACCAACAAGGTCCGCTACATCTTCCGCGAACTGCCGACCCCGCCGGTCGACGCCGCCACCGCCGGCTTCCTGGTCGCCCGCTGCGCCGGTCCGGACAAGTATTTCGACGTCGTCCACCACCCAGCAGGAAATGCTGACCTCGTCGCCGCGCGACTGGCTGCTGCGCACGGCCCAGGCCGCCGGCCTGTCCGAGCAGCAGTTCAACGACTGCGTCACCGACAAGGAGGCCGTCGCCGCCATGGAGAAGCGCGTCCAGTTCGCCCAGGCCCAGGGCGTGACCGGCACCCCGGCCTTCTACGTCAACGACACCCAGGTCATCACCCCCGGCGGCGAAGGCGCCAGCCTGGCCGACCTGTCGACGGCCATCGACGCCGAACTGGCGAAATAAGCCATGATCCGGCGCGCCGTCCTCACCCTCGCCCTCCTGACCGCCACACTGGCGGGGCCGGCCTTCGCCGCCGAGCCCCCGCCGCCCGTGACGGCCCAGGATCATGTGCTGGGTCGGGCCGACGCGCCGGTGACGGTGATCGAATACGCCAGCTTCACCTGCTCGCACTGCGCCGACTTCCACAACGACGTTCTGCCG
>DAICXL010000204.1:431-741 GCA_027312185.1 Caulobacterales bacterium | reverse complement strand
GGTTGGATTGCGCTGACCATGTCCCGCCGGTGGTTTAGGACCGGCAAACAGCGGCGATCTTCCCGTGGATGGCGAGCCTGCTTCGCCCTTTGAGATCGCCGATTCCCCCTGGCCACCCCCCAAGCTGCTGCTGGTAGCAGACATTGATTTCAGCCTATTTCGACCAAGGTTTCTGCCGCGCAGGCGCTGCTGTACGGCGCGGCCTGGGTGGCCGGCCGGCGATGGCACGGGCCTGCATCCCTTATCGCCGGGCCGGCCTCCCGCGTCTGCTATCCTCGGGTTTGCGCGTCCGGTTCCGGCCGGGCAGTGT
>DAICXL010000204.1:0-400 GCA_027312185.1 Caulobacterales bacterium | reverse complement strand
GCTGAAGTAGAAGACGCTGCCCTCTCCCACGGTGGAGCGCGCCTGGAGCGCGCCGCCGTGCGCGTCGATGATGGAGCGGCAGATGGACAGGCCGATGCCCATGCCGGCGTGCTTGGTGGTGAAGAAGGGCTCGAAGATGCGGGCGAGCACGTCCTCGCTCATGCCGCAACCGGTGTCGGTGATGCTCAGGCGCACCGCCCCCGCCTCCTGCACGGTCTCGATGATCAGGCGCCGCCGGTTGGGATCGACCGCGTCCATGGCGTGAATGGCATTGGTGATGAGGTTGAAGACCACCTGCTGCAGCTGGACCGGATCGGCCTCCACGTGGCGCCGGTCCACTGCCAGGAGATCGATGAGTTCGACGCCGTTCGATTGAAGATCCTTGACAACCAGCCGCAGC
>DAICXL010000203.1:288-747 GCA_027312185.1 Caulobacterales bacterium | reverse complement strand
CATGGGGCCGGGAATGAACACGCCGCGTCGCCGCCCGCCCAGTCCGCGCCCGCCGCCGTTGCCGCGGGAGATGAAATAGAGGAACAGCAGAACCATGATCGCGAAAACGACGATCTGCACCCAGTCGTCCTCGCTCAATCCGCCCTGCGGCTCCGCGCCTTTGGCACGCGCCTTCGCCTCTTCCGGATCCAGATTGAGAATCTCCAGGATCGCAGCGGCCCCCGCCTCGATGCCGTCGGGCATGTTTCCGGCCTTGAACGACGGCAAGATCGCGGTGCGGATGATGGTGCTGGACACCGCGTCGGTCAGGATGCCTTCAAGCCCATAGCCGACCTCGATGCGGACCTTGCGCTCGGCCGGCGCCACCAGCAGGAGCACGCCGTTATTCTTGCGCGCCTGCCCGATCTGCCAGAAGCGGAACAGGCGGTTCGCATAATCCTCGACCGATGTGCCCTGGAG
>DAICXL010000203.1:0-229 GCA_027312185.1 Caulobacterales bacterium | reverse complement strand
CTCGGCCCAAGCTGCGGCGCTGGAGGCGAGGAAGGCCCACACCAGCAGCAGGCCCACCCATCCCCGCCGGGCGGGAACGCGCCGGGGCGCGGGTTCGAAGGGATGGCTCTGGCCCATGGCGCCGCCTCCCGTCCGCCTCAGTTGAACTTCACCTTGGGCACCTGCATCTGCTGCTCGGAGATGGTGAAGGTCTCCATGGGCTTGTTGGAGCGATACAGGGTGGCGGCCC
>DAICXL010000202.1:0-748 GCA_027312185.1 Caulobacterales bacterium | reverse complement strand
GAACCTGATCTCCAACAGCCTCAAGTTCACGGCTCAGGGCCGCATCGACATCGCTGCGCGCCGCGACGGCCAGACCCTGGTCCTGACCGTCGCCGACACAGGCGTGGGCATGACGACCGAGGTCATCGCGCGCATCTTCAATCCGTTCGCCCAGGCCGACGCCTCGACCACGCGCCAGTTCGGCGGCACGGGACTGGGCCTGTCGATCGTGCACGAATTGACCCGGCTGATGCAGGGCCGGATCGATGTCGACAGCCGGCCGGGCGAGGGGTCCCGTTTCACCGTCGTCCTTCCCCTGCCCTGGCTCGGCCCAGCGGTCGGAACGCCCGCCCCGTCCGCCTCCGACGTCAGACAGGGCGACGCCGGTCTGCGCGTTCTGGCCGCCGAGGACAACGCCATCAACCGCCTGGTCCTGCAGACCCTGCTGGGTCAATTCGGCATCGAGCCGACGATCGTCGAAAACGGCGCCCAGGCGGTCGAGGCCTGGCTGGGCGGCGATTGGGACATGGTCCTCATGGACGTGCAGATGCCGGTCCTGGACGGTTTCGGCGCCGCCCGCGCCATCCGCGAACGCGAGGCCGCCCAGGGTCTGCCCCGTACTCCGATCATCGCCCTGACCGCCAACGCCATGCCGCATCAGCGCGACGAGTGCCTGGCCCATGGCATGGACGCCGTCGTCGCCAAACCCATCGACGTCCGCGCCCTGATCTCGGCCTTGGAGACTGTGGGCCAAAAGGGCGCGCATCTG
>DAICXL010000201.1:0-757 GCA_027312185.1 Caulobacterales bacterium | reverse complement strand
CAGGGTCCTGCGGCCGACGCGGTCGGCGATCCAACTGGCGAGCAGCAGGGCGATGGCGAGCGTGGCTGTGGTGGCCGAGAGCGCGAGCGAGCTGGCGCCAGCATCGAGCCCGAACTCGGCGGCGAAGATCGGCAGCAGCGGCTGGACCGAATAGAGCGAGGCGAAGATGGCGAAGGCGGACAGGAAGAAGGCGAGGTTGGCGCGGATGAAGGCGGGAGTGCCGCGGCGGATGACGGTGGCAGGAGCGACACTCATTCGTCCCGAGCCCTCATGGTGAGCCTGTCGAACCACGAGGTCGCGTGAGTGGAGGCCGGTGTGCCACGACCTCGTCCTTCGACAGGCTCAGGATGAGGTCCTACTGGAAGGACGGGCAACTTCATCCGCTCAAAGAGAGTCGATCTGGTTCTGCAAGTCCTTGACGAAATTATCCAATTGGGTCAGCCGCGGGCGGGTGAGGCGGGCCGCGGCGAGGATGGAGCGGACCTTCTGGGTCGAGGCTTCGAGATCGTCATTGATGATGATGTAGTCGTATTCGCTGTAGTGCTGCATCTCGACCCTGGCGTTGCGCAGGCGCTTTTCGATGGTGCCGACGCTATCCTGGGCGCGGCGTTCGAGGCGGGCGCGGAGCTCGCGAATGGTGGGCGGCAGGATGAACACGGTCACCATGTCCTTGCGGCTCTTTTCGTAGAGCTGCAGCGTGCCCTGATAGTCGACGTCGAACAGAATGTCGTTGCCGGCGGCCAGTTGTTCCTCGACC
>DAICXL010000200.1:0-759 GCA_027312185.1 Caulobacterales bacterium | reverse complement strand
AAGGCCGAGCGTCTGATGGACGAGGCTGGCATTGACGCCGTCTGGTCCGGCGCCCCGACCTTCGACGAGATCCGCAAGGCCGATGAAGGCCGTCTGCTGTCGCCCGAGTTCTTTGAGGCCGACGTGTCCGATGAGGACATGATCGTCGCCAAGCGGATGATCGCTGAGCGCACGCCCGACGAGATCGCCGCCGCCCTGGTGCGTCTGCTGCGCAAGGAGCAGCCGGCGCCGGAAGAACTGTCCGATCCGGGCTCGGATCGCAGCCCCGTCAAGCGCGAGCGCACCGTGCGCAACGAAGACGGCACGGCCGCCCAGCCCTGGCCGGGCGACCGCCTGGGCGCGGACGACGTGGTCTGGTTCCGCCTGGACGTGGGCCGCAACAAGAACGCCGACCCCAAATGGCTGATCCCGCTGATCTGCCGCATCGGCGGCATCTCCAAGCCCCAGATCGGCGCCATCCGCACCTTCCCGGAAGAGACCCGGTTCGAGATCGCCAAGACCCACGAGAAGGCCTTCCGCGAGGCCGTCGCCGCCTCGAACGACGAGGTCAAGATCACGTCCTCGGAAGCCCCGACCCCGGGCTCGATGAAGGCGGGCAAGTTCGCCGGCGCCGGCAAGCCGCGTCGTGAAGACGGCGACCGCCCGTTCAAGAAGACGCCTTACAAGCGCGCCGACGGCGGCGAGGGCGACGCCAGGCCGCCGTTCAAGAAGAAACCCTGGGCGCCCAAGGCCGACGCCGGCGGCGAGAACCCGCGCTCG
>DAICXL010000001.1:51233-51562 GCA_027312185.1 Caulobacterales bacterium | reverse complement strand
GATCATCCGGTCGAGCGTTCCCGACCGGTAGGCGCTCTTGAGGGCCTCGCCCTCCTTGGCCAGGGCCTTGAAGTCCGGCTCGGCCGCGCCCTCGATGAACTCCTGGACGACCAGGGCCTCCAGCACGGCGCGCACCTTGTAGGCGTTGGCGGCGTCGGCCGGCGTCAGGTTCGAGACGGTCAGGCTGCGGGTGGAGGTCTGCTCGACCATGCCCTCGGCCTGAAGCTCGCGCAGGGCTTCACGCAGGGAGGTGCGGCTGACGTCGAGCCGCTCGCACAGCTCCTTCTCGACCAGCCGGGCGCCGGGCTCCAGCACGCCGGATTCGATGG
>DAICXL010000001.1:0-51148 GCA_027312185.1 Caulobacterales bacterium | reverse complement strand
TCCGGCCCGAACAAGGCGGCCTTAGTCGGAGGCGTCCTTCCAGCGCTTCAGGGTCGGCAGTTCGATGTCGAACAGGTCGAGGGCGCGGGCCACGGTCTGGTCGACGATTTCCTCGATGGTGGTCGGCCGGTGGTAGAAGGCGGGCACGGGGGGCATGACCACGGCCCCGTTGCGGGTGGCCTGGTCCATCAGGGCGATGTGCCCCGCGTGCAGGGGCGTCTCCCGGAACAGCAGCACGACCCGCCGACGCTCCTTCAGACAGACGTCGGCGGCGCGGACGATCAGGTCCTGGTCGTAGCAGTGGGCGATCCCCGACAGGGTCTTCACCGAACAGGGCGCCGCCAGCAGGCCGGTGGTCTTGAACGATCCCGAAGCGATCGAGGCGCCGATGTCCTTGTAGCCATGCACCACGTCGGCGAGGTCGCGGACGGCTTGCGCCTCCATGGCGAGCTCGGCCTGGGCGGTCTGGATCGCGGCCGGCGACATGACGAGGTGGGTCTCGACGTCGGCAACGTCGCGGAGCAACTGCAGGGCCCGCACGCCATAGATGGCGCCGGAGGCTCCGGTGATGGCGACGATCAGCCGGCGCATCAGGCCGCCGCCTTCGGCCGCGCCGCGGCGGCCACGGCGGACAGCAGGCCCTTCGATTCCGGCTCCGCCCCGTGCCGGGTGGCGAAGGCGAACACCGCGTCGAGGTTCCCGCCCACCGCATCGGTCGCGGCGCCGGTCCAGCCCGCCGACCGTTGCTCGAGGATCGACAGGGCGACGCGCTCGCTCTCGAGTTCGGCCGTCTTCACCGTCGCCCGCAGGGTCTCGGCGCCGGCGTCCTTGAGCCGGCGGCGCACGGCGCGCAGGGGCTGGACCACCTCGCGGCGCCAGTCGCGGATCCAGCCGTCGGCCTCGGCGACGCGGGCGGCGTCCAGGGGGACGCCCCGGGCCTGCCCGATCCAGGCGGCGAACAGCAGCAGGGGGACGTCCACGCCGTACCCGTCCTGCAGGGCCAGGCACGCGTCGCCGGCCTCGGCATAGGCGGCGACGGCGAAGGTCCACAGGTCGGGGCGGGGGTCGGTCATCCGTCCATTCACCGCACCGGACCCCTCAATTGCAAGATGACAAGGCGGGCGCCGCGCGATTAGGTCTGCTCATGCTCAGAATCGCCACCCTGCCCGCCCTGATCCTCGGTCTCGCCCTCGCCGCCGGGACCGCTCCCAGCCAGGCATGGGCCCAGCCGGCTCCGCCGCTGCCGGCCGCCGCTCCGCCGGCCGCCGTCGATGCGTTCCTGGCCAAGAACGCCAAGGAGCCGGGCGTCGTCGTCCTGCCCTCGGGCCTGCAGTACAAGGTGGTCAAGGCCGGGCCGGCGGGGACCGGCTCGCCCAAGATCGGCGACGTGATCAAGGTCCGCTACGAGGGGGCCCTGACCGACGGCACGGTGTTCGACTCCAGCATGGCCAAGCCACGGCCGAGCCTGATGCAGCTCTACAACCTGGTGCCGGGCTGGATGGAGGCCCTGCCCCTGATGCACACCGGCGACGAGTGGATTCTCTACGTCCCCCCGGCCCTCGGCTACGGCGACCAGTCCACCGGGCCCATTCCGGCCAACAGCGTCCTGGTCTTCAAGCTGCAGCTGCTGGGCTGGCTGTCGGCGGACTGATCGCGCCTTATCGGAGGTGTCAGCACCCCGCGTGACTAGCCGCGCCGGCGGCCGGGGCGTCCTCGGCGCCCGCCCAGGCGGCGCCGATCGCTGAACCGGCGGTCATCCGCGTATTATTTCCCGACCGGTATATTTATTTCTCGACGGTGGCGGCGCGGGAGGCGCCGGATGCTCCCCATTCTTTTTGCGGAGCGGCGGCGCGATGACCCACTTCCACCTCGGCTGGTTCCTCGGCTCCGGCATCACGGTCCAGAACTGGAATCAGCCCGGCTACAGCCGCGGCTATGACTGGACCAAGCCCGACATCTTCATCGACGCCGTGAAGCGCCTCGAGCGGGCCTGCTTCGACATGGTGATCTTCGAGGACAGCTCGGCCGTGCCCTACACCTACAAGGGCTCGATGGACTACTACCTGAGCCACGCGACGATGACGCCGAAGATGGATCCGGTCGTCCTCACGCCCTTGGTCGCGGCGGCGACCAAGTACATCGGCATCGCCCCGACCCTGACCACCACCTTCTATCCGCCCTGGCTGCTGGCGCGGAACCTCGCCACCCAGGACTTCTATTCGAACGGCCGGATCGGCTTCAACATCGTCACCGCCACCTCGGACGCGGCGGCGCAGAACTACGGCTACGACAAGCAGTTCGAGCACGACCTGCGCTACGACATGGCCGACGAGTTCCTCGACTGCGTCAACGCCCTTTGGGACGCCTGGGAGCCGGACGCGGTGGTGATGGATGAGGCCAGCGGCGTCTTCATCGACCCGTCCAAGGTCAAGGCTGTCCACTTCGAGGGCAAGCACTACAAGACCCGCGGGCCGTTGAACCTGCCGCGTTCGCCGCAGGGCCGCCCCGTCTTCGTCGCGCCGGGCGGCTCGACTCGCGGGCGCAAGTTCTCGGGCCGCAACGCCGAGGTGGTGCTGGGCAGCGCCTCGACGATCGAGGAGATGAAGGGCTACGTCGAAGACGTGAAGGCCCATGCGACCGCCTACGGCCGCGACACCTCCAAGATCAAGACCCTGTTCATCGCCTCGCCGGCCGTGGTGCGCGACGCCAAGGAGGCCGAGGAGCACAAGGAACGCATGGCCAAGATGCGCGCCAACAGCCTCGAGCACATGCTGGCGGCCTTCTCCTTCATGTCGGGCCACGACCTGTCGAAGTTCGAGCTGGACGCGCCGATCGGCGAGATCAAGACCAACGGCTCGCAGACCATCAACCGCTACTTCGCCGAACACGGCCCGCAGGCGACCTTGCGCGAGGTGATGACCTCGCCGGGCCAGGGCGGCCTGGCCGCCATGGTGGGCACGGCCGATTCCATCGCCGGCCAGATGAAGGAGATGGTGGAAGAGGTGGGCTCGGACGGCTTCCTGATCGCCGGCGGCTTCACGCCCAAGTACATCACCTCGATCGTCGACGAGCTGATCCCGGTGCTGCAGAAGCGTCAGCTCACCCGCAGCGAGTACAGCCATGAGCAGTTCCGCGACAACATGATGGCGTTCTGAGCGCCGGCCACGATATCTGGACTATACTTTCGCTTTCGCCTCGCTTTTTTCGCAAAGTCGCGCGGAAACTGTCTTCGAAACGTGGAGGCTGGCGATGGATCGGCGCGTATTCCTGGGCGGCGGACTGGCTCTCGGCGGGCTGTCCGCCGCCTTTCTTTCAGGCTGCGGGCCCAAGGCCGACACGGCGGCCGGGCCGAAGGTGCTGCGCATCATCCACCCGAGCAACCTGGCCAGCCTCGATCCGGTCTGGACCACGGCGGCGGCGACCAAGGACTACGCCTTCCTGACCTTCGACAACCTGGTCGCGCTCGACGCCGACTATGTCCCCCAGCCGCAGATGGCCGAGGGCTGGACGGTGGAGGACGACGGCAAGGCCTATGTCTTCACCTTGCGCGAGGGCCTGAAGTGGCATGACGGCGCGCCGGTGCGGCCCCAGGACTGCATCGCCTCGATCCAGCGCTGGGCGATCCGCGACAGCTTCGGCCAGATCATGATGACCGCGGTCGAGTCCATGACTCCGGTCGACGACCGCACCTTCCGCATCCAGCTGACCAAGCCGTTCCCGCTGCTGCCCAATGCGCTGGGCAAGACCGCCGGGCCGCAGTGTTTCATGATGCCCGAACGCATGGCCAAGGTCCCGGCCACGGAGCAGATCACCGAATGGGTCGGCAGCGGCCCCTACAAGTTCCTCAAGGACGAGTGGATCTCCGGGGCCAAGGCGGCCTGGGCGAAGAACGACGACTATGTGCCGCGCAAGGAGCCGCCGAGCGGTATCGCCGGCGGCCGGGTCCCGGCGGTCGACCGCATCGAATGGACGGTGATCACCGACAGCTCCACCGCCATGGCCGCCTTGCTGGCCGGCGAGCAGGACGGCTGGGACTTCCCGCCCGCGGAGCTGGTCGAGAAGATGAAGGACGACCCCCACCTGCAGGTCCAGAGCCGCAACAAGGCGGGCGGCTACTTCATGCTGCAGTTCAACCATCTGCAGGCGCCGTTCAACAGCCAGGCGGTGCGCCAGGCTGTCGCCATGGCCGTGGACCAGGAGGACTTCATCAAGGCGGTGCAGAGCGACCCCGAGCTCGGATCGACCCACTACGGCATCTACACCAACGGCACCCAGTACGCGACGGAGGCCGGGGCCGACATCCTCAAGGTCCGCAGCATCGACAAGGGCAAGGCGGCCCTGGCGGCGGCGGGCTACAAGGGCGAGAAGGTGGTGCTGCTGGCCAACCAGGAGAGCGCTCAGCTCGCCTCGCTGAACTTCGTGGCCGAGGACCTGCTGCGCAAGCTCGGGATGAACGTCGAACTGGTGGCCATGGACGCGGCGACCCTGGCCTCGCGCCGGCTCAACCGGGAAGGGCTCGATAAGGGCGGCTGGAGCCTCTATCTCACCGGCTGGACGGGCAACGACGTGCTCAATCCGGCGGTGAACCCCATGCTGCGCGGATCGGGCCTGACCGGCTTCCCCGGCTGGTGCGACGATCCCGAACTCGAGCGGCTGCGCGCCGCCTGGGCCTTTTCGGCCGACCCGGAGGAGCAGAAGCGGATGGCGACGGCGGTGCAGGTCCGGGCCCTGCAGACCCTGCCCTACATCCCGCTGGGCTCAACCATGACCCGCAGCGTCTATCGCGACACGGTGAAGGGCCTGTTTCCGTGCCCGGTCTCGGCCTACTGGGGCCTCAGCAAGGCCTGAGGCGTCGCCGCGTGGATGCGGCGCAGTTCGCCCTTGAGCACCTTGCCCGAGGCGGTGCGGGGCAGGGCGTCCACGAAGCGCACCACGCCCGGGCGCTTGTAGCCGGCGAGGCGCTGGCCACAGATCTCGTGGATCGCCGCCTCCCCCAGGTCGGCGCCGGGCGCGGCCACCACGAAGGCGCAGCCGGTCTCGCCCCAGCGCGGGCTCGGCACCCCCACCACCGCCGCTTCAGCGACGCCGGGGACGAGGGCGATCACCGCCTCGACCTCGGCCGGGTACACGTTCTCGCCGCCCGAGATGTACATGTCCTTCCAGCGGTCCACGAGCCGGTACAGGCCGTCCGCGTCGCGCACGGCCGCGTCGCCGGTGCGCAGCCAGCCGTCGTGGAAGGCCTCGGCGGTCGCTTGCGGCTGCCTCCAGTAGCCGGGAGTGATCCCCGGGCCCTTCAGCCACAGCTCGCCCACCTCGCCGGCCTGCATGTCCGCACCGTCCGGCCCGACGATGCGGGCGGCGACGAAGGGCGTGGGGGCCCCGACGCAGCCGGGGCGGCGGCGCGCCGTCTCGATGTCGAGGGGCATGTGCATCACCGTGCAGGTCTCGGTCATGCCAAAGCCGTTGGAGACCACCACGCCCCGCTGCGCGAAACGCTCGGTCACGGCCGCCGGCAAGGGTGAACCGCCCATCAGGACCGCGCGCAGCCGAGACAGGTCGGCGGCCTCGAAGCCGGGTTCGGCGACCAGCATCTGGCCGATCTGGGGCACGCCGAAATAGTGGGTGACGCCAAGCGCCGGGTCGCTCAGCCGCTGCAGGGTCGTGGCGGCGTGGAAGCGGTCGGACAGCACCAGGGTCCCGCCCATCTGCAGGGCGGTGGCGGCGATGGCGAACAGGCCGACGGTGTGGAACAGGGGCGGGTCGCACAGCATGACCGAGCCCGGCCCGATGTCGGCGATCATGGCTAGGTTCGCCGCGCCCGAGCGGGCGTTGTCGCGGGTGATCACCACACCCTTGGGCCGGCCGGTGGCGCCGGAGGTGTAGAGCAGGGTCCAGGGCGCGTCGGCCGCCCCGAGGTCGCCCGCGGGGGGCTCGGCCGCGGCGATGCGGGCGGTCAGGTTCGCATCGATCGGAACGATGGCGACGGTCCCGCCGGCCGCCGCCTGGGCCAGGGCCTCGAACTCGGCTTCGTAGAACAGCAGGCGGGGGGCCGCGTCGGACACGAGGGCGGCGAGTTCGGGGCCGGCGAGGCGCCAGTTCAGGGGCGCGAAGATCGCCCCGGCCCGGGCGCAGGCGTAGTGCAGCACGACGGCTTCGAGCCGGTTGCGCGTCAGGGTCGCCACCCGCTCGCCCGGGGCGCCGTCCAGCATCCGGGTCAGCTGGCCGGCGGCGCGCGCCACCCGCGCGTCGAGGGCGCGATAATCCAGGGCCTCGCCACTGCGCAGGTCGAGGCAGGCCAGGCGGCCTGGCCTCACCACGGCGTGGTAGGCGATGAAGTCGGCGCCCGCCATTAGAACGGGTAGGCGCCGGGGCGGGTCTCGATGGTGATCCAGCGCAGGTCGGTGAACTCCGCGATCCCCGCCCGGCCGCCGAACCGGCCGTAGCCCGAGCCCTTCACTCCGCCGAACGGCATCTGGGCCTCGTCGTGAACCGTCGGGCCGTTGATGTGGCAGATGCCGGATCGGATCCTCTGGGCGACCGAGACCGCCGTGGCGACATCCCTGGAGAACACCGCCGCCGACAGGCCGTACTCGGTGTCGTTGGCCAGGCGGACCGCGTCGTCGGCGTCCCTGGCCCGCAGCACCGCCACCACGGGGCCGAAGGACTCGTCGGCGTAGAGCTTCATCTCAGAGGTCACGCCGTCGACCACCGTGGCGTCCATCAGGAGGGTGTCGCTGGGGCCGCCCGCTACGACCCGGGCCCCCTTGGCGACGGCGTCCTCGATCAGGGTGCGGACACAGGCGACGGCCTCGCGGCTGACTACCGCGCCGAGCGGCGTGGCCCCGGCGGCCGGGTCGCCGGCGGTCAGGGCGCGGGCCTTGGCGGCGAACTTCTCGACGAAGGCGTCGGCGACGGCGTCCTCGACGATGATCCGCTCGGTCGACATGCAGATCTGGCCCTGGTTGAAGAAGGCCCCGAAGGCGGCGGCCTTGACCGCCTCGTCCAGGTCCGCGTCCTTCAGCACCAGCAGCGGGGCCTTGCCGCCCAGCTCCAGCAGCACGGGCTTGAGGTGGCGTCCCGCCCGCTCGGCGATGATGCGGCCGACGCGGGTGGAGCCGGTGAAGTTGATCCGCGCCACCGCCGGGTGGTCGATCAGGGCCTCGACCACCGTGGCCGCGTCCTTGGGCGCGTTGGTCAGGACATTGACCACGCCCGGCGGCAGGCCGGCGTCGCGCATGGCCTGGCCGATCAGGACGTGGGTGCGGGGGCAGGTCTCGGACGCCTTCAGCACCACGGTGTTGCCGCAGGCCAGCGGCGTGGCGATGGCCCGCACGCCCAGGATCACTGGCGCGTTCCACGGGGCGATGCCGACGCAGACCCCGACCGGGGTGCGCAGGGACATCGCCAGGCAGCCGGGCTTGTCGGAAGGGATGGTCTCGCCGCCGACCTGGGTGGTGAGCGAGGCGGCTTCGCGCAGCATGCTGGAGGCCAGCATGACGTTGAAGCGCGCCCAGCCCTCGGTCGCGCCGGTCTCGGTCTTCATGGCGTCGACGAACGGGTCGGCCAGCGCGGTCACGGCGTCGGCGGCCTTGAGCAGCAGGGCGCGCCGGGCGTTGGGGCCCAGGGCCGACCAGGCGGGGAAGGCGTCCTGCGCGGCGGCGACGGCGGCCTGGACGTCCTCAAGGCCCGCGGCCGCGGCGCGGGTGGCGACCGCCTCGGTCATCGGGTTCAACCGGTCGAAGGTGGCGCCGCCGGCCGCAGGGCCCATGCGGTCGCCGATCAGCAGTCCGAGCGCGTCCATCGGTCTAGTCTCCGCCCTATTCGTTCTTGTAGGTCTGCAGGCCCGGCTTCAGCGTTTTGTCGTCGAGGAACTGCTTCAGGCCCTTTTCCCGGCCCTTACTCTCGTCGATCAGCAGCATCTGCTCCAGCTTGGCGTAGATGTAGTCGTCGGACAGGTCCCACGGCAGGGTCTTGCTGCGCTTGTAGGTGTCCTTGGCCGCCTTCATCACGGTGGGGTTCTTCTCCAGCAGGACGTCGGCCAGGGCGCGGGTGCGCTGGCGCAGCTGGGCCAGGGGCACGGCCTCGTTGACCAGCCGCATCTCGGCCGCCTTCTTCCCGTCGAAGGGCAGGCCGGTCATGATGTAGTAGAGGGCGTCGCGGTGGCTCATCACCTCGGCGACGGCGCGGGTGACGTTGCCGCCTGGCAAGATGCCCCAGTTGATCTCCGACAGGCCGAAGGTCGCCTCCTCGGCGGCGATGGCCAGGTCGCAGGCGACCAGCGGCGTGAAGGCGCCACCGAAGCACCAGCCGTTGACCATGGCGATGGTGGCCTTCTCGAACCACATCAGCCGGTTCCACCAACCGGCGGACTCCCGCCGGGCGCGGATGGTGGCCATGCGCCCCTTGCCCTCGTTCTCCCGGAAGTACTCCTTGAGGTCCATGCCGGCGGAGAAGGACTGGCCGGCGCCGGTGAGCACCACCACGCCGCAGCGGTCGTCGACCTCCAGCGCGTCGAGGACCTGCAGCATGTCGCGGTTGAGCTGCGGGCTCATGGCGTTGCGCTTGTCGGGCCGGTTCAGGGTGACCCAGGCCACCCGGTCCTCGAACTCGACGTAGACCGTCTCCTTGCGAAGCGCATCGTCCATGCACGGTCTCCCCGCTATGAGGCCCGGCGGGCCAATTGTTAGTTAAACATACAAATATGCCGGGCGGACGCAACAGTCATGCGCGACGAAGGTCTTAGTCCGCCCGCCCGGATCGAAGGTATTTTCGCTTGCCGCAGGCAGGCAAGGCCCGATACTGGCGCGACGGTAAACGAGGTCTACGCCCGCGATGGCACGCATGCAGGCGCGGCGCGCAGCCGCGGAAGCGGACACCCCCGCCATCTCCGACGACCTGTCGCTCGAAGGCCTGGAAGAGCTGCTCGGCTTCCACGTCAAACAGGCCCAGGCCGCCTTCCACCGCGATTTCCTGTTCACCCTGCGGGACCTCGACCTGACCCAGAAGCAGTGCGCGGTGATGACCCTCGTCAGCGCCAACCCGGGCTGCTCCCAGATCGCGCTGGCCACCACCCTGGGGACCGACCGCGCCACCATGATGGCGATCATCGACCGGCTGCAGAACCGGGGATTCCTGCTGCGCACCCCGTCGCGGATCGACCGCCGCCGCCAGGAGCTCTACCTCACGGCCGAAGGCGTCCAGGTGCTGGACGAGGCGCGCGCCCTGATCGCCGGGCACGAGGCGCGGATCAAGGCGCTGTTCACCCCCAAGGAACTGGGCCAGCTGATGACCCTGCTGCGCCGCTTGAGCCAGTCGGGCGCGGCCGGCGAGGATTAGCGCGCGCCGTTGCAATCTTCGCTCCTCCGGTCTGTTCTGGTGAAAAGACAAGAGCGGGGGGCGGCGATGACATCTGACCAGACCAGCCGACGGGCGTTCCTTGGCGGTGCGGGGGCCGTGGCCCTGGCGACCAAGGCCGGAGCGGGGCCCGCGCGCAAGGTGGTGCGGATCGGCGGCCGGCCGGCCCGGGTGATCGACGTCCATGGGCACTGCGCCTTCAAGGCGGTCGAGCCGATAATCGCCGGCACGCCGCTCGCCCGGACCATCCAGCCCCTGGTGATCTTCGGCCCGCAGCGGATCGCCGAGATGGACCGGCGCGGCATCGACGTACAGGTGCTGACCGTCAATTTCTTCTGGTGGTACGCCGCCGACGAGGCCCTGGCCGACCGCATCGTGCGAACCCACGACGAGGGCCTGGCCGAGCTGGCGGCCGCCTATCCGGGCCGGGTCGTGGCCCTCAGTTCGGTGTCATTGCAGCACCCGCAGCTGGCGGCGCGCCAGCTGGAGCGGGCCGTGCGCGACCTCGGCCACAAGGGCGCGTCGATCGGCGGCCATGTGGCCGGCGAGAGCCCGACCACGGCCCGGTACGATCCCTTCTGGGCCAAGTGCCAGGAACTGGACGTCCCCGTCTTCATGCACCCCAACAGCGCCGCCAACATCGCCCGCGAGGGGGCCTGGGCCGGCCGCGGCGGGGTGGACAACATCATCGGCAACCCGCTGGAGACCACGCTCTTCCTCAGCCGGATGATCTTCGACGGGGTGTTCGACCGTTTCCCGCGGCTCAAGCTGTGCGCGGCCCACGGGGGCGGCTACCTGCCGTCCTACCTCGGCCGCAGCGACGCGGCCTGTGTCCGCGACGGGGCGGACTGCGCCAACGCCAAGCCGCCGTCGGCCTATTTCAAGGGCCAGATCCTGGTCGACTCCATGGTGTTCTCCGAAGAAGGCCTGCGCCACCTCGCCGCCGAGGTGGGGCCCAGCCAGATCGTCTACGGCTCGGACCTGCCCTACGTCTGGCCAGACACCATCGACATCATCGCCAGCTCCCGCCACTTCACCGACGCCCAGAAGACCGCGATGCTGGGCGGCAATCTGCAGCGGCTGCTCAAGCTGGGCTGAGGCGGGCCTACGCCGCCAATTGTTGCTTTAGCAACCAGTATTCTTGCCATCGGTAAACTCGAACAAATCCGAGGGTTTGCTTGACGCAAAGCTGAAGCGCGGGGGAAGATGCTGAAATAAGAGGAAACATGATGCCGGATCCGACCAGGCTTATCCCGACCACCGTGGTCGGCAGCTATCCGCCCCCGGAATGGCTGGTGAACCGGCAACTGCTGCGCAGCAAGGTGGCCCGCACCCACATGCCGGAGATCTGGCGGGTGCCCGAGCCCTACCTCGACGCCGCCAAGGACGACGCCACCCGCCTGGCCGTGCTGGAGATGGAGGCCGCCGGCATCGACATCGTCACCGATGGCGAGATCCGCCGCGAGAGCTATGGCACCCGCTTCGGCCTGGAGCTGGCCGGGATCGACACGGACGAGACCGCCACCGTCACCGGCCGCACCGGCATACCCGTGATCGTGCCGCGCATCGTTGGCCCTATCCGGCGCAGGGCGGCGGTCGAGGTGCGCGACGCCGAATTCCTGTGCGCGGTCGCCACCCGGCGGACCAAGATCACCATGCCCGGCCCCTTCACCCTCAGCCGGCAGATGAAGGACGAGCACTACGGCGACCCGGAAGAGGTCGCGATGGCCTTCGCCGCCGTGGTCAACGAGGAACTCCGCGAGATCAAGGCCGCCGGGATCGACGTGGTCCAGCTCGACGAGCCGTGGATGCAGGCCTTTCCGCAAGAGGCCCAGCGCTTCGGGATCGCGGCGGTGAACCGGGCGCTGGCGGGGATCGAAGGCGACACCGCCGTGCACGTCTGCTTCGGCTACGCCCATGTGGTCGCCGACAAACCCTCCGGCTACAGCTTCCTGGCCCAGTTCGCCGACACCATCGCCACCCAGGTCTCCATCGAGGCGGCCCAGCCCCGCCTCGACCTCGGCATCCTGCGCGAGCTGGCCGGCAAGACCATCATGCTGGGGGTGCTGGACCTCGGCGCGATGGAGATCGAGACCCCTGAGGCCGTGGCGGAGCGGATCGAGGCGGCCTATCCGTTCGTGGAGCCCGAAAAGATCGTCGCCGCCCCCGACTGCGGCATGAAGTACATGCCCCGCGACGTGGCCTTCGGGAAGCTGAAGGCCCTGGCGCAGGGCGCGGCGATCGCGCGGGGACGGCTGGGCTAGTAGCCCATCTTGATCACGCCCTGGCTGGCGCCGCCCACCTTGCCGTCGCGCAGCCAGTCGGCCGTGGCCTTGAACAGCAGCAGGTGGTTCTTCTCCCACATGGCGTTGTGGGAAGAGCAGCCGAGGTCGATCAGCACCTTCTGGCTGGAGCCCAGGTCGGCGTAGAGTTCGTGGACGCGCTCGGGCAGGACCTGCTTGTCGTGGATCGGGGCCACCATCAGGAACGGGGTCTGCATCTTGGCCACGATTTCCTGGTTGAAGCCCCAGCTCGGCACGATCGGGGCGGTGCGCCCGCCCGGGCCCCAGGTGGCGGCCACAGGATCGGACGCCAGCATCTCGCGCCATACCGACGCGCTGACCTCCGGCTCGTATTGCGCCGCGCAGCCGACTTGGCGATCCCAATTGGCCACGAACTGATCGCGGGTCTGCAGGCTCATCGGGGCCTCGACGGTCGGCAGGGTCGCCGGGCCGGCGGTCGGCATGGTGCGGTTGTAGGCCGGGGCGAGCACGACCAGCCGGTTGACCTTGCCGGGATTGCGCGCGGCGTAGCCGCCGGCGCGCGGCCCGCCCTGCGACCAGGCGACCAAGGAAACCTTCTCCACCCGCCGCAGGGCCCGGAGCTTGTCGACCACCGCGCCGATGTCGTCCCAGTCCGAGCTCATGGTGGTGATCGGACGGGTGTAGCTGGGGGCGCAGGGCCCGGAAAGCGCGCTGGGCACGATGAGGCCTTGCGCGTCGCGCGCCAGATTGCAGGCGTCGTTCATCGCCGCCGGCCGGCTGGAGCGACCGTAACCGGTCATGTCCATCGAGAACACGTCGAAGCCGGCCTCGGCCAGATAGGCCATCCAGCTATAGTCCTTGTACGGCACGTCGAAGCCGACTTCGGCGGGGGTGCCGGCCCCATGCACGAACAGCACGACCTCAGGGGTCGCTCCGCGCAGTGCGGGCCCGGGCTTCACCACCTCACGGACGTAGAGCATGGCGTCGCGGCCGGCCATGGCCGGGGCGGTGGAGCGTGTCTTCACATAGTGGTCGACCCTGACGAGGTCGCTGCTGTCGTGGCCGAGCGCGGCCCCGGCCGACGCTGCAAGTCCCAGGGCGCAGGCCGTCAGCACCGCGCGCACGCCAACTCTCGACAGCTTGATCATGTCTCCCCCCGGTTCTTCAGCCCCGCTATGCGTATTGAATGCAGGACCACGGCGGACTGCGATAGCCCCTTTCCCGAGAGGAGAAGTCGAAGCAACATCGCGCCGCTTGAAAACGAGCTTCCGGGAGGAACGCCAAGATGTGTGACGACGATATCCATAACGGCAAGATGATGCTCGACCCCGGCGTCGTGCTGGACCCCACCGTCTCGCGCCGCACGTTCGGCCTGATGACCGTCGCGGCCACGGGCGTGGCGAGCGCGGCCCAGGCCGCGGCTTCCAACGTGGTCGAGAAGGACGTCGAGGTGAAGACCCCCGACGGGACCGCCGACGCCGCCCTCTACTACCCGCAAGGGCGAGGAACCTGGCCGGCGGTGCTGATCTGGACCGACATCCTGGGCCTGCGCCCCGCCTTCCGCGACATGGGCCGCCGGCTGGCGGCCGAGGGCTATGTGGTGCTGGTCCCCAACCCGTTCTACCGCTCCAAGCGGGCGCCGGTGGTGGACGGCGCCTTCGACTTCAGCAAGCCGGAAGACCGCGCCAAGGTGTTCGCCCTGCGCGCCGCCATGACCGACCCCGGCATCGACAACGACGCCAAGGCCTTCATCGCCTTCCTCGACGCCCAGCCCCAGACCAACAAGGCCAAGAAGGTCGGCACCCAGGGCTACTGCATGGGCGGCCCGTTGGTGGTGCGCACCGCGGCGGCCGTCCCTGGCCGCGTGGCGGCGGTCGGCAGCTTCCACGGCGGCGGCCTCGTCACCAAGGAGCCGAGCAGCCCGCACCTGCTGATCGGCAAGACCAACGCCTCCTACATCATCGCCGTCGCCCAGAACGACGACGCGCAGGACACGACGGTGAAGGAGACGCTGAGGAAGACCTTCGCCGACACCAGGAAGAAGGCCACCGTCGAGGTCTATCCGGCCAACCACGGCTGGTGCGTCAAGGATGGCGCCGCGTACAACGAAGCCCAGGCCGAGAAGGCGTGGAACGAGCTGATGGCCCTGTACAAGACGACGATCGCCTAGGCGTTCACGGACCGGATCATGAGAGCCCCGCCGGCGACGGCGGGGCTTTTTTCATGGCGTCAGTTCGCGGTGCAGGGGGCGGGAGTCCAGGGATTGTCGTCGACCATCCGGCGGAAGTGAGAGCTCGTGATGAAGCGGCCGGTCAGATAGGCCGGGTCCTCCACCACCGTGGTGACGATCAGCCAAGAGGCGCCGTCAGGGTCGTCGATGCGGTTGTAGTATTCGGTCAACCGGGCCCCGGCGCTGTAGGGCACGCCGTTCTTGCGCAGGTAGCCCTCGGACAGATTGGTGGTGACCACCCGCAGCGAGCCGCCGGGCGGAGGCGCGGCCCCGCGCGCGGGACGGCCCGGCGTCTGCCAGTTGGCCCGCGACACGCCCTGCAGGCTGGCGCCGCCCGCCGGGGCGGGCTCAGCCCCGAACAGGAAGTTGCGGGCCTGGTTTCCCGCCTCTGTCTCGAGCTTCATCGTCCGCTCGTCCGCCCAGGAGATGCGGATCTGGCCCGGGCGGCGCATCACCGCCGGAGCGCCGTAGGCCTTGCACTGCTGACCGGCGCCGGCGTCGCGCGCGGGGTCCCAGGCGGCCAGAACCTTCTGACCTTCCGTGTTCAGAGGGACGCTGGCGAAGTCGCCCTTCGGCGGGGTCATCATGCGCCAGCGCCAGTCCTCGCTGACGACCGCCATCCAGGTCCCGGTGAGATCGATCGGGACGCCCGGACGGGTCGAGGCCCCCGTCTGTCCCTTGGCCGGACTCACCGGGGCGCCCGGCAGGTACATCGTCCGCGCGCCGCCGCGCACCTGATCGATCGGGATCTTCCACTTGGCCGCGAACTCTTCCTGGGACCGGTCCGAGTTCATCGGATTGTGGGGCACCTGGCCGGCCGGCCGGTCGATCTCCTCGACCACGTGGCAGGGGTAGGGCGGGATATGCTGCTTGAGGTCCAGCTCGTAGTCGGTGGTGCGGATGAAGGTCTCGGTCAGGTAGACGGGGTCGTGCATCAGGGCGACGGCGGTCAGCACGTCGTTGTTGCGGATCAGATATTCGGTGAGCGTGGCCTTGTCGCTGCGGGGCAGGCCGTTGCGGCGCAGGTAGCTCTCCTTCAGGTGCGTGGTTTGCACCATGAGCATGTCGCCGACCCACTTGGCCTTGGAGAAGCCGGCCCAGGTATGGGGGGCGTTGGGCGACGGGGCAGGGCGGTCGTCGAGATAGACCGGCCGCTCGATGGAGCGCAGCCACTCGAGATTGAATTCGGTGACGTCGCGGGAGGTGGGGTCGATCTTCCTGGAGATCATCAAGGCCGAAGGCCCGCGCCAGATATAGTCGGCCCCGTGCGGGCGGCACTGCCACTCGGCCTCGGTCATCACGGCGCCGTTCCAGGCCTCGCCGCGCCAGCGCGCCGCGTCGCTGAGGGGGATGCCGTAATATTCGCCGAGGTCCGGCCCGGTGCCCCGCTCGGGGTTGTCCTCATGGAAGCGCACGCCCCATTCACCGCTCAGGTCGACCTGGGCGGCGGCGGGGGACGAGACGACAAAGGCGGCGACGGCCGCGAGGAGGAGGCGCTGCGTCGCGCGGGCTGCCCGGGAGGGTTGCATCTGCATGATCATCGGCGCGCCTGCCCGCGACCACGCGCAACCGGCTGCAGGTTGCGGTAGATCGCCTCAACGAATTGGTCGGTGGTCCAGGGGCCGCTCGTGGCCCCCCAGCGAGGGTCGTAGTCCCGAGTCGGCCGGGCGGCCTTGACCTGGTCCAGGGTCATCTTGCGATCGACCATCGCCTGCACCCGGTCGCGGATGATGGTGATCATGTCTCGGTAGTAGGCGAGGTCGGCCAGGTCAGAGATGCGACCGTGGCCGGGTACGATCATGGTCCCGCCCTCGGTGCGGTACTCGGGGACCGAGATGGCGATGATGGCGTTGATCGCGTCGATGACGCCGTTGATCGTGCCGCCGCGCGCCAGATCGATGACCGGGTAGGAGTCCTGGACGAACAGGTCGCCGGTGGCGATCACGTCCGAGCCGCGGAAATAGACGTAGGTGTCGCCGTCGGTGTGGGCGTTGGTCGGGTGGAAGAGTTGTATGCCCTCCCCATTGAAGAAGTGGCTGAACTTGGACGCGGCTCCGTAATAGGTGGTGGTGGGCAGCCCGTCGTCGGCCGCGGGCGATACCCCCGGCGGGGGGCTCGTCAGGGTGGACTGAACGTTCTCGTGCGCCATCACCATGGCGCCTTCGGCCGCGTCTCCGATATCGTTGGCCACATTGCCGCCGGTGAAGGTCCGGCCCGCCGCCCTGATCCTGGCGTTGCCGCCGACGTGGTCAGGGTGGGCGTGAGTGTCCACGATGAAGCGGATCGGCTTGGGCGGATCCAGGGGGCTCAGCGAGCGCTGCAGCGTGCCCCGGGTCTCGGCCCCGTAGCCCAGGCCAGGCGCCCCCTCGCGCAATTGGACGATGGCCTGGATACGCCGCACGGCCGCCAGCACCCGATCGGCGTTCGCCGCGAGGCCGGTGTCGACCATGAAGACGCCGTCCTTGCCGACCGAAACGGTGATGTTGCCGCCGGCGCCGAATATGGCCCAGACCGCACCCTTCACGGGGAGAATCTCGAGATCGCCGGAGGGGTTGGCCCCCGCCTCCTGGGCCTTGGCCGGTTGGGCGCAGGCCAGCGCCAACAAGCCGGCGCCGGCGGCTCCCAAGAGCGCCTTCCTCATCGTTTCCTCCGCTGCCCGCTTTGCGCGGGCTCCGGGCGCGCTTGCGTCGCCTCGCGAAGATCATAACCCGATCGGGGGCGGCCACAAGGGATCGCGCAAATCAGCGAGCGCAGTACGATCCGTCAGTCGCGGAATGTGACGAGCGTGACCGGTTATTGATGGGTAATTGTCAAATGAAGCGAATACGGGCCAAGTCCTCAGCGCCGCGTGCTGACAAGGTCGCTCCAGCGCCACTGGCCGCCGCCGACGGCCAGGCGGGCGGCGCCAGGCCCGTCTCGCAGCGAGATCAGCACCAGGCCCCGTACCGGCTCGGTCCGGCAGGGCTCGGGGGAGAAGGCCACCTGCCACATGATCGCCTGGCGCACGGCGGCCAGGCCCTTGCCCTCCTGGCCGGGGCTCTTCACCCAGTCGCCGTTCCACACCAGCATGGCCTTGCCCGTATGGGCCTGCGCCACGGCGGCCTGGACCAGACGGTCCTTGCGCAGCGCGTTTTCCAGCGCCCGCACCATGTCGCAGCCGCGCCCCGACGGACCCGAGCCGGCGGTGGTCGCTCCGCCCAGCTCTGAATCGTTCAGCTCGGAGACGACGGTCTCTTCCTCGGCCTCTTCCGGCGCGGCGATGGCCGCCACCCGGGGCGGAACCTTGGCCTTGCGTATGGCGGACTTTTTCGGCGGCGGGTCGCGGCGCGGGGTCGGCTTGGGCGCGGCGGGCGGTTCGGGGACGGGCGCCGCCTGGGGGGCGGGGGGCGCCGGCGCCGGGTCAGGCTTGGGCGACGGCGGCAAGGCGTCGAACAGGGTGACGCTGACCGGCTCGGGCTCCGGGGTCGGGGGCGTGCCGGCATAGGTGGAGAACAGCACCACCGCCAAGCCGCCGTGGGCCGCCACGCTGACGGCGGTGGCCAGCAGGCGCCCCGCCCTGTTGGACCGGCGGCGCAGGTTCTGCGGGGGTATGGGCACCGCACCTCCGGTCGCCGACTAAAACTCGTCGGCCTCAGAAGAGCACCGACCCGGGGCGGGATCGTGGCGCCTTCAAGCCGCGGAGGCGCCGCCTTTGTTGACGATGGACAGGGCCACGGCCTCGGCCACCTTGATGCCGTCGACGGCCGCCGAGAGGATGCCGCCGGCGTAGCCCGCGCCCTCGCCCGCGGGGAACAGGCCGCGGGTGTTGAGGCTGACCAGGTCCTTGCCGCGGGTGATGCGCACCGGCGAGGAGGTGCGGGTTTCGACCCCCGTCAGCATGGCGTCGGCCGCGTCGTAGCCGGGGATCTGGCGGCCGAACACCGGGATGGCTTCGCGGATGGCGGCGACCGCATAGTCGGGCAGGACGGTCGAGAGGTCGCCGAGGCGGACGCCCGGGCGGTACGAAGGCGCCACGGCCCCGAGCTCGGTCGACGGCCGGGCGGCCAGGAAGTCGCCGACCCTCTGCCCCGGCGCGGCATAGGTCCCGCCGCCGGCCTCGAAGGCCTTCTCCTCCCAGTGTCGCTGCAGGGCGACGCCGGCCAATGGGTGGTCGCTGGGGAAGTCGGCGGGGGTGATCCCGACCACGATGGCCGCGTTGGCGTTGCGCTCGTTGCGCGAGTACTGGCTCATGCCGTTGGTGACGACACGGCCGGGCTCGGACGCCGCCGCCACCACCGTTCCGCCCGGGCACATGCAGAAGCTGTAGACCGAGCGCCCGTCCTTGCCGTGATGCGACAGGGCGTAGTCGGCCGCGCCCAGGTCCGGATGGCCGGCGCAGGGCCCGAAGCGGGCCCTGTCGATCCACGACTGCGGATGTTCGATTCGGTAGCCGATCGAGAACGGCTTGGCCTCGATGTGGACGCCGCGGGCGTGCAGCATCTCGAAGGTGTCGCGGGCCGAGTGGCCGACGGCTAGGACCACGTGATCGCACCGCAGGAACTCGCCGGTGTGCAGGTGCAGGCCGCGAAGGCGCCGCCCGCCGTCCGCGCCGGTCTCGACCTCGATGTCGGTGACCCGGCGCTCGAAGCGGTACTCGCCGCCAAAGGCCTCGATCTTGCGCCGCATGGCCTCGACCATGGTGACGAGGCGGAAGGTGCCGATGTGGGGGTGGGCCTCGGTCAGGATCTCCTCGGGCGCGCCGGCCTCGACGAATTCGGTCAGCACCTTGCGGGCCAGGAAGCGCGGGTCCTTGATCTGGCTGTAGAGCTTGCCGTCGGAGAAGGTGCCGGCCCCGCCCTCGCCGAACTGGACGTTGGATTCCGGGTCCAGCTTGCCCTTGCGCCACAGGCCCCAGGTGTCCTTGGTGCGTTCACGCACCACCTTGCCGCGGTCGAGGATGATCGGGTTAAAGCCCATCTCGGCCAGGATCAGCCCGGCGAACAGGCCGCACGGCCCGGCCCCGATCACCACCGGCCGAAGCCCATCGGCGGGCGCCTGCGCCACGGGGCGGTAACCGGTGTCCGGCGTCGAGGCCACCCGGGTGTCGGCGGCGAGGCGGTCCAGCACCTCGGCCTCGTCCCGCACGGCCACGTCCACCGTATAGACCATCAGGATCGCCGACTTGCGGCGGGCGTCGTGGGCGCGCCGCCACAACGACCAGGACAGCACGTCCGCCGCCGGCACGCCCAGCCGCAGGGTGATCGCGTCGGCCAGCGCCTCGGGGGGATGGCCCAGGGGCAGCGTCAGTTGGGTCAGGCGCAGCATGGCCGCTATGTAGCCGCTCGCCGCCCGATTGGAAGCGGCGGCGGATCAAGGCCGCCGATCAGGCCCCGGCGGCGACGATCACCAAGGTGATGTTGTCCGGGGCGCCCCTGGCGTGGCAGCGGGCGACCAGCTGCTCGCAGGCCTGGTCCGGGGCACCTTGGGCGAGGGCGGCGGCGATCTCCGGACCCGACACGATCCCGTGGAGGCCGTCGCTGCACAGCAGGAAGACGTCGCCGGCCTGGACGTCGCCGTCCAGGCTGGAAAGGTTGAGGTCGGCTTCCGCGCCGACGGCGCGGCTCAGCACATGGGCCATCGGATGCACCCGCGCTTCGGCGACGGTCATCTCGCCGCGGGCGACCTTGGCCTGGACTTGGGTGTGGTCGGTGGTGAGCTGGACCAGGGCGCCGTCCCGCAGCCGGTAGGCGCGGCTGTCGCCGGCCCAGACCACGGCGAAGCGGTCGTCGCCGACCAGGAGGGCCACGACGGTGGAGCCCATGCGCAGGCGGTAGGCCTGGGCCCGCTGGTGGATGACGGCGTTGGCGGCGAGGACGCCCTGCGCCACCGCGGTGCGGTCGGCCTCGAAGTCCCCGAGGATGGCGATATCGTCCAGGGCGCGAACGATGGCGGCGGCGGCCCATTCGCCGTCCTCGTGGCCGCCCATCCCGTCGGCGACGGCCCACAGGCCGGCGGCGGATCGGGTCAGGAAGGCGTCTTCGTTGGAGCCGCGGACCAGGCCGACGTCGGTGCGGGCGGCGGCGGTCGCGCCCCGCCGGGGCGCGGGGCTGAGCGCCATGGCGCGGCTCACGGCGCAGCGCCGGCGGGGCAGTGCGAGGTTCCCACAGTCTGCCACTTGGCCAGCAGCCCGGTCCCCTTGGCCTGCAGCTTGCCGTCGTAGCGCCGCATCCGGGTCTTGCCCCAGCGGCCGTGCACCACCTGGCAGCTGTTGAAGGCCTGGGCGGCGCAGCTCGAACGGGCGGCGTAGCCGATGTAGCTCCACTCGCCGCCTGTCGCGCGCCAGCAGGCCTCGACGCCTTTTTCGGCGGCCGATGCGGTAGCCGCGACAGGCTCCACCGGAGCAGGCAAGGCGATCGGCGCCGCGGCGACGATCTGGGGCGGGGCTATCGGTGCGGGCGTGGCCATCACCACCTCGCCGCGGGCCTGGCCGGGCGGCGGCCGCTTCGGCTTGGCGAGGGCCGGCGCCGTGGCGGGGACGGCCGGGGTCTCAGCGGACGTCCCCGTTTCGGCGCCCGTTTCGGGCGTGGCCCCGAGGGGGACCGCTTCGGGGATGGGCCCCTCGATGATCGCGGGGCCGATGGGCACGACGTTTTCCAGCGGTCCGGCCTTGGGCTTGGGCTGGCCGCCCATCCCGACGACGACGGCGACGGCGGCCACGATCGCGAGAGCGGCGCCGCCGATCAGCCACCCTTTCGCCCCGTGGGACGCGGGCTCGGAATCCTCCGAAAGCCCGGCCGTCAGAGGCGCCGGCCCGGGCTGCGCGGCTGGGGGCTGCGCGGCTTGCATGAAGGATGGGGCCGTAACGGCTGGGGAGGGGGGAGGAGCGGGCTGGCCGACTGCGTCCACGGCCGCGATCACCTCGGCCATGGTCTGGAACCGATGGCTGGGATCCGGCGCCAGCATCTTCCTGAAGATCGGCCGCAGGGATGAGGGCACGGAATCGAGGTCCATGCCCTGGCGGCGGCGGTCGACCGCGTCGACCAGGGTGACCCCCATGTCCGGCGCGCGCTCGGAGGCCAGGGCCAGGCCGACGAGGCCCAGGCTGTAGATGTCGGTCCACGGACCGATACGGCGGCCGAAGTCGCCGAACTGCTCGGGCGCCACATAGCCCAGCTTGCCGGCGAAGCCTTCGCCGACGACGGTCTGGTGCGAAAGGCTGGTTTCGCGGGCGATGCCGAAGTCGATGATCTTGGCCTGGTCGAGCCGGCCATGGGGCAGAAGCACGTTGTCCGGCGACATGTCCCGGTGCGTCGCGCCCATGGCGTGGGCGGCTGCGAGGCCCTCGGCGAGGCGTCGGATCAGGGCCTTCAACTGGTCGGCCGTGGGGCGGATCTCGCCCAGGAGGTCGGACAGGGAGCGCCCGTCGATGAACTCGGTGACGATGTAGAAGAGCTCGAGATCCGGCTCGTGCGCCAGGACGCGGTAGCGCACCAGGGCCGGGTGGGCGAGCTCCGTCAGGATGCGCGCCTCCTTGCGGAACATGGCCTGGACCTTGGGGTCGGCGGCCAGGTGCGGCAGCATCACCTTGATGGCGACGCGCTCGTCGGTGTTGACGTTGACGCCCTCGTACACCTCGCCCATGCCGCCGCGGGCCAGGAAGCGGCGGACTTCATAGATGTTGTTCAGGAGCGTGCCGGCCGGCAAGCCGCTGCGGCCGTGACGCGGCGGCGGGGCGGGTCCATCGGTCGCCGGCTGCGAGGTTTCCGGCTGGAAGACCGTCCGCTCGTCGTCGGCAGGAAGCGCGTTCACCGCCATGATCCCGGCCCGTGCTTGCATGTTGAAGTGTCCGTCGACAGCCGCATGTCGCCCCTCAGTTCAGCCCTGTTGTTAACAGGCCAGGCTTTCGACCGGGTTAAGCATCGCCGTTCATCTCGCGGAAGCACCTTGAGATTAGGGTGTGCGTGTAAACCGAGACCCGATGCAGTAGATGCAGAAGACGTCTTCCACTGCTGAGCTGGCCCCGCCCGTCCACCGCTTTCCGGCGGCGGTCGTGGCGTGCGCCGTGCTTGCGGCGGGGTTTCCCGCCCTGGTCCTGTGGACGCGGGACGGGCCGGTCGGCCCCGTCTTCGTGGCCCTGGGCGCCAGCCTGCTGGCCCTTCTCTTCCTCGCTTATCTGGTCCGCCCTCTGGCCGCCGTGGCGCGGGGCCTGCGCGCCTGCCTGGCTGACGAGGCCCCCGAGACCGACGACGAACCGCGGGCCGCCCCCAATCCCAAGGGCGCCGGCGGCATGGTCGGCGCCGTGACCGAGCTGGGCGTCCGGATCGACGGAATGCGCCAGCGCCTGACCAACCGCCATCCGGTCTCCGGCCTGCCGACCCGCGAGCCGTTCCTGGCCGAGCTGATCGGCGACGTGCAGGACGCCGCGGGCCCCGTGGTGCTGGGCGTGGTGCGGTTCGCCGACTACGACCGCCTCGCCGCCTTCGACCAGGCCGCCGCGGATCTCGCCCTGCGCGCCTTCGCCGGACGGCTTCGCGCCTCGGTTCCCCCCTCCCGTCCTGTGGCTCAGGCGGACCGCGACTGCTTCGCGGTCTGGTTCCGCGGCGCCCAGGGCCAGCAGGCGGCCGCGCAGGAGATGCAGGCCCTCGCCTATGTGCTGGGCCAGGAGCTCAAGGCCGGCGACCTGACCCTGACTCCTGGCATCGCCATCGGCGCCGCCGTGTTTCCCGAGGACGGGACCGCCCCGGCCGAACTGCTCACCCGCGCCATCGCCGCCCTGGAGATCGGCCGTACCGCCGGCCAGAAGGTGGCCTTCTTCTCCGCCCAGGGCTCGGCCGCGGCCCGCGACCGCTTCTCTCTCGAGCAGGATCTGCGCGGCGTCGTCAGCCGCGACGAACTGCTGCTGCACTACCAGCCCGTGGTCGACGTCGAGGCCGGCCGGATGGTCGGGGCCGAAGCCCTGCTGCGCTGGCGCCATCCCAAGCTGGGCCTGGTCGCCCCGAACCAGTTCATTCCCATCCTCGAACAGTCGCCGATGATGGCCGAGGTCGGCCTTTGGGTGCTCAACACCGCCTGCCGAGAGGCCTGCGCCTGGCGCGGCCAGGGGCTGGACGACCTCAAGATCGCCGTGAACCTGTCGGCCACCCAATGCCGCGATCCCCGCCTGAGCGAGATGGTGATGCGGACGCTGGAGCGTCACGGCATGGCCTCGTCCTGCCTGGAGCTGGAACTGACCGAGACGGCGGCGATGGAAGACGCCGACCATATCCGCCGCCTGCTGGGCGAGCTGCGTTCGCAAGGCGTCAGCGTCGCCATCGACGACTTCGGCGCCGGCTATTCCAGCCTGAGCTATCTGAAGAACCTGCCGTTCTCGAAGCTGAAGATCGACCGCGAGTTCGTCACAGACGTGGATAAGCGCCGCGACAGCCGCGCCATCTGCGCCGCCTTGATCGCCCTGGCCCGCGGTCTCGACATCCAACTGCTCGCCGAAGGGGTGGAGACGGCCGAAGAGGTCGAGGCCCTGCGCGAGATGGGGTGCCGGCTGTTCCAGGGCTATTACTTCTCGCGCCCCCTCGCCGCCGCCGCCTTCGTGACCGCCGCCCGTGACCAGGCGTGGCTGGGCCGTCTGGCGCCGGAGCCCACGCGCCTGCCGCGAAAGGCCGTCGGATGACGGTGGTCCTGCGGCTCTTTGAGGCCGACGCCCCGGCGATCGAACTGGCCAGCCGCGTGCTGGCCGAGGGCGAGATCGTGGTCGGCCGCGACAAGGGCGCCGACTGGGCCATCGACGACCCGACCCGGACCCTGTCGCGCCGGCACTGCCTGTTCGCCCTCAAGGACGGCGTGGTGAGCGTGCGCGACGACAGCACCAACGGCGTCTCGCTGATCGGGGGCGAGCGGCTGCCGGCCAAGACGCCGACGCCGGTGAACATCGGCGACGCGGTCGTTCTCGGCGCCTTCCTGATCCGCATCGAGGCCCAGCCGCCGCAGGCCGCGCTCGCCGAGCCGGCGCCGGCCACGACCATCCCGCCCCCCGCCGACGAGACCCAGGCGGGGCGGCTCCTCGACGCCTTCTGCAGCGGCGCCCAGATCGATTCCTCGGTGCTCTCGGCCGAGGACCCCACCGAGGTGATGCGCCGTCTGGGCGCAGTCTACCGCGAGATGGTCCAGGGACTAGGTAAGCTGGTGGACGAGCGGACCCGGGCCAAGGCCGAGCACGGTCTGGAATGGACGTCCGTCCAGGCGCTGGACAACAATCCGTTCCGCTGGGCGCCGCCTCAGCGCGTGGCCATAGACCTGCTGCAGGCGCGGCAGGAGGGCTTCCTCAGCAGCGACGCGGCCGTACGCGCCTCGTTCGAGGACGTGGGGGACCACCAGGTGCGGCAAGCGGCAGGCGCGCAGGCGGTGATCGACGCGCTCCTGGCCGACCTCTCGCCCGACGCCGTCGCCGACGCCCTCCAGGGCCAGTCGATGTTCATGAAGAACAGGTCCGAGGCGCTGTGGGCCGAATACCGCCGCGTCCACGCCAAGGCGTGCAAGGAGCTGGGCGGCAAGATCGGCGGCCCGGCCTTCCGCGAAGCCTATGCGGACGAGGGCCGCGAAAGTCCCCGCGCGGACTGACCGGCGAGCGAGCTCAGCCGGCGCGTCTCGCGGCAGGCGCGGCTTCACGGGGGGCGGCCGAGGGGCGCGGGGGCGCCAGGGCCGTGGGCGGCGTGTAGTCCGCTTTCGGGAGCGAGGCGATCAGCACGTCGAGCAGGACGGCGGGCGCCGCCTCGACGATCGGCGGTTCTCCGAACAGCGCGGTCCACAGGGCGTGAACCTCCGCCCTCACTTCATCTTCTGTCGGCATACTGACGCTCCCGGCGAGCCGCGGAAGCTAAGAACTCGAGGTTAAGACGGTGCGAACAGGCCCGCTGCTTCTCAGATTAGATCGGGGAGGGAGTGTGGAAGAACTGAGGCTTTATAGAAACTTACAAGTTAATCATGGTGGCTCCACAATGCGGAGGCGAACAGGGAAAATAACCATCGGGGGTTGTGCAAGGGCCGCTTCGCCCCTCATCGCGCGATTGATAGCCCCCGCCGCGGACGCTAAGCTCGCGCCAATTGTCTAGACAAAGCCGTCCAAGGCTTGCGCCGTCCCCATCCCAAGCGAGCTGCACATGGGCGCTGACCACAGGCTGATCGACGGCGCCCGGGCCGGGCTGGGCGGGGCGGGGAACGCCCTCGTCGACGAGTGGCTGAGCGGCCGGCTCGACCGCCGCGCCTTCCTGCGCGCGGGCAGCGTCCTCGGCCTCGGCCTGCCGTTGCTGGGCGGGCTGGCGGCGTGCGGCGACGGGCCCCAGCAGGCGGCGGCCCCCCAGGGCGGCAAGCCGGGCGGGACCATCACCGCTGGGATCGCCGTGCCGGTCGGCGCCGTCGATCCGGTCACGGTCCACGACAGCGGCAGCTACCAGCTGTTCTTCCAGACCGCCGAATTCCTCTGCGTCACCCAGCCGGACCTGACCCTCAAGCCGGTGCTGGCCGAGAGCTGGAGCCCCAACACCGACGGATCGGTGTGGACCTTCAAGCTGCGCAGGGGGGTGAAGTTCCACGACGGCCAGGTGATGACAGCCGCCGACGTGGTCGCCACCTTCGATCGGCTGTCGGACCCCAAGGGTGGATCCAACGCCCTGTCGGTGTTCAAGGGCGTCCTGTCCAAGGGCGGGTGCCGCAAGGTCGACGACTATACGGTGGCCTTCCACCTCGACGCCCCGAACGGGAACTTCCCGTACGCGGTGTCGATCGACAACTACAATGCGGTGATCCTGCCGGCGACATACGCCGGGAACTATGAGGCCAGCTTCATCGGAACCGGCCCGTTCCGGATGGAGGCGTACCGGCCGCGGGTCGGGGCCAGCCTGGTGCGCAACCCGGAGTACTGGGGCGACAAGGCCCTGCCGGACCGCATCGAGTTCAAGTTCTACGCCGAGCCGCAGCCGCGCCTGCTCGCCCTGCAGGCGGGCGAGGTCGATATCCTCGACGCCGTGCCGATCGTCCTGGCCCCCAGCCTGCAGCGCAATCCCGCCATCGAGCTGATCCGCGTGCAGTCGGCCAGCCATCGCCAGGTGCACATGAAGTGCGACACGGGCCCCTTCGCCGACAAGCGGGTGCGCCAGGCGCTGGCCCTGTGTCTTGACCGCAAGACTCTGGTGGACGGCCTGTGCCACGGCATGGCGACCATCGGAAACGACAGCCCGTTCGGGTCGTTCTACCCGTCCACCGACCCGGCCGTGCCGCAGCGGACCCAGGATATCGCCAAGGCCAGGCAGCTGATGGCCGACGCCGGCAAGGCCGGCGGCTTCGACGTGACCCTGACGGCGATGCAGTACTCGGACATCGCCCAGTACGCCCAGCTGATCCAGGACCAGGCCAAGGCCATCGGCGTGCGCATCGCCCTGAAGGTGGAGAGCCAGGGCCAGTACTATGGCAAGTCGGTCCCCGGCCAGTCCGACTGGCTGGACAGCGAATTCGGCATCACCGATTACGCCCACCGGGCCACGCCGGACGTCGCCCTCGGCAATCCCCTGCGCAGCGACGGGGCCTGGAACGCGGCCCACTTCAAGAGCCCTGCCTATGACGCCCTGGTGGCGCGCTACACCCGCGCCCTCGATCCAGCGGCCCAGCGCGCCGCAGCGGGCGACATCCAGCGGCTGCTGCTGGACGAGACGCCGGTGATCATCAGCTATTTCCCCAACCTGCTCGTGCCCGTGCGCAAGGGGATCACCGGCCTGCCGCCCATCGCCGCCGGCCTCCTGCTCGACCGCGTCACCCGGAGCTGACCATGCGCAAAGCCCACCTGCGCGGCCGCGGGCCGCACTTCCCCATTCTCGACCGCGTCGTGCAGTACGAGGCCGAGCCGGGCTATGTCGTCTTCATGATGCCGAGCCCCAAGCGGCTGCGCATCAAGGTGGGCGACATCTTCGTCGCCGACACCATCGAAGGGCTCGTCATGTACGAGTCCGATCACCTGCCGGTGTACTATTTCCCGATGAAGGACGTGCGCGAGGAGTTCCTGATGAGCTCCTCGACCAAGACGGAGTCGCCGTTCAAGGGCGTCGCCACGCACTACTCCCTGAACACAGGCGTCACCCTCGTGGAGGACGCCGGCTGGCGCTATCTGGAGCCGGTGGAGGGCTGCCCGCCGATCGAGGGCTACATGGCCTTCTACTGGAACAAGATGAACCACTGGTACGAGGAGGACGAGGAGGTCTTCGTCCACGCCCGCGATCCGTACCGGCGCATCGACACCCTGCCGTCCTCGCGGCATGTCGAGGTCTATTTGGGCGGCGAGAAGGTGGCCGACACCCGCCGCGCCACCTTCCTGTTCGAGACCGGGCTGAACACCCGCATCTATATGCCGATCGCCGACACCCGGCTCGATATGTTCCGGCCCAGCCGCTACATCTCGCGCTGCCCCTACAAGGGGATCGCCAGCTACTATCACCTCGAGGTCGGCGGGAAGCGGCACGAGAACGTGGTCTGGTACTACCCCGACCCGGTGCACGAGGCGGCCCGCATCAAGGGGCTGGTCAGCTTCTACGACGAGTTCGTCGACAAGGTGGTGATCGACGGGGTGGAGCAGGGGAGGCCCATCTCGGCCTCGTCCCACGGGTACTACTGAGATATGGCGCACCCCAACTCCGTCATCCTCGGGCGTAGCGCAGCGAAGACCCGAGGACCCAGCAAGCTCCACGGTGAAGCTGGGTTGCGAAACGGACAGGGCGGGAGCTGCTGGGTCCTCGGGTCTGCGGCGCTTCGCGCCTCCGCCCGAGGATGACGGGCTTTTTCGGCATCCTCCTCAAGCGGCTCGGCCTGACCCTGGTCACCCTGTGGCTGCTCAGCGTCATCGTCTTCGTCGGCGGCCAGCTGCTGCCCGGGGACGCGGCCCGCGCCATGCTGGGGCCGCTGGCCGATCAGCGCGCGGTCGATACGTTCAACCAGCAGTACGGCCTCGATCGGCCGCTGCTGACCCAATACCTGGACTGGATCGGCGGCTTCGTACGCGGCGATATGGGGGTGTCCTACGCCTTCCGCACGCCGGTCGGGCCGATCATCGCCGCGGCCCTCGGCCATTCCCTGAAGCTCGGCGCCGTCGCCTTCGTGCTGGTCGTGCCGCTCAGCATCGCCGCCGGGGTGTGGGCGGCGCTGCATGCGGGGCGGGCCGTCGACCGCGTCGTCAGCCTGGTCGGCCTGTCGGCGACGGTGCTGCCGGAGTTCGTCACCGGCATCGTGCTGATCCTGATCTTCGGGGTGTGGCTGAAGGTGCTGCCGATCAGCGCCGACTGGCCCCCCGGCGCCGGGCCCCTGACGCAACTGCGCTACCTGCTTCTGCCGTCCCTGCCGCTGGTGCTGGCCCTGTTCGGCTATCTGGCGCGGATGGTGCGGGCCGGGGTGCTGGACGTGCTGGCGGCCGACTACACCCGCACCGCCGTGCTCAAGGGCCTGCCGCGCCAGGCCGTGATCTGGCGCCACGTGCTGCGCAACGCCCTGCTGCCCACCATCACCGTCATCGCCACCCAGCTCGGCACCCTGATCGGGGGCTTGGTCGTGATCGAGATCCTGTTCCGCTACCAGGGCATCGGCAGCCTGATCTTCAAGGCGGCCCAGCAGAAGGACTTCCCGGTCCTCCAGGCCGGGGTGCTGACGGTGGGGCTGATCTACGCCGCCGCCGCCCTGGTGGCCGACGTGCTGTCGGCCTGGCTGAACCCGCGCATCCGCCACGGAGCGGGCGCGTGAGCCCTGGGCGCGAGCGGCTTCAGCAACTGCTGCGGTCCAAGACCGTCGTCGCGGGGGCGGCGATCATCCTGTTCTGGATCGGCTGCGCCCTGTTCGGGCCGATGCTGGTCCCTCACGACCCCTTGGCGACCGACATCATCGCCGCCCTCGCCCCGCCGTCGGGAGGGCACTGGTTCGGGACCGACCAGCTCGGCCGCGACGTGTTCAGCCGTGTCATCGTCGGCGCGCGGGACATCCTGGTGGTCGCGCCCCTGGCCACGGCGGTCGGCGTGGCGGGCGGCGTGATCCTGGGCCTGGTGACCGGCTATTTCCGCGGCTTTGCCGACGCGACGGTCAGCCGCGTGATCGACGCCCTTTTGGCCCTGCCGATGGTGATCATCGCCCTGCTGGCCTTGGCGGCGCTCGGCCCCTCGACCGCGACGGTGATCGTGGTGATCGGCGTCATCTACGCGCCCTTGATCGCGCGCACCGTCCGCGCCGCCGTCCTGACCGAAAGCGCCCTCGACTACGTCGCCGCCGCCCGTTTGCGGGGCGAGGGGGGCGGTTACATCCTGTTCGTCGAGATCCTGCCCAACATCGTCCCGCCGATCCTGGTCGAGGCCACGGTGCGCCTCGGCTACGCCGTCTTCACGGTGGCGACGCTCAGCTTCATGGGCTTCGGCATCCAGCCGCCCTCTCCGGACTGGGGCCTGGCCATCTCGGAGAACTACGGGCTGCTCAGCGGCGGGGTATGGTGGATCGTGCTGGCCAACGCCGCGGCGATCGCCTCGCTGGTGATCGGGGTCAACCTCGTCGCCGACGGGGTGCAGGAGGCCCTGGCGTCATGACGGCGGCGCTGTCGCTCGAGGCGCTGGAGCTCGCCTACCGGGTCCGCGGCCGGGACCTGCCCGTGCTGCGGGGGCTGAGCCTGAGCATCGCGGCCGGAGAGTCCTATGGCCTGGTCGGGGAATCCGGCTCGGGCAAGTCGAGCGTCGCCCTGGCGGCGGTACGCTATCTGCCGCCCAACGGCCGGGTGACGGACGGGCGGGTCCTGGTCGGGGGGCGCGACCTCTACGACCTCGACCCCGAGGGGTTGCGCCGTCTGCGGGCCACGGACGTCTCGATGGTCTATCAGGACCCGGGCCGGGCGCTGAACCCGTCGATCCGGGTCGGAGAGCAGATCGCCGAGATCTTCCGCCTGCAGGGCCTGGCGCCGGCCGAGGCCATGGCGCGGGCGGTGGCGATGCTGGCCCGGGTGCGGATCGCCGACCCTGCCGCCGTGGCCGACCGCTATCCCCACCTGCTGTCCGGCGGCATGCAGCAGCGGGTGGCCATCGCCATGGCCCTGGCGACCGAATCGAAGCTGCTGATCCTCGACGAGCCGACCACGGGCCTCGACGCCACGGTCGAGGCCGAGATCCTGGAGCTGGTGGCCGACATCCGCGCCGAGCGCGGGATGGCCCTGCTGTTCATCAGCCACAACCTCGCGGTGGTGGCGGCCATGTGCGACCGCGTCGGCGTGCTCTACGCCGGGACCCTGGTCGAGGAGGGGCCGACGCGCGAAGTCTTCGCCAGCCCGCGCCATCCCTACACCGCCCTTCTGATGCGCTGCCTGGTGCGGCCCGGCGCCCGCAAGGACCACGGCCGGCTCGACACCATTCCGGGCTTTCCCCCGGCGGCGGGGGAGGCGGTTTCCCCTTGCGTCTTCGCCCCGCGCTGCGGCCTGGCCACGGACCTCTGCCGCACCCAGCCGCCGCCCTTGCACGACCTGGGCGCAGGCCGGCTGAGCCGCTGCCACTATCCGGAGCTGGCCCCGACCACGCCGCGCGCCACCCCTGCCGACCTGGCGGTCCCGTTCCAGCGGGGCGCGCCGATCCTGAAGGCGCGGCTGTCGAAGACTTTCGGCGGCGCGGGGCGCCCCGTCCGCGCCGTGCACGAGGTTTCGTTCGACCTGCGGGCGGGCGAGACCCTGGGGCTGGTCGGGGAATCCGGCAGCGGCAAGACCACCCTGGCGCGGCTGCTCCTGGGCCTCGTCGCTCCCGATCCAGGCGGCCTGCTGGAGCTGGACGGCCAGGCTCTCGGCCCCAAACGGCGGCGCGATCAGCTCAAGGCTCTGCAGATCGTCTTCCAGAACCCGGACTCGGCGCTGAACCGGTCGCACAGCGTGCGCCGCCTGATCGGCCGGGTGATGGCCCGGCTGGGCGGGGTTCCCAGGGCGGAGTTGCCCGCCCGGCTGTTGGCCCTGACCCGCTCGGTCCAGCTCGCCGATCGCTATCTGGAGCGGCGGGCGACCCAGCTGTCCGGCGGGCTGAAGCAGCGCGTCGCCATTGCGCGGGCCTTCGCGGGCGGGCCGCGCATCGTGGTCTGTGACGAGCCGACCTCGGCCCTCGACGTGTCGGTGCAGGCCGCGATCCTCAATTTGCTGGCCGAGCTGCAGGCGCGCGAGGGCGTCGCCTATCTGTTCATCAGCCACGACCTGGCGACGGTGCGCTACCTGTCGGACCGCATCGCCGTCCTCTATCTCGGCCGGCTGATGGAGACCGGGCCGTCCGAGCGGGTGTTCTCAGGCCCGCACCACCCCTACACCGCCGCCCTGCTGTCGGCCGCCCCGTCGCTGGAGGGCACAGCCGCGCGGGTGCGGCTGGAGGGCGAGATCCCCAGCGCTATCGACTTGCCCGGCGGATGCGTCTTCCACACACGGTGTCCGAGGAAGCTGGGCCCGATCTGCGAGCAGCAGGAGCCGCCGATGCTGCCGGGGGCTGAGCCGGGACACGAGATCCGGTGCCACATTCCGGTGGGGGAGTTGTAGCCTCCTATCCCTCCCATTCATGGGGAGGGATGAGGGGACCTAGGCGACCGCCTGTTCCAGCGGCCGGTCCGCGGCGAAGGCCTCGTCGGTGAAGACTTGAGCGAGTTTGGCCAGTTCGGGGCCGAGGACGCGGTCCTCGACGACCGGGCGGACAACGCCGTGGATCATGTCCATGAAGCCGCGCAGCGCCGGCGGGGCTTGGCGGTTCGTGATGTGCAGGGCCTGGGCGGCGATCACGGCCAGCATGGCCAGCGAGGCGTCCACGCAGCGGGCGGCGGTCGCTTCCTTGGTGAAGGCCAGGAAGGCGGGAGGCGCCACGTCGTCCTGGCCGGCGCCGCCGGTGTCGGTCGAGGGGATGAAGGTGGTCTGGGCGGCGGCCTTGGCCTGCTCGATGTAGCCGGCGATGGCCCAGGGCAGATAGCCGACGTTGCCGCGCCCGTCGCTGTCGCCCGGCTCTCTGCCGACCAGCAGCATGTCGGGCATGTGCGAGGCGCGCCCGTCGAGCAGCTTGACGCAATGGCGCATGGAGAGCTGGCACAGGTCGGCCCAGACGGCGGCGAGGTCATCCAGGGCCGGGGCGGCCAGGGCGTTATGGTAGCCGCCGGTCGAGATGCAGCGGCCGAGCGGATGCTCCTTGTCGGGCGGCAGATACACCGGATTGTCGGAGATCGAGGACAGGGAGACCGTCGCCGCCTGTTCGGCCTGAACCATGGCGCGGTGGGCCTGACCCAGCACCTTGGGGGCGATGCGGTAGCTGACCGGAGCCTGGTAGTTGCGCCGTCCGTCGCCGGCGCCGACCAGCAGTTCGCGCAGGCCCCGCAGGGCGGCGGCCTCGTTCGGGTCGCCCCACAGGCCCTCGAGCGCGGCGTCGTAGTGCTCCAGGGGCGCGCGGAAGGCCTCGATGGACAGGGCGAAGGTCTTCAGCGCCGTCTGATAGCGCCGCCGGGCCGCCAGGGCCGCGTCGCCGACCAGGGCGGCGGCGCAGGGCGAGCCGTTGATCAGCGAGCCGCGTTCGCGGACTTCGAGCTCGAACCGGGTCGAGAGCTCTGCGAAGAGGGGATAGAGGGCCTGGATCTCGCCGGCGCCGCCGTGACCCCAGGACGCGATCCGGGGCATGGGCGCGCCGCCGTCCAGCATGCCGGCGACGGCCATGGCGATGCGCGGCGAGGTGGCGGCATGGCCCTCGATGAAATTGGCCAGCCGCGCCAGCACCATGCCGCGGACCACGCGCTCGGGCAGGTCTTCACCGAAGGAGGTCGCGGCGGGGAAGGGTTTGATGCGGGAGTGCCGGTCGCGCTGTTCATGGGAGAGGCGCAGGCTGGCGAACTCGCCCATGGCTGTAGTGACGCCGTAGATGACGACGTTGGGGTCGTTGTCGATCAGGTCGAGGAACGACTGGCGGGAAGCCGTGATGCGGCCAAGCACGGTTTGAGACAGGTGAACGCCCTCGCCCTGCCACGCCACCCTGTAGAGGGCGTCCAGATTGATGTCCTGGCGCGTATTGAGGGAAACGGTCATCTCGGCCAAATCTGGTTAGATCGCGAAGCTGAAGATCGGCCGCCGCCGTGGCGCTCGCCAGCGAGATCTCCGACCGCGGCCGCGTAGCGCTTATCTGGGCCGAATCCATGGGCGCCCTGGCTCGTCATGGCCGACGTCCTGCCCTCTTTTGCCGCAGCGCCTGATCTCACCTTGGCTCCAGGATATCCCAGGGTGCGGACCGCGTTGCGTTCGCCGGCCCCCGACCCCAATCTACGAGCCCGGTAGGAATCAATAAAATTCCTAAGTTTCAGACGATCCATGAAAGCTGTTCATAGGAGCGCCCATGCGCCCGCCTAAGCTCGAGATGCGCCACCTGCGCATGCTGCAGGCCATGGCCCTGACCGGCAGCGTCACCCGATCGGCCGCCCTGCTGAACCTGACCCAGTCGGCCCTGAGCCATCAGATCCGCGAGGCCGAGCGGCGGCTCGGGCTCGACCTCTTCGTGCAGGGGAACAAGCAGATGCAGATGACCCCGGCGGCGCAGATTCTCAACGAAGAGGCCGGCCGCATCCTGGCCCAGCTGGAGCGGGCCGAGCGGGCGGTGGAGAACCCGGGGGAGGGGATGCGTCACGTGGTGCGGATCGGGTGCGGGGCCTACAGCGCCTACCGCTGGCTGCCGCGCTTCATGCGAGCCTTCCAGGAGAGCGATCCTGACATCGACATCGAGGTGGTGGCGGACGCCACCCAGCGACCGCTGACCGCCCTGACCGACCGCCACCTCGACATCGCCGTGACATCGGGCAAGCCCGCCAAGTCGGCGACGCGCTCGCTGATCCTGTTCCGCGACGAGCTGATCCTGATCATGGCGCCGGATCACCCGCTGGCCGCCAAGCCCTTCGTGGTCGCCCAGGATCTCGCCGACCAGGTCTATATCTCGTACAGCGACGTCGCAGAGAAGGGCCACGAGTACGACAGCTTCCTGAAGCCGGCGCACGTGACCTATCGCAAGCTGCTGAAGGTGGAGCTGACCGAGGCCATCGTCGAGCTGGTGGCGGCGGGGTTCGGGATCAGCATCCTGTCGCGCTGGGCGGTCAGCCAGTACCTGCGCTCAGGCGTGCTGGCCTCGGCCAAGGTCACCCGCAAGGGGCTGTATGTCGACTGGCACGCGGTCACCCGCAAGTCGGAGCCGCCGACCGATCCGGCCTGGCGCATGGCCTCGGCCCTTCAGTCCTGGTGCGAGAGCGACCAGGGGGCGTTCGGCCTCAGCGCCCCGGAGGCGGCGGTTGTGCACAAGGCCCAGTAAGGACAAACAAAAGCGGCGGCGCGAGTGTTCGCGCCGCCGCTTTGTCGTCAGTCCGGGCCTTCAGACTAGAAGGTGGTCCCGCCGAGCTTCTCGCTGCCCGCGACGGTGTCGCAGGCCTTGCCCGGAGCCGGGGGCTTCTTCCAGGGGCACTTGACCAGGGCGGTGCCGCCGGCGCGCGAGCCGAAGTTCGAGCCGTCGCGCATCGGGTTGACCTTCACCGAGAAGATGGTGCCGGCCGGGAAGGTGGCGGCGGTGATGCCCTGCTGGGCGACCGCGGCGGCGCCGGCCATCTCGATGCCGTAGTCGACGTTCTTGCCGTCCTTGCCCTTGGCCAGCTTGCCGTCGGGGCCGAGCACGTAGAAGTGCAGCTCGGCGTGGTTGGCCTGGGCCACGAACTGGTAGGTCACGCCGGTCAGGGTGACGGTCTTGGTCTGGTCGAACATGGCGAACGAGTGGTGCGCCAGGGCGGGGCCGGCGGCGACGCCGAGAGCGGCTGCTGCAACGGCGCCTGCGATCGCCCAACCTTTAATCTGCTTAGTCATGCCTGTATCCTCCTTGGAGCGGCGGCTTCGGCCTCTTGTTGGTTGGGGCCGCCATGTACGTATGTACCAACTGAACTGAACGCTACTTGAACAGATCGAGCACGTCGGTCGGAGCCGCACTGCTCTCGGGCTTGTCCCAGCCCTTTTCGAAATTCTCTTCCCACACCTGAACCCACGGGCGGCCGTAGTAGTCGACGTAACGCGGATCAGCCTTGGTCAGCTGGGTCGGGTGACCGTTGACGTTGGCGATGTTGGAGAGGCACTCGATGACCGTGTAGCGCTCGTTCGGGTCATCGAGGGTTGCGCGCCGCAGGAAGCGGTCGTGGATGCGGACGGGCTGGGTGTAGACCTCCGGGTCATAGAACACGACCTCCTGGTCCAGGCCGATGAACTTGCCGGCCGCGTCCTTGATGGGGGTGAAGGTCTCGATCGCCTCGAGCTTGCCGCTCCACTCGCCCATGGTGTGCTGGGTCCAGGGCTGCACGTTGGCGGTCCAGGCGATCAGCTTCTCGCCGTCCCAGAAGCCGACGGTCTCGCCGTACCACTGCGGCACCTTCTGGACGTGGCTCTTGCCGATCAGCACCTGACGGATGAAGTTGTCGGCGACGCCGGACAGGAACTGGACCTGGTTCTGGTTGACCGTCAGCTGGAACTGGTCGCCCCGCGACGGCCAGGCCCACCAGCGGATGAAGCCCTCGGCATGGCAGAAGGTCGTCGGCCACTGGTGAGAGCGGCTGATGGCCTCGTGGTACATCATCTGCACGAAGCGCTTCTGGTACTCCGGGGTCATGACCGACAGGACCGTGGGGGCCTGGGTGATGCCGCCCCAGAACCAGCGCTCGCCGGGGAAGCGGACAGGCTGGCCCGCGACCCGGGGCTTGCGGTCCGGGGCGATGACGCCGGGGGTGTCGCTGGCCTGCAGGTCGCGGCGATAGAAGCCGTCCCAGTCGGGGGTCGTCGCCTTGGTGTAGGCCGTCGGGCCGCCGCGGGTCTTGGCGTCGGCCATCAGGGCGTCGTAGTGCTCCTTGGCCGTCTTGTACGGGTAGGGGCTGACGATCTTCTCGCGCGGGATGTCGTTCTTGCAGTCGCTCCACGAGGCGGAGGTCGGCGGGTTCGCGCCGATGCGGCCCGTCTCCCAGATCGACTCGACCAGTTCACGGGGCGTGTTGCAGCGATAGTATCGCGGGTCCGACCAGGACGCCTCGTCCTTGTAGAAGTTCTTGGTGGTGAACAGGTCGACGGCCAGGGGCTGCACGCCCGCCGGCGGGCCGACGAAGGGCGGAAGAGGACCAGGCGTCAAGCCGCCGGCGCCCGCGCCTCCAGCCTGAGCCGCTTGCGCGGGCTGCTGGGCCGCGACCGTCATGGGCGCCAGGCTGAGGGCGATCAGCATCGCGCTGGCCAGGGCGGACGACAGGGTCTTCATTCAGGCGGTTTCCTATCCACTAAAGTCTCGTTCTATCGGACCGTCGCCGCAGGGCGGCGAAACTCCGCGCGCCCAGACGCGGCCGGCACGGCGGCCATTGCCTGCGGCCGGCTGCCGCCGTTTTCGATATACGAACCCAGGCGCCGTTTATCGAAGAATATCCCCGACTATCAAGCCGGAATCGTGGCCGGGAAGTGCATTTCTCAGGAGACACATTTCCAGTGGGAAATACCTACCTTGCCGCCGCAGGAGAGGCCGCCTCGGGCGCCCCGCCTCAAGGCGTGCCGGCAAAGACGAAATTCAATACGGTTTTCGCACACCGAACAGCTCGCGCTCAGCCTGCGCGTTCATCGAACCGTCGCTGCAGTACGGCCCAGATGGCCAAGGCGGGATGGTCGTCGGCGTTCCAGATCCGGTGCGGCGTGCTGGCGTCGAAACTCAGGGAGTCGCCCGCGCCGAGCTCGTAATGGTCCGAGCCGATGATGAGGCCCAACCGCCCCGACAGGACATAGGCGTATTCCTCGCCGCCATGCTGCAGCAGCACGCCCTCTTCGCACGAGGCGCTGCCGACCTCGTAGACCACATGCAGGAACTCGAAGTCGTTGCGCACCGTCCAGGTCAGGCGCTCCCAGCGCACCCCGGAGGCCAGCCGCACCGTGGGCCGCTCGTGAGCGTGCTGGACCTTCGCCGGGCCCGGGGTCGCCCGGTCCCCGGCCGGACTCTCGCCGCGGAAGAGATAGTCGAACGACAGGTTGAGCGCCGTCGCGATCGCGTAGAGGGTCGACACCGATGGCGCCGTGCGTCCGCTCTCGATTTGCGATATCAAGGCGGGAGAGACGCCGATCTGCCGGGCCAAGGCGCGGAGCCCGACACCGGCTTGCATGCGCGCGGCGTTGAGCCGCGGGCCTAAATCCCTACCTAAAGCTGGCGCCGCGCCGTCCGCAGCCATTGGTCGCCCAATCCCTGGTTGTTCATTGACACTAAACGCCCCCGCCGATAGATCACAACCGACATTTTAGATCGAGGCTTATCATGCACGTTTTCGTCCGCGCCCAAGATGTGAAGCCGGTTCCCGAGTACGTTGGTCACTCCAAGGGCTATCGCCGCTTCAAGGCCCTTCCCGACGGCACCGCCGTCCACACCGACATCGGCATCTGCGAACTCGACGCCGACGGCCACATCGACATGCGGGTGCAGTCGTACGAAGAGACCTTCTACGTCACCGAAGGCAATCCGATCCTGATCACCGAAGGCCGTGCTGTCCGCCTGGTTCCGGGCGCCTGCGGCGTGATCCTGACCGGCGTCCCGCACGCCTGGAAGGGTAGCGGCGAGGGCACCTCGAAGTGGATCGAGAACCTGACCCCGCGGCCCCGCCCCGTCGACAGCATCGCCGGTCCCGACACCTTCTTCGTCGGCGAGACTCCGGACCTGAAGGTCGAGGAACTCGACATCCGCGACCCCCGCTCGCGCCACCTGTTCCGCATGCGCGACGAGGACATCGACCTCGACAAGCTGAAGGCCGGTTCGCGCGTCAACGCCCCGACGGTTTCGGCCTCGATGGCCACCGCCGTGCTGGCCTATAGCGGCATCGCGGTGAAGATGCTGGTCGATGGCCGCATGGGCGCCAGCCAGTCCACCATGTTCATGGTCGACTACCAGCCGGGCGCCGTGGCTCACCCCCACGATCACCCGCTGGAAGAAGCCTATATGATGCTCAGCGGCGATGTTGAGTTCATCGCCGACGGCGTGAAGTACGAAGCGACCGCTGGCGACATCATGTGGGCCGGCGTCGGCTGCGTGCACGCCTTCTACGAGCGCAAGGGCCAGAAGGTGCGTTGGCTGGAGACCGCCTCGCCGGCTCCGCCCCTGCAGCACTCCTACCGCTTCAGCCGTGACTGGGACTACCTCGCCGAGACCGTCTCGGCGGGCGCGCCGGTCCCCGCCTAAGACGCCAGAGAAAGAGCATCCATGGCTAACCAGGACACCTGCGCCCTCGTCGTCGGCGGCACTTCCGGCATCGGCAAGGCCGTCGCCGAGGCGCTCGCCGCCCGCGGGCAACTCGTCTACATCACCGGCCGCGACCAGGCCCGCACCCAGGCGGTGGCGGACTCGATCCCGGGCAACGTCAAGGCGATCGCGCTCGACCTGTCCGATCCGGACTGCATCGAGCCGGCGCTGAAGGGGATCGGCAAGATCGACAAGGTGGTCATCTCGGCCATCGAGCGCGACTCGAACCAGATCCAGACCTACGACAAGGCCAAGGCCCTGCGCCTGGTGACCCTCAAGCTCGTGGGTTACGCCGAGGTCGTCCACACCCTGATCGGCCGCTACACCGACGACGCGTCGATCGTGCTGCTGGGCGGTCTGGCCAAGGAGCGCCCCTACGTCGGCTCGACCACCGTCTCGACGGTGAACGGCGGCGTGCAGGGCATGGTCCACACCCTGGCGGTGGAAATGGGCCCGGTCCGCGTCAATGCGATCCACCCGGGCATCATCGGCGACACCGACACCTGGAGCGGCAAGCCGGACGAATTCCTGAACGGCCTGATCGCGCGCACGCCGATCAACCGCCTTTGCACGACCGCCGACGTGACGGGCGCGATCCTGTTCATGCTCGACAATCAGGGCGTCAACGGCGTCAACCTGAACATCGACGGCGGCTGGCTGCTGAAGTGATTGCGGCCTGCCGAACCTGACTATAGCGAGGCGCGCGCGGGCAATCCCGGGCGCGCCTCTTCTTTTTTCAAAACAGCTCTAGGGATCAAACGCCATGTGCATCGTCTGCGACCAGCGTCGCGCGGGGGCCGCCCGCGGTTCGTTCGGCGGCTACCAGCCGATGGTAGCTTCCGTGTCTTCCGGTTCTGAAGCCGGCGGCGGCCAATCCCGCCCGGCCGGCAAGGTCATGCCCCAGGGCAGCGGGACCGACGGCCGCCGGATCCTGATCCGCGGCGCCTCCATCCTGTCGATGGACCCCGCCGTCGGCGACTTCGAGAAGGCCGACATCCTCATCGAGGGCAAGCTGATCAAGGCGGTCGGCCCCAACCTCGAGGCCGGCGACGCCACTGTGGTCGACGCCGAGGGGATGATCGTCACCCCGGGCTTCATCGACACCCACCACCACCAGTTCGAGACGGCGCTGCGCGGCTTCCTGGCCGACAGCATCCTGATCAACGACGGCAAGCCGCACGGCCGCATCAACTACTACGAGCACGTGCTGCAGAAATTCGCTCCGGTCTACGATCCCAACGACATCTACATCAGCGAGCTGGTCGGCGGCCTGTCGCAGCTCGACGCCGGCGTCACCACCGTGCTGGACGTCTCGCAGATCCACCACACGCCCGAGCACTCCGACGCGGCCTACAAGGGCCTCGTCGACGCCGGCCGTCGGGGCGTGTTCGGCTACTTCGAAGGCGGCTTCGACAAGGTCAGCTATCCGGGCGATGCGCGCCGGCTGAAGTCGCAGTACTTCTCCAGCGACGACCAGCTCACCACCATGGTCATGGGCGGCGAGATCTATCTGCCGTGGGCCGAAGAGTCGTGGAAGATCGGCCGCGAGCTGGACCTGCCGATCGCCCTGCACGTGGTGGGCACCTTCGGCATGCAGGCGACCTTCGACGAACTGGCCAAGGCCGGCAAGTTCGGCCCTGACAACATCTTCATCCACATGACCGGCATGAGCGACATGGCGTGGAAAGCGGCGGCCGACGCCGGCAGCCACGTGTCCCTGTCGGTGCCGATCGAGATGGGCATGCGCCATGGCATGCCGCCGATCCAGAAGTGCCTGGACATGGGGATGCAGCCGTCCCTGTCCACCGACGTGGAATGCACCATGACGGCGGACCTGTTCACCCAGATGCGCACGACCCTGACGCTGCAGCGCATGGCGATCAACGAGGCCTGCCTGGGCGGCGCGTCCGATACCCAGGAAATGCTGACCTGCAAGGACGTGCTGCGGTTCGCGACGCTGGAAGGCGCCAAGGGCCTGAAGCTCGACAAGAAGGTCGGCTCGATCACCCCGGGCAAGGAAGCCGACCTGCTGATCCTCGACGCGACGGCGATCAACGTCACCCCGCTGAACCACGTGGCGGGCGCGGTGGTCACCCTGATGGAGCGCTCCAACGTCGACGCCGTCATGGTGGCCGGCAAGTTCCGCAAGTGGGACGGCCAGCTTCTCGACGTCGATCTGCCCTCGCTGCGCCGCCAGCTGATCGCCAGCCGCGACGCCCTGTTCCAGCGGGCCGGCATCGAGCGCGAGATGTTCTGGTAGCACTGGGCCTTACGGCCAAAAGAAAACCCCGGCGGCCAGATCGGCCGCCGGGGTTTTTGTTTGTGCGCTGCGGCTCGGCCTAGACGACGGGGCGGCGGCGCAGCTGCGAGATGATCGCCAGGGAGATCAGGCCGCCGATGGTGGCGACGTGCTCTTCGGCCTTCTGCCAGTTCGCGATCCGGTCCGCGCCTTCCATGGCCCAGAATGGGTGCACGGTCGGGATGGTCATGGCGGTGAAGACGGCGAGCATGCCGACGCCGATCCAGACGTAGCGATCGAGGAGGATCAGGATCGAGCCGCCGATCATCATGGCGATGGTGATCGCCGGGCCCAGCCACACGGGCTGCAGGCCCAGGACGTTGATGCCGGCGGCGACGGCGCCGAAGTTGAGGAGGAACTGCAGGCCTTCCCACCAGAACATGAAGGTGATCAGCACGCGGGCGAGAATCCAGAGGGCTTGGGATTCCAGGATCGCCGCGATCGGGCGGGGGGTCACGTCCTTGAACATTGTGTGTGGTCTCCGTTGTCGTCTGATGGGGTGCGCCGGCCTATTTCGGCCGGCCCATGAAGCCCTGGGCGACCATGGGCAGCTTGCGGATGGTGGTGGCGGTGTTGCGGACGCCTTCCGGCGTCGTCCAGTTCTTGCCGTCGGGGCCGACGACGCCGAGTTCGGAGACGAACAGGCTCTTCTTGCCCGGTCCGGAGAAGGCGACGGTGATGGCGCGGCGCAGGGTGGGGATCATCCCCAGGTGTTCGCCCCGTGGCGACAGCACATGCACCCCGAGGTTCCCGGTGATGTAGAGCCGGCCGGTGGAGTCGATGGCCATGCCGTCGCCGCCGTTATCCCCGTTCAAGGCTCCGAAGGTGCGGCGGTTGCGGGTCGTGCCGTCCGCCTGGACGTCAAAGGCCTGCACGTCGGTGTTGTTGGTGACGTAGAGGGTCTTGCCGTCCGGGCTCAGCATGATGCCGTTGGAGGCGATGGTCCCCTGTTCGGCGACGACGCTGACCACGCCATCGGCGTTGACGTAATAGGCGCCGCCCACGGTGAAGTAGGCGCCGCCCTTGCCGTCGGCGATGAGGTCGTTCAGGCGGCCCAGCGGCCGGCCGTCGGCGAAACTGCTCGCCAGCAGGCGCATGTCGGGCGAAATCTGCCGCACCGAGGTGCGCTCGGTGCAGGCGACGCCCATGCGCAGGCCGGGATCGGTGCAGGTCCGCATGACGGCGTAGAGCCGGCCCTTGGCGTCGAGGGAGACGGCGCTCGGCGCGCCCGCCTTGTCGGTGAGGACCACGGTTTCCTTGCCGGCCGCGTCGAGGCGGCGGATGCTCTGGCTCTGTTCCTCACCGAACAACAGGCCGCCGTCGGGCGTGCCGACGATGCCGTCGGCGGCGGCGAAGCCGGCGCGGACCGTTTCCCACTTGGCGCCAGCGGCTACGACATCGCTTATGGCCTGGACATCGGCGGCGCGTTCACCCGGCAGGAGCTGCGCAGCGGCCCCGGAAGCCAGGGCGGCGGCCGATGTCGCGACCAGACAAAGCAACGCCGTCCGGCGCGCGGAATTCTTCATTGTCTCCCCCCACCTGTCCCGGCGTGGCCGGGCGTCGTAGAATTCGATAATCGCATATTGCTTCGTATAACGAAAGCGTGGGGCGGCGGGCGAACTCCGCCCGGGCGTCCCGAATAGCAGCATCTCAGGTCAATGTGACTGGGGTCAGACCCGGGAAATGCAGCAGGGCTTTCGAGATGCGCTGGGCTACGTCCCGGACCAGGGGAATATAGTCCTTCATGCCGTGTTCGGTGACGTCGCCGCTCTGCGCCGAGCAGTTGATCGCGGCCACCACGGCGCCCTTGGCGTCATAGACGGGGACGGCCAGGGCCGTCACCCCGACGGCCAGTTCGTCCGCGACAATGGAATAGCCGTTCTCACCGGTTACGCGGATCAGCTCCGCCAGCATCGAGCGCTCGACCACGGTGCGGCGGGTCAGGCGCTCGAACTTGGTGTCGCGCAGGTAGTCGGCGAGTTCCGGCGGCGCCAGGCCGGCCAGGAGCGCCCGGCCCATGCTGGTCGGATAGGCGGGGTAACGCGTGCCGACCCCCGCCTCGAGCCGCACGATCCGCCGCGCGCCGACCCGGGCCAGATAGAGCACCTCGCCGCCGTCGAGCACGGCCAGGGATGAGGAGTGGCCGCTGCTCGACGCCACCTCCTGCAGGTACTCGCGCGCCAGGGTCTCTCCGTTGACGCTGTCGAGGTAGGCGGAGCTGAGGTCGAGCACCCGGGGGCGCAGGAAGAAGCGGCGGCCGTCCCGCCCGGCGTAGCCCAAGGCCTCGAGGGTGTGCAGGCAGCGCCTAGCGGCCGCCGGGCTGAGGCCCGTGATATTGGCGATCTCGGTCAGGGTGCAGAACGGCCCGCCGCTGCTGAAGGCGCGGATCACCGCCAGGCCGCGAGCGAGACCGGCGATGGTCTCTCGATCACCGTTCATCGAGCCGATGGGATCGACGGCGATGGCCGGGCTGCTGCTCTTCATCCGACTGGGCGGGCCCTGACAATTGCGCCTCTAGCGCCTCATCTCGGCGGTAACGCAGTTTCCCCCGCAGCACAACGGGGCCTCGGGAGCCCAGCCTCGTGTTGATCCGGGTCAAGGTCAGGCGCGTGCGCGCTGTCAGGCTGGTCCGGGACGGATGCGCGCCGGCCAGCGCAACCCGTATCGGATTGACGGCCAGCCCGTCCCGATCCGGGCCCCGGGTGCGCCTTGACAGCAGGCGGAGCGACGCTGATGGTCCGCAAAAAGCTGCGTTCACTCTCAGCGAACACGGGGCGGCAAGATGATCAGGCCAGTGGGCATCCCGGACCGGTTGCACCATACCGCCTATGTCACCAACGATCTGGAGCAGACCCGGGCCTTCTACGAAGACGTCATCGGCATGCCGCTGGTCGCGACCTGGTGCGAGCAGGAGGAGATGTTCGGGGCGGTGCGCACCTACTGCCACTGCTTCTTCGGCCTCGCCGACGGGTCCGCCCTGGCCTTCTTCCAGTTCGCCGATCCGAAGGACCAGGCCAAGTTCGGGCCCGAGATCACCGCCTCGCCCTTCCGCCACATCGCCCTTAACGTCGACGCCGCGACGCAGCAGGCGATCGAGGCCCGGCTGACGGCGTCGCCCTATGCGGCCGGTTTCTATGTGATCGAGCACGGCTACTGCCGCTCGATCTACGCCACCGACCCCAACGGCATGATCGTCGAATTCGCCGTCGACGCGCCAAATGTGGACGACATCGCCGAGCACCGCCGCGGCGACGCCCACGCCGAGTTGAGGCGCTGGCTGGCCGGCGATCACGCCCCCAACAACCGGCTGCGCCACCCCGCCTGAACCGGGCGCACGGCGGCAAGCCCGCACGCGATCTTACAGCCGAGACTCCGCGCCGGCGACGCGCCGGGCCCGGGCGGCGACGACGAGGGCGTCTTCCGGCTTGCCCAGGGCGCGCAGGGCGCAGACCTGGGCTTCCAGCACCGCCGCGGGCGCGTCCGGGCGCAAGGCCAGCGGGGTCGTCACCTGCAGCGCCTCGGCGGGGCGCCCCATGGCCAGCAGCAGCCGGGTCAGGGTCACCGTCGCGCCGGCGAAGAAGCGGTTGAGCGCCAGGGCGCCGCGCAGGGTCCGCTCGGCCTCGTTCCACGCGCCCTTGGCGAACAGAATCTCTCCCAGCCCGGTGAGCAGGGCGGGGTCGCTCCTGTCGAGCCGGATGGCGGCGCGCATCTCCGCCTCAGCGCTATCGAGGTCGCCCTGGCCCTGCAGGCCGGACGCCAGCATCCTGCGGGCGGCGGGAAGGCGGGGCGTGTCCTCGGCTAGGCCCGACAGCAGGGCGCGCGCTTCGAGGCAGCGGCCCGCCTTGATCAAGGCCCAGCACCGCCCGATACGCTCCCGCGCGGCCACTTCGGGCCGTTGGGTCATCGTTCCAGCCAAGCTCACCACGGCGTCCTCCCAAGGGAACCGAAAAACCAGCATCGCGAAAAAATCTTCACTATACGAAGACCTCAATTGCCCTTAGATTATCCTCGGCTTCGTCAAGCGGCTGGTCCGCAAGACAGCTCCTTCGTTGTTCTAACCTCCGGTAAAACCTGGATTTACGGCGGCGGGAACAACGATACCCTCCCAACTCGGCTGCATCGGCGACGATGCAGCCGTTTTCTTTTCCGCATACAGCGGAGTTGGCGTTTCGAACATCGAAACGGCCTCCCCGTTGCTTGCGCATCGGCCTCAGCTTGCGAGAGCGTCTTCGCCGGGACAATCGCGGCGGTTATGATGGTATTGTAAGTACTAGCTTCGCCGGACTGAAGAGGTCGCGCGAGGGTTAGGAGCCGCCATGCCCGCCGCCGCCGCCCCCCAGCGGGTGCAGCTTTCCGACTTCCTCAAGGCCTGCCGCGGGCGGCTCAGCCCCGCGGCGGTGGGCCTGCCCACGGGCGCGCGCCGCCGCACCGCCGGCCTCCGCCGCGAGGACGTGGCCGCCCTCGCGGGGGTCTCCTCCACCTGGTACACGTGGCTGGAGCAGGGCCGCGACGTTCGCGTCTCGGACAATGTGCTGGAGAGCCTCAGCCGCACCCTTCGCCTCACGGATGAGGAGCGTGACCACCTCTTCAGCCTGGCGCAGCATCGCCCCGCCGCCTTGCAGCGGCTGCAGCCGGCCCGGCTTAGCGATCCGGTCCGCCGGACCCTCGACGCCCTGAACCTGCCCGCCCTGGTCATGACCCTGCGCTGGGACGTGGTCTACTGGAACCGGGCCATGGCGCTGGCGATCCGCGACTACGCCCAGATCGACCCGAGCGATCGCAATCTGCTGAAGATGCTGCTGATGAACCCGCAGTGGCGCACCGACGCGGACGACTACGACGCCATGGCGCGGCGCATCCTGGCCAAGCTGCGGGTCGACTATGGCCTCGCCAGCGCCGATCCTGCCTTCGACGCCCTGATCGAGGAACTGAACGAGACCTGCCCGACGTTCCGCCGCTACTGGCGGGCCAGCGAGATTCGAGCCGGCCGGTCCGAGGGCGTCCATGTCGAACGCCACCCCGAAGCGGGCGAGATCACCTTCGGCCACAGTTCCTATGTGGTGGAGGGCGCGCCGACCCTGCGCACGGTGATCTACGCGCCCTACGATGCGGCGAGCGCCGAGAAGCTGTCCCGGATCGTCGGGACAGCGCCCGTTCCGAACTAGGTGGCCGGCTTGCCCAGGGGCTTGCCGGCATTGGGCTCGCGGCGCTTGTCCACGACCACGACACCGCCCTTGACCACCACTTCGGTGGTCAACCAGTTCCAATAGCCGATCAGGGGGTTGGCCCCGAGCACCACGATGTCGGCGATCTTGCCGGCCTCCAGCGTGCCGAGGTCCTTTTCGCGATCGATGAACTTGGCCGAGTTCGGACCCATGATCTTGATGATGTCGAGCATCGAGAACGTCAGGTTGAGGGTCTTCAGCTCCTGGTTCAGCGCCATGGTGGCGTTGTAGTTGGTGTCGGTGCAGTAGCCGTAGTTCACCCCGGCGTCGAAGACGGTGCGGCCGTTGACCGGCAGCAGCCCAGCCTCGCGGCCCTGGCCCTCGTTCGAGACGATGCCCTGCGGCCAGGGCTTGCCGTCGCGGAAGGTCGGCTTGTTGTCCTGGTTGTGCACGTCGAACACCGGCGGGCCGAAGCCCGTGCACGAGGCCATCTCGGCGCCGGCGTCCTTGACCACCTTGGCGTCGGCCTCGGTCACCCAGTCCCAGTGCGGCGTGTGGATCAGCTTGCGGCCGCCCAGGCGGACCACGTCGACCATGTTCTTGGGGCTGACGGCGTGAATCTGGAACGGAATACCCAGCTTGCGGGCCTCGTCGAGCCCGGCGACCATGTTCTTGGTCTCCTGCTCGGTGGCGGCGGCGGGCGGCGGCATGGTGGGGAAGTGCACCTCGGCGATCGAGTCGGCCTTGGCGGCCACGGCGGCGCGAACGCCCGCACGGGCCTCTTCCTCGCTGGCCATGCGGCCGGTGGCGACGCGATAGGAGGTCAGGATGCGCGGGCCCTTGAGCTCGCCGCTGTCGATCCGCCGCTTCAGCTCGGCGACGCCTGCGTTGTCGTCGCCGCCGGACTGGACGGTGGTGAAGCCGGCTTCCAGCAACTCCCGCATGCGGTCGGCCGCCTGCTCCTGGAAGTACTTGTCGACCGGGCCGTAGACGATGTGGCGGTGGGCGTCGATGAAGCCGGCCATCAGGGTCTTGCCGGTCCCGTCGATCCGCGTCCCGGCGGCCCCCGCGGGCGCCGCCCCGGCGGTGACCGAGGCGATCTTGCCGTCCTTGACGACGAGGGAGCCCTTCTCGATCACCTTGCCGTCGCCGACGATAATGCGGGCGTTGGAGATCACCAGGTTCTGCGCCGAAGCCGCGCCGGCGGTGGTCAGAACAGTCGCCAGCGAAGCGGCGGCTACGGTCGCGAGTCTCTTCATTTTGTGGGGCGCCCTGAGGTTCGTTTACCGAATTTCTTTTCGTACTTTTCCGGCCTTTTGGCCCGGGTGTATATAGCCGATGAGGGGCGGGCCATGCAGTCAGCCCCCTGCTTAGGGAGCTCCAGCGTATGACGCTGTCCAATCGCGGCTGGCAGCTCATGCTGGGCGTCATCGCCATGCTCGCCGCCTCGAGCCCGCAATATGTCTGGGCCCTGTTCGTACCGCCGGCGCAGGAGAGCCTGGCGGTCAGCCTGCCGGCGCTGCAGGTGACCATCGCCCTGTTCAGCATTTTCCAGTGCGCCTTCGGGCCGCTCCACGGCCTGCTGGTCGAGCGCTTCCAGGCCCGTTGGATGGTGGCCGCCGGCGGCCTCCTGCTGGGGCTGAGCTGGGTGCTCTCCTCGTTCGTGACCAGCCTGCCGCTGTTCTATGTCACCTATGGCGTGTTGAGCGGGGTCGGCACCGGCTTCGTCTTCGTGGCCGTGACCAACCTCGTGGCTCAGTGGTTCCCCGAAAAGCGCGGCTTCGCCGTCGGCATGGTCGTGGGCAGCTACGGCATGGGCGCCATCCTGACGACCCTGCCGATCGACGCGATCATCAAGGCCTACGACTTCCGGACCGCCTTGCTGTGGGTCGGCGTCATCCTCGGCGTGGTCTGCGCCGCCGCCGGCCTGGGCATGCGGGCGGCGCCGGTGGCGACCGAGAGCGAGGCGGGCGGGGCGTCCGCGGCCCGCCGCAGCTACACCCCGGGAGAGATGCTGAAGACGCCGGTGTTCTGGCTGCTGTTCCTGATGATGATCATGGTGGGGACCGGCGGGCTGATGGCCATCTCGCAGATCGGGGTGATCGCCCGGACCTTCGGGATCGGCCCGGCCACCCTGGTGTTCGGCGTCGCCGCCCTGCCGCTGGCCCTGACCCTGGACCGCATCGCCAACGGCGCCAGCCGGCCCCTGTTCGGCGCCATTTCCGACCGCATCGGCCGCGAGCCGACCATGGCCCTGGCCTTCGTGATGGAGGCGTGCGGCATCGTCGCCCTGCTGCACTTCGGCCACGACCCGGTGCTGTTCGTGCTGCTGACCGGGGTGGTGTTCCTGGGGTGGGGCGAGATCTTCTCCCTGTTCCCTGCCGCCCAGGCCGACTTCTTCGGCCCCAAGCACGGGGCTAAGAATCTCGGCTGGCTGCTGATCGCGGTGGCGGTGGCCTCGGTGCTCGGCGGTCCGCTGGCGGCCTATATGTTCGAGCTGACCGGCTCGTGGTCGACGGTGTTCTACATCGTCAGCGGAATGGACGTGTCGGCGGCCCTGCTGGCGCTTCTGGTGCTGCGGCCGCTGCGGCTCAGGGCGGTGGCGGCGGCGACCTGATCCTGCCATCCCGGCCCTGAGCCGGGATGACAGGCCAAAGGGCCTATTCCAGGCCGCTGCGGCGGAACTGCTCGCGGGCCATGACCGACCAGTCGAGGTCGCTCTCGCCCGCCGCCTGGCAGGCGTGCAGGTGCTCGCGGTAGACCTCGCCGGCGGGCAGCGGCACGCCGTTGTGCTCGGCGGCCTCGAAGGCGAGGTTGGTGTCCTTCAGGCCGATGGTCACCGTGGCGCCGACGCGGCCCCAGTCCTCCTTGGAGATCACGTCGCCGTACATCTTGTAGGCGACGCAGTTGAACAGGCCGTCGCTCAGCACGTGGTGGAACACGTCGGCGTCCACCCCGTACTTGCGGGTCAGGGCGATGCCCTCGCCGATGGCCTCGATGGCGCAGCCGAGCACGAAGCTGTTGGCCAGCTTGCACACCACGGCGGCTTCCGGCGTGGCGCCGGCGTAGATGAACGACGAGCCCATGGCGTCGAGCAGGGGCTGCAGCTTGTCGCAGAGGTCCTTGGGGCCGCCGGTGATGAAGCCCAGCTCGCCGGAGACGGCGCGCTCGGGGCGCCCCAGCAGATTGGCGACGATCAGCACGGACCCGGCATCGGCGTGGACCTTGGCCATGCGCTGCACCAGCGGCAAGCCGTGGGTGCCGCTGACCATGTGGATCACGCCCTTGGGCAGGCTGTCGGCCAGGCCGCCCGGCTTGGTGACCACGTCTTCGAAGATGGCGTCGGTGGGCAGTACGGTCATCACCACTTCGCGGCCTTCGCACACCTCGGCGAGGTCCTTGGCGACGCGGGCGCCCTTCTCGCCGAGCGACACGGCGGCGGCGGGGAAGGGATCGTAGACGATGAGGTCGTGGCCGGCTGCGAGCAGCCTCGTGGCCATCGCGTGTCCCATCCGACCGAGTCCGACGACGCCGACCTTCATAGCTTGCTCCCGGTTTTTTAGTTCGTGATGCGGACTGGGGACAAACTCACGCCGGAAATCTTCAATGGTTTCCGAACACTAAGATCGCGCCAGCACAGCCCAAATAAACAGGCTCTCACGGCCCGCGTCTTCGATGTGGGGGAGAACGGGCGTCGGAGTCAACGCGGATTTTGGAGCGCCGCCGGGGCCTCGGCCCCCGCCGCAAGGGCCTCTACTTGATCAGGCCCTCTTCCCTGGCGGCCTGTTTGGCGCGCTCGTCGCCGGGGTAGAAGTACACCAGGTGGCAGCTCTCGCAGGCCTTGTCGATGCTGAGCAGCGCGGCCGAAAGGCCGGGAACGCTGCGGGCCTGGACGGCCGTCAGCCCCTCGGCGGCGGCGTCGCGCAGGCGGTTGCTCTTGGCGACCCAGTCGGGCCGCTGGGTGTCCATCAGGTGCTGGATCTGTTCGGGCGTGTTCTCGACCTCGGGGAACTCGGTGGTGTCGCCGGCCCGTCCGCCCTTGCGGCCCGCCTGGATCAGCATCCGCGACGAGTCGGACAGGACCTGCAGGTGCTTCTGGACCTCGGCCCATTCGGCGTCGGTGCTGGGCGCCTTCTGGTGGGTCCCCTTGTCGTCAGAGACCTCCTGCACCGACTCGAACAGCAGGTCGGCGCCGGGGTCCAGCAGGTTCATGATGTCCTTGACGGTCAGCTCGGGCCGCTCAAGCGGACCGGCGGCGGCGGTCGCCGCCGCCGCCGCCTGTTCTTCGGCCGAAGCCGGCGCCTTGGCCTCTTCCGTCGGCCGGTCGCAGGCCGCCAGGCTCGCGGCGAGGGCCGCGATCAGCATCCAGGACTGTGGCTTCATGAAGAGGTCCTCTTCTGGGTCAGGGCGCCGGCGGCGCAGGAGCGACCGGGGCGGGGGGCGGAGCCTCGGACGAGTCGCCGAGGAAGTCTTCGAAGTTCATGTCGGCCGCAGCCGGAGCCTCGGTCTTACCTGCTAGCGTGAAGCCGATCCAGCGGCCGGCGACGACGACGGAGACCCACATGCACAGGGACACGACGGCGGCGATCTTGGCGGCCGGCGGGCCGGACGGGCGGTCGTCCCAAAGACGCACCGACTTTTCGGTCAGGAACTGGAAGATCACCATGTTGATCCCGGCCACCAGCATCATGATCATCTTCAGCCGGAAAGCCGTGTTCTCGAAGTACACCATGGCGTTCGAGGTGAACATGATCACCCCGCTGACCACGGCGATGGCGAAGCCGATCCAGGTCCACTTGAGCAGTTCGGAGGACAGGCGCGTGTAAGGCCGGCGACCGGACGCCACCCCGAGGAGGCGCAGGTCGACGATCAGGATGGTGCCGACCACCAGGGTGATGGCGACGACGTGCACCGTCTCGACCAGCGGAAAGGCCAGCAGCGAGGTCCGGAGCGTTTCAGCCAGGCCGGTGTCGTACAGGCTCTGCAGCAGGTTTGCCATGAGTGGAGGCTCCTAGGATTGAGCGACGCCCAGGAGCGAGTCCCAGACGTGGTTGTAGGCGATGAGGCGGCCGAGCAGGATCACGATGACGGTGACGACCAGGGCGCCCACGGCCAGGGCCTTGACCGGGCCGCGCCGGGTCAGGTCCGTCTCCCACCGCGTTTCGTCGGCGCGGACCGACCGCGAGAAGGCGGCGGCGATGGCGATGCCGATCGCCAGGAAGGCCATCTTGGCCCAGAACGAGAAGGCGAGCAGTTCACGGGGCGGTTCGCTGATGATCAGCACGAGGCCCGTGGCCAGCAGCATCCAAAGGGCGCCGTGCAGCCAGGGCATGAAGCGGCGGTTCACCTCCCGCACGGTCTGATCCATCGCGACGACCCGCAGCACCCTCATCGACATGACGAGCACCGAGCCGACGACCACGGCGATGGCCAGGATGTGGATCGACTGGATCAGCGGGATCAGCCACTCAGCGTGATCCTTGATCAGGCTGTTCGCGGCGGAATTTGAAAGCCAGTTTGCGAGTTCCAGCACAGCGCGATTCCTC
>DAICXL010000019.1:0-30507 GCA_027312185.1 Caulobacterales bacterium | reverse complement strand
CAGCTGGTTGATGTTGCCGAGGATCACCGTCAGCAGGTTGTTGAAGTCGTGGGCCACGCCGGAAGTGAGCTGTCCCACCGCCTCCAGCCGCTGGGCCTGGCGCAGGGCCGATTCCACCTTCTCGCGCTCGGCGATCTGGGCGGCCAGCTGGCGGTTGGCGGCCGCCAGTTCGGCGGTGCGCTCCTCCACCCGCCGCTCCAACAGCTCCTCGGCTTCGCGGATCTCGGCGATACGCTCGCGCGCCTCGTACTGGCGCCGGCGCTGGCGCAGGGCCGCGCGGACCACGCTGACCATGGTGGTGGGGTGGAACGGCCGCTCCAGGAAGGTGACGTTGCCCAGGGTGGCGCTGAGCCGACCCGCGCTGGGGTTGCGTTCGAGCCCGCCGCCCCGATGGGTCATCAGGACGAAAGGCATGTCCGACCACGGCGGCTGGGCCGCGATCCAGCCGACCAGCGGCGCCAGGTCGGCGCTGCTCAGGGCCTCTTCGGCGACCAGGGCCGAGGCTGCGCCTTGATCCAGGTCGGCTAGCAGCCCGGCGAGGTCGCTGCAGACCCTCACCGGCAGCCCGACCTCGCCCAGTATTCCGCTCGCGATCTGGGAGTCCCGCCCCCTTGGAGCCAGCACCAGAACCCGTTCGCTGAGCGGGCCGCCAGGGGCCGTCACTTTCCCTCGCCCATCATCAATTCGCTGCGGCCGACGAAGTCGGGCACGCCGCGCAGAATGCCCTGGAACCCATCGAGGGGCGGGCCGACGGTCAAGCCGCGGTTGTCGATCTCGAATTCGCGGATCGAATGTTCGTGCGCGCCGGCGCTCTTCTTGATGACCGACACCGCCCGCCGCACACTGCCGGCCGCCTCGAAATAGCGCAGCAGAACCACCGTGTCGGCGAGGTAGGTCACGTCGACCGGGGCCTTCATGTCTCCGACGAGGCCGTGCTGGGCGACGGTGAGGAAGGTGGTGACGCCCCTGCGGTTCAGGAACTGCAGCAGCTCGTGCATGTGCAGCACCAGGAACTGCTCTTCGGGCATGGCCGCCTGATAGCCGTTCAGGCTGTCGATCACCACGGTCGTGACGCCCAGGGCGTCGATGCAGCGGCGCACCTTGGCGGTGAACTCGCCGGGCGACAGCTCGGCGGCGTCCACCTGCTGGATTTCGAGTTGGCCCTTTTTCTGCATCGCCTCGAGGTCGATGCCCAGGGGCTTGGTCCGGGCGAACAGCAGGCCCAGTTCCTCATCGAACACGAACAGGGCGGCCTTCTCTCCGCGCTTGACCGCGGAGACGGCGAAATTCAGCGTAAGCAGCGACTTGCCCGTGCCGGCGGGGCCCAGGATCAGGGCGCTGGAGCCCCGCTCCACGCCGCCGCCCAGAAGATCGTCGAGGGCCTCGATGCCGCTCGACAGGGCGATGCGTTCAAACCGGGTCTTGTGCTCGGCCGCGACCAGGCGGGGATAGACCTCTATCCCCCCGGTCTTGATGGTGAAGTCGTGATAGCCGCCGCGGAACGCCCGTCCCCGGTACTTGATCACCCGCGCACGCCGCCGCTCGGCCCCGTAGGTCGGCGCCAGCTCCTCCAGCCGGATCACCCCGTGGGCGACGCTGTGGACGGTCTTGTCCAAGGCCTCGGTGGTCAGGTCGTCCAGCATGACCACGGTCGAACTGCGCTTGGCGAAATAGTGCTTGAGCGCCAGGACCTGGCGGCGATAGCGCAGGGAGCTCTGGGCCAGCAGGCGGATCTCCGACAGGCTGTCGACCACCACCCGCGCCGGCTTCACCCGCTCGACCGCGTCGAACATCATCCGCGTGGTTTCGCCAAGCTCGAGGTCGGACGAATAGAGCAGGCTCTGTTGCTGGCCTTCGTCGAGCAGGCTTTCCGGCGGGATCAGCTCGAAGATGTCGACGCCGTCCAGGGTCCAGCCGTGCGACGCCGCGGTGGAGTTCAGCTCCTCGGCGGTCTCGGAGAGGGTGATGTAGAGCACCTTCTCACCCCGGGCGGCGCCCTCGCGCAGGAACTGCATGGCGATTGTGGTCTTGCCGGTGCCTGGGCTGCCTTCCAGCAGGTAGAGGCGGTTGCGGGCGAGGCCGCCCGCCAGGATATCGTCCAGACCCCTCACGCCCGTGCGGGCCTGGTCGTCCACATCCTCAAGTCTCGCCAACGACACCGTTCAGCCTTTCGCTTCTCAGGCCGTCCTTGGAGGCCAGATTTCTCGACACGAGAAAAGCGCTCCAAAGCTGAGCTGGTTGCAAAGCTTGGCCGCCGCGGGCGGGAATTCTGCGGGTGGGGGCGTCGGGTAGCCGAGCGCCGGCGCGCTAGGAGCCGAGGCCGGCGACAGGCTGCAACTGCACCAGGGCCGGAGCCGGCCGCTGGGCGTAGATCCGGTCGATGATCGCCGCGGCCGCGCGCTGCGACGAGGACCCGTCGAGGTCGAAGGTGCGCGAGAAGCCGTGCGCCTGGGCGGCCTTGAAGGCGGCGTGGCCGGCCTGCGCCCCGCCGATCGCGGCGCAGATCCCATCCGTGGTCCGGGTCACCGGCCCGAAGGCCCAGTGGGCGTAGTTCTCGTCGTGGGCCCAGTCCACACCGTGGGCGTCGATGAACAGGCACGGGCGGGGGGCGCGCAGGAACTCGTAGACCTGGCTCGACACGTCGCCGAGGTAGACGTCGGCCATGCGCGTATAGGTCATGTCGCAGGCGCGCTCGCCGCCGAGGTCGACGTGAATGTTGGGCGCCTGGCCGTAGCGCTGCAGGGCCCGGCGCAGCTTCTGCGGCGCGCCGTCGAACAGGCGCACATGCGGGGCGAAGATCAGGTTGTAGTCGGGGCTGGCGGCGAACTGGTCCAGGACGTCCAGGCCATGGTTCGGCCAGGAGCTGAACGCCGCCGAGAAATGGGGATTGTAGAGGACGGTGGGGCGCGTTTCCTCGAACAGGACGGGAAGCTCGGCGCCCAGGCTGTCGACCACGTCGAACTTGGGATAGCCGACCACCGCATAGCCGCCCTCGCGGATCAGGCCGGCCGCGCTCATCCGCTCGCGCTGCTTCTCGCCGGCCAGCAGCACTAGGTCGAACTGGGCGATGCGCGCCTCATAGCCCACGGCCCGGTCGCCCGCGCCGTGGTCGGTATGCACGAACAGCTGACGGCGAAGCCCCATGGACTTGAGCATCAGCGACGTGCGTTCAGGGGTCACGATGACGTCGAACCGGTGCAGCAGCGGCAGGTTCAGGGCCAGGACCGCCGCCTTGGGGGGAATCGAGCGCCGCCGCAGGGGCAGGGCGTCCTCCGGCCAGAGCCGGTGATAGGTCAGCCGCGCTCCGCCCAGCGCGCGGACGAGGCGCTGCAGATAGTCGAAATGGCTGCGGGTGGCGACGGCGGCGTGCACATCGACCATCCCCGAGCGCGCCAGTTCGACCGCGAGGGAGACCCCGTGAAGCATCTGGTGCCGCTGGGCGATGAACAGGAAACACACCTGGGGGCGCGCGGCCACGCCCGTCGGCACGAAGGACAGGGGTTCAAACGACAAAGGCCGCATCCCCCCGGACGCGTCGAGCCGAATTGGAATGAGGACCGGCCGGCAAATTCAACATCCTGCAATGGAGCCTGACCGGTTGGAGGATCAGGCCCGGGTCGGAAGCTCGGCCGTTCTGGCAAGACCGTACCTGGGGCTTGGGGCCCCCCGGTTCAATCCCACCCCGCAATCGCCAACCCGCCAGCGCAGCAGATCGCGGCCGCGGTCGGTGAGATAATAATACAGCGAAACGTCGCCTGGCGAGACGTCGCGGTCGCCGTCGCGGGCCAGGAATTCGACCAGGCCGCAATTGGCCAGAACTTCCAGCCGGCCGTAGAGCGCAAAGCCCTCCAGGTCCAGTCGGCCCTGGCGGCAGACTCGCGCGCCGACGACCCGGCGCTCCTGAAAGGCCGCCAATGTCGTCAGATGCTCGAGATTGAGCCTCAGCTGCGGGTGGCTGTCGTTCGGCATGACGGAACTCCTCACATGGCGGCGGGTGTTCCGGAGTCTGGACCGGTAAAGCGACACGTCGATTGCGTCAGCTTGACCACTTTGGGGCCATTTGCGTCGGCCGGCGCGCACACGGCGCCCAAAACCGGCCCGCGGCGTCGCCGGTCAGGGCGTGGGGCTCGGGTCCGTCGGCCGTCCGACCGCCTTCAGCAGGTCCGCCCGAGTCCAGGGCGTGTCGGGCGTCGGGGGATGCACCGGGATGAAGCGGTCGAAGCCCCACAGGTTCAGCCGGTCGAGGTCGTCGGCGAGGGAGAACACGAACTCGTTGGTCTGGCCTCCCGATCCCGGCCGCGACGGGTCGGCGCCGGTCGGGGGAATGCTGAAGTCGCCCTGGAACAGGATTCTGTCCTTGGGCAGGTAGGCGATCAGGAAGCCGTCGCTGTGGCGTACGCCCTGCAGCGTGTGGATCTCGACAGGATGCGGCCCGTCGGCGAACACGCGCTTGCCCGAGACGGTGAGGAACTTCGGCTTCGCGCCCGACCTGGCGAGCTCGTCGCCGACCAGGGTGCGCCGGTTGCTGAGCGCCGCCTCCAGGAAGGCGCGGTTGTTCTCATGGGTGATGATGGTGATCCCCTCGGCCACATAGGGCGCGAGGCCGGCGGTGTGGTCCGAATGCGGATGGGTGCTCATCACATAGCGGATCGGCTTGCCCGGGATCAGCCGCCGGGTCTGCGCGATCACCTCGCGACCGCGCGCCGGGCTGTCGCCGCCGCCTTCGAGCACGATCACATAGGCGTCCATCTCGATCGCCAGGGCCACATAGGCCCCGGGCAGGCGATACAGGCCCTCGGCGATCGTCTCGGTCGCGCCGCCCGGAATCGCCGGAAAGATGGTCGGGCCCGGGCCCTGCCGTATGAAGTCGGCGACATCGGCCGGGTTGGCGCTCGCCCCGGTGACCGCGACCGTGAAGGTCGGCCAGCCCAGGCGCCTCTGGGTGATCCGGCTCGGCGCCGTCAGCCCGCCGAAGTCGCGGTAGCCCTCATAGGTCGCCTCGATCCGCAGGTCGCCCAGCAGGTCGTTCTCGACCCAGGTCTCGACCCGCTCGATCAGGTTCTGGTCGTTGATGTAGCCGTTGACGGTATAGGCCGCGCCGGAGCGGGCCCGCTGGGGCGGCGACCACGACACGACCCTGTAGGTCTTGCCGCCGGCCTTCGCGGTGCGGACGGCGGCGCCGTTGGCGGCGGCGCCCTTCAGGAACCCCCAGGGGGTGATCCAGATCTCCAGTTGCTGCGCCCAGGCCGCGTTCGCCGGCGTGATTCTCTGGTTGTACGGCCCCGGGGTCGGCGTGCCGCCGACGAACAGCGACGTCGCCGTCACCACGCCCGTGGCGCGCGACGCGGGCTGGGTCAGGTCGATCGCCCGCACATAGCCGGTGATGGGATTGCTGCGCCACGGGCCGCTGGCGTTGTAGGTCTGGCCGAACGGGACCGTGGTCGCCGAGCCGGTGTAGCGGATGGCGGTTAGCTGTTCGGCCCCGAGCGCCCTGGTGGCCTCGCGCAGGATCGCCGCGGCGTCCTGGGCCCAGGCGGCGGCCGGCGCCAGGACGGCGACAAGGCTCAAGGCCAGAAGCAGTGTGCTGCGCATGCGTCCCCCCCGGCCGCCGGCGCCGCTGGTTCGGCGCCCGTTTAGGCCAGTATGCCCTTGACCGACTCGCCGCTGACGTCGGTCAGGCGGAAGTCGCGGCCCTGATAGTGGTAGATCAGCTGCTCGTGGTCGATCCCCATGATGTCGAGCATGGTGGCGTGCAGGTCGTGGATCGAGACCGGGTTCTCGACGATGTTGTAGCCGAAGTCGTCGGTGCGGCCGTAGGTGACGCCGGGTTTGATGCCCGCCCCGGCCAGCATGTAGGTGAAGGCGCTGCCGTGGTGGTCGCGGCCATAGCTGGACGACAGCTGGCCTTGGGCGAACGCCGTCCTGCCGAACTCGCTGCCCCACACCACCAGGGTGTCGTCGAGCAGGCCCCGCTGCTTCAGGTCCATGATCAGGCCGGCCGTCGCCTGGTCGGCGCTCAGGCAGTCGATCGGGTGCAGCTGCTCCATATTGGCGTGGTGGTCCCAGCCCACCTGCATCATCTGCACGAACTTCACGTCCCGCTCCAGCAGCCGGCGGGCGATCAGGCAGTTCTTGGCGAAGGTGCCGGGCTTGTGGACGTCGGGCCCGTACATGTCGAGGATGTGCTGCGGTTCGTTGGTGATGTCGGCGATCTCCGGCACCGATTCCTGCATCCGATAGGCCATCTCGTACTGGCTGAGTTTGGACAGGATCTCGGGATCGCCGGAGTTCTGGTATTGATCGTGCGAGAGCGTGGAGATCAGGTCGAGTTCCGCGCGCCGTTGCTGGCGGTCGATGGCCTCGGGGCTGTTGACGTAGTGCACCGGGTCGTCGCCGGAGCGGAACAGCACCCCCTGGTGGTGCGACGGCAGGAAGCCGGACGCGAAGGCGCCGCTGTCCACCGTCATCCCTTGCCGGGTCCCCATCGAAACCAGGCCGACGTAGCTCGGCAGGTTGGCGTTGTCGGTGCCCAGGGCGTAGTGCATCCACGCCCCGTGGGTCGGCCTGCCCGAGAGCTGGAAGCCGGTGTGCAGGAATTTCTGCGCCGGGTCGTGGTTCACCTGTTCGGTCCACATCGACTTGATGAAGGCCACCTCGTCGACGATGCCCGCGATGTGGGGAAACAGCTCCGAGACCCAGGCCCCGCTCTGGCCGTGCTGGGCGAACGGACGCATCGGCTTGATCAGCGGGAACGACGCCTGGGCCCCGGTCATGGCGGAGATGCGGCCGCCGGCGTTCTTCACCGAGGGCGGGATCTCCTGGCCGTGCATTTTGATCAGGGTCGGCTTGTAGTCGAAGGTGTCGAGCTGGGAGAAGGAGCCGTACTGGTGGATCCACAGCACCCGCTTGGCCCGCGGGGTGATCTGGCCGGTGCCGAGGGCGCCGCGGTCGATGTCGACCGCCGTCGGAGCCTTGGGCTTGCCGCCCAGACCAAAGGCGTTGTCGGCGCGCAGCAGGTGAGCGAAGGCCAGCGAGCCCATGCCCAGGCCTGAGCCGATCAGAAAGCCCCGGCGGGCCTTGTTGACCGGGTCGGACGCGTTCTTCGGATTGTAGGGCTGGCTCACAGCGCTTTTCCTATCGGATCGAGTAGGCGTCGGGCGTGTTCATGATCCCGGCGGCGACCATGCTCATGGCGGCGGTCGCGGCCGGGTCGTCCGTCGGGTCGGGGGCCTTGACGCCGATCCGCAGCAGCTTCTGGGCCTTCTCCGGCTCCCGGGCGAAACGGGCCTTCTCGGCGGCGTAGTAGGTGGTCAGCGCCTTCAGCTCGGTCGGGCGCGGCGAGCGCCGGACCGCCAGCCGGAACATGGTGACGATCTGCTGCTCTTCGTCGCCGCCCATCCGCCGCGACCGCTCGGCCAGCGCCCGGTAGGCCTCCAGGAACTGCGGATCGTTCAGCAGCACCAGCGCCTGCAGCGGGGTGTTGGAGGTCCGCCGGCTGACCGTGGAGACGTTCCGGTCAGCCTGGTCGAACAGCACCATCGACGGCGCCTGGGCGTTGCGCTTCATGAAGGTGTACATCGAACGCCGGTGGTTCTGGTCGTTCGGCGCCAGGGGGGCGTCCGGGTAGAGGTAGACCGAGTTGCTGTCCTCCCAGACCCCGGCGGGCTGATAGGGATAGGTGCTGCCGCCGCCGATCTTGTTGACCAGCAGGCCGCTCGCGGCCAGGGCGTTGTCGCGGATCTGCTCGGCTGACAGACGGTAACGTGGGCCCCGCGACAGGTAGACGTTCTGCGGATCCTGCTCCAGCCGATCCTTGGTGACCGTCGACGACTGGCGATAGGTCGAGGACGTCACCATCAGCCGGTGCATGTGCTTGATGTCCCACCCCGAGCGGACGAACTCGACGGCGAGCCAGTCGAGCAGCTCCGGGTTGGTGGGGTTGGCGCCCTGGGTGCCGAAGTCTTCGACAGTCGGCACGATGCCGGCGCCGAAGTGGGAGGCCCACAGCCGGTTGACGAACACCCGCGCGGTGAGGGGGTTCTTCTTGTCGAACAGCCATTCGGTCAGGCCGAGCCGGTTCTCCGGCGTCTTGGCCTTCCACTTGAACACCCGGTCGAAGCCGCGCGGCTTCACCTCGTCGCGCGGCTGGTCATAGAGGCCGACGTTGAGCAGGTAGGTCGGGCGGACCTGGGGGGAATCCCCCATCACCATGATCTGCTTGATCGGGGCCATGGCCTGGGTCTGGGCCGCGACGGCCGCGGCGAACGCCGTCTTGGCGGCGACCACCTGCGGGTCGGTGGCGACCGCCAGCTCCAGCATCCGCTCGCGATTGATCGTCGTCTTGGCGGGATTGTGCAGCCACGACGCCTCGACGGGGGTCAGGGCGCGATTGAAGATCCGCACCTCGTCGATGGCGCCGCCGGTGAATTCCTCGGCCCGCCACTTGGTCCCCAGCGAGAAGTTGAAGAAGTCGCCGTCGCCGGTGCCGCGCACGCCGGTCGGCAGCATGGTGCGGGTCAGGTTGTCGTGACGCACCTCGAGCTCGACGGGCTGGCCGTCGAGATAGGCCTTCACCCCCGACGCCTTGCTGGAACCGTCGTAGGAGACCGTCACGTGGGTCCACCGGCCCGCCGGGACAGGCCGCTTGCCCACGACGCTGATCATGTTGAACGGGCTGTTGTGGACGAACTCGAACCGGAGGCGGTCCCCCTCCATCCGCACCGTGTAGCCGCCGTCGCCGACGTAGAAGGTGTGGTCCTGGTGGTTGATGACGACGGCGTCCTTATACGCCTTGCCCGTCCGCGGCTTCATCCAGAAGTCGAAGGCGAAGTCTTCGCCCCGTTCGTGCCAGCCGATCTTGGGCGGCAGCATCGCCCGGTCGTTGTCGATGTAGAACGCCTTGCCCTTCACCCCGGGCACGAACTTGGCGCGCTCCACCGCGGCGGGCAGGCCGCCGGGCAGGCCGCTGGGCGTCAGCTGAAGATCGGCTTCCACCACGGCGTTCGGCAGCAGCGTCTCGGCGGGTTTGGGCGCGGCGGCGGGGGCCGGCGGCGGGCGCGGCGCGCTGGCCTCTTCGGGCAGGAACGCCGGGTCGGTCGAAGGCGGCGGAGGCTGGCGGAAGCGGGGACGCTTGAACATCTCCACCGAGCCCTTGTAGGCCGTGTCGAAGGGGAAGTAGGCCTCGGTGGCGCCTTGCAGGGCCTGGGCGACCTGGCCGCCGGCCGCGCCTGGCTTGGCCAGGACGGCGTCGATCCGGGGCGCGAGGTTTATCGCCGCCGTGCGCCGCGCCGCCTCATAGGCCGCCTTGCGGACGTTCACCGCCGCGAGCAGGCGCGACTGCTCGGCCTGCTGCTGGGCGGTCGGCCAGTTGAGGGTGGGGCCGGTGATGCGGCCGGTCGCGGCGGTGGCGAACTGGCCCCGCTCGTCGATGGAATTGAAGAAGCCGGTGAGGGCGTAATACTCCTTCTGGCTGATCACGTCGTACTTGTGGTCATGGCAGCGGGCGCAGCCCACGGTCAGGCCGAGGAAGGCCTTGCCGACGAGTTCGGCCCGCTCGTTGCGGTACTCGACCCTCATCTCCTCGTCGATGACGCCGTTCTCGGTCGACTTGCGGCCAAGCCGCCCGAAGGCGGTGGCGAGCACCTGTTCGCGGGTGCGGTTCGGCATCAGGTCGCCGGCGAGCTGCCAGGTGGCGAACCTGTCGTAGGGCATGTTGCGGTTGAAGGCGCCGATCACCCACTCGCGCCACGGGGCGAAGAAGCGGCCGTGCCGGTCGTCGAGATAGCCGTCCGTCTCGGAATAGCGGGCCACATCCATCCAGTCGTTGGCCATCCGCTCGCCATAGGCGGGCGAGGCCAGCAGCCGGTCGACCAGGCGCTCGTAGGCGTCGGGGCGCTTGTCGGCGACGAAGGCGTCGACCTCCTGCAGGCTCGGCGGCAGGCCGGTGAGGTCGAGGGTGACGCGATTGATCAGGGTCTCGCGGTCGGCCTGCGGCGACGGCTTGAGGCCGTGCTTGTCCAGCTTGGCGAAGACGTAGCGATCGACCGTGTTCACCGCCTGCTTGTCGAACGGGCTGCCCTTGGGCCGGACGACCTTGGCGGGAATGTAGGCCCAGTGCTCCTTGTACTTGGCGCCCTGCTTGATCCACTTCTCCAGGGTGGCGATCTGGACCGGCGTCATGACCTTGTGGCTGTCCATCGGCGGCATGCGCGCGTCAGGATCGGTCGTCAGTATGCGGCGCAGAAGCTCGCTCTTCCCGGGATTGCCGCGAACGATCGCGTGACGCTTCTTGTTCTCGGGCAGCGGCCCATAGGCGTCGGCCGCAACGTCGAGGCGCAGCCCGGCCTTGCGCTTGGCGGCGTCGTTGCCGTGACAGGCGAAGCAGTTCTGCGACAGGATCGGCCTGACGTCCCAGTTGTAGTCGACCTTGTCGGGGACCATCGCGGCCGCGTCCGCCACGGCCTTGGGGCGCTCGTAGCCGCCGCAGGCGGCGAGGGTCAGGACGGCGAGGCCGGCGCCCGCTGACCGGACCAGACGCCCGCCGTCCTTCGTCACGCCCGTCTGCACCTGACTGTCTCCTGCCTCGTTCTCCGCCGGGCCCGCAAGAGGGGGCTCAAATCGCGGCGGAGTATCTGTTGTTCTGTCCGCAGCTGTTCCCGCCGCGGTTTCAGTATTACTGACCACCCCTGTTGCGGATTACGCTCTGCAACCTGGGGTCGGCCAAGTCGTTGACTGGTCCAGAATGGCTTTCTGGTCAGTCTGAGCCTCGCGCCAATGCGCGCTCGCGGTCAAATTGAAACTTTTTACCCCTTGATAGGGGAAGGCTATCAAACAGCTGCTCCGTCCACGCCCGGGCTGTGTGTCCGCCATCCGAGGCGGCCCACAGGGCCTTGGTGATGGGCGCTTCGGTTTGCCGGTCCGGCACGACCAGGCCGACAGTCTCCAGGCGAACGGGGTCCTCGAGGGGGATGATCACGATCTCGTCGCTGTCGCCGAACAGATAGGCGAAGGTGTGCGGGATGATGCTCGACCACTCGCCGATGCGCAGGTGCGACTGCACCGCCAGGAACGAGTTGGTGGTGATCGACGCCGCGACCTCCAGTCCAAGACTGTGGAAGACGCTGTTGATGATGCGGCGGTTCTGCATGTCCTCGCTGAGCAGGCACAGTTGCTCCTCGGCCGCCTCGCGCCAGGTGACCGAGGCGCGTTCCCCGTACCGGGCCGTGCGGCGGGTCGCGAAGGCGAACCGTTCGACATAGAACGGCAGGCGCCGCACCCGCAGCATCGGCTCGCTGTCGAGGTAGGTGAAGCCGGCGTCGATCTCGAAGTCGTCGAGGTCCTTCTGCATCGCCGCCGAGGTCATCTCGCGGACATCGACCGACAGGCCCGGATTGAACTGCAGCAATCGGCGCGTCAGCATCGAGATGCAGGGCATGGCCGGGGGCAGGACTCCCAGGCGCAGGGTCCCGGTCAGGCCTTCGCCCAGGCCGCTGAGGTCCTGCAGCAATCCATCGTAGTTCATCAGGATCTGGCGCGCCCACTCCAGCACCCGCTTGCCCTCCGGGGTGAGCCCCATGAAGGTTCGGCCGCGCACGACGAGCTGGGCGCCGAGCGACTTTTCCAGGGTGCGGATGCCGGCCGACAGGGTGGGCTGGGCGACGTTGCAGATCGCGGCGGCGCGGGCGAAGTGCTGCTCGCGGGCCAGGACCGAGAAATAGCTCAGGTGGCGGACCAGCATTGCGACACTCCCGCGGCGTTCATCGTCGAGCGACCGCGACTGTAGGCGGTCGGGGCCGATCCCCCAAAAAAGCTCCGGCGCCGGCCGACCCCCATCTGCGGCGCAGCATCGCAGGCCGCTTGCTAGGCGCCCGCCTTGGTGGAAATAGTAAGCGTGACCATTCAGAGTCGAACGGTAGTCGGCTGGTCGACCATACTTCAGATGATGTGGAGTCAACTAAGTTTAAGCGAGTAAAAACAACAAAAGGGGGGTTCTGTGACGCTTGCTCGACTGGTCGGGATCGGATCGTGCCTTGCAGCATTGTGGTCGCCCGGCCTCTGGGCCGCCGCCCAGCCGATAGCCCCGCAGGCCGTCGTCACCAAGGAATTGCCGCCGGTCCAGGGCCCGCCCGCCGGGATGCAGCCGCTGCAGACCGACCTCTTCACCTCGAAGAACTTCTACAAGGACCGGGCCCTGTGGTCCGATCCCCGCTACTACCGCTGCAACACCGCGCGCCAGCTCACCGAAGACATCTGGGAGAGCGGCCGCATGGGCCCCAAGCCGCCCGCGACCGCGTCCTGGGGCGACTGCGCCATGAGCTATCCGCGCGAGAAGATCGTCAGCCCCTATCCTTACACGACGGCCAGGGCCCACTATGAGGCCCTGCTGGCCGCCGCCCGGACGAGGGGCGGACCGACGGTCTACACCAAGGCCACGACGCCCGACTGGAACGGCAACTACACCCGCGACGCCAGCGAGAGCGCGACCGATCAGGCCGCCATACCGGACGACCACAAACGGCTGTTCAACGGCGGCGGGCTGTTCGCCTGGAAGGGAGAGCGGTGGATCTGGGCCGGCATCACCCAGGTGCCGACGACCCTGTCGCTGCTGACGCCCGAGTACCAGGCGCGCTTCGTCCAGCAACTGTACCATGAGGCGGTCAACAATTCCCACCAGTGGACCGGGGCCCTGTGCCAGCCGGAAGGCTTCATGCGCTGGTGGGCCTATCCGTCCCAGGGCGACAAGTTCCAGATGGTGGTCACGCCCGAACTGGTCACGCTCTATTCCGGGGGCCTGGCCTTCCCCAACTACTTCCGCAACTTCCGGCTCGGCGGGGAGCACCAGGAACGGCTGCCGCAGTGGCTGGGCGAGTCCGTGGCGTTCTGGGACGGCGACACCCTCGTCGTCTGGACCGCCAAGGTGCGGGCCTGGACCATGCACTCCAGCTTCGAGTTCAGCGACCAGCTCGAGGCGATCGAGATCTATCGCCCCTCCCGGGATGCGTCCGGCGCGTTCGTCGGCCTCGACAACGAGGTGGTGTTCTACGATCCCGTGGCCCTGGTGCAGCCGGTGCGGATCGTCGACCGCTTCCTGCGGCGCGCCGCGCTCGGCGACCAGGCGGCGCGGCCCGGCTACTATGAGTGCACGGGCAATATCCAGAACGTCGACGGCCGGCCCAAGCGGCTGCTCAACAGCGACGAGCGCTACGTCGACTACTTCAACCGGCCCTGGGCGAAGGTGTGGGAGAAATACTTCGAGAAGGGTTGGGACAGGCCGCAGGAGAGCGCCTTGCCCGCGGACATCGAGGCCATGCTGAAGTGATCTGCAACCGCTCATCCCCGCGGAAGCGGGGATCCAGTTCTTGACGGGGCTGCGATGGCTAGACCTGGGTCTCCGCTTCCGCGGGGATGAGCGGAAATTATGTAGCCGAAAGACCGCCTTGAGAGCCGCTGCCTATCACGGCATGATTTCGTTCTATTGGAAAAGGGACGGTCGAACTGGTTGTGTGCGGCCGGGCTAAGCGCGGCAAAGGCGCGGCCTCGGGGGAACATGGCCGGTATGCCTGGCGTCGCGAGCGAAACACCAATGACCGATCCGGGCCGCAACGCCCGATACTCCACGCTCGCCCTTTTGCTGCACTGGCTGATCGCCGCGGCCATCGTGCTGCAGCTGGCGCTGGGCTGGCGCCTCGACGAGCTGGAGGGGCCGGCGCGGACGGCCGTGCTCCAGCTGCACAAATCGATCGGGGTGACGATCCTGCTGCTCAGCCTCGCCCGGCTGGCCTGGCGGCTGATCAATCCGCCGCCGCCGGCGCCGGCGGCTCTGTCGCCGATGGAACGCCGCCTGTCCGGGTGGGTGCACACCGGTTTCTACGTCCTGATGATCGGCCTGCCCCTGACCGGCTGGGCGATGATTTCATCGACGCGGGTCGGCGCCGGCACGACGCTGTTCGGCCTGGTCCCGTGGCCCAAGCTGCCCCTGCTGCCGATGCTGCCGCCGGGGATACAGGGCCTGCTGGCCGACCTGTTCGGCACGGCCCACGCCGCCCTCGTCTGGGTGATCCTGGCCTTGCTGGCCCTGCATCTGGCCGGCGTGCTCAAGCACCATTTCATCTCCCGCGACGCGGTCTTCGCCCGCATGGCGCCCGGGGCCAGGCCGGGCCGTCTTCTGGAGCCGCGCCTGATCGCCGTTCCCGTCGTCGCCCTGGCCGCGGCGGCCCTCGCCTTCACGCCCCGCCCTGATCCCGCCGCCCGCCGGCCGCCGGTCCGGTCGGTCGCCGAGGCCGACCTCTATCTCGACGTGGTCTCGCCCGCGCTCGTCCGCCGCTGCCAGTCCTGCCACAACGAGGATCGCGCCCGCGGCGGCCTGTCCGTGGTCCGCTACGAGGACCTGATGCTGGGCGGGGAGGGCGGCGCCGTCGTCAAGCCGGGCGATCCGGCCAGGAGCGACCTCTATCGCCGCATCACCCTGCCGGGCGGCCACAAGGACTACATGCCTGCCGACGGCAAGACGCCGCTCAACGCCGACCAGATCAAGCTCGTCCAGTGGTGGATCGCGGTCGGCGCGCCCCGCTCGGCGCGCGTCGGCGGGCTGAAACCGTCCGACGACCTGACCCCGTCCCTGACCAAGGTGCTCGGCCTGTCGCAGGACGGCGCCGGCGCCGCGGAAGCCTTGCCGGTGGTCCCCAAGGCCGACCCCCAGGCGGTCGCGGCCCTGGAGGCGGCGGGCTATGTCGTCCGCCCGCTCAGCGCCGCCAGCAATCTGGTCGAGGTGAACCGCTATCTGCGCACCCCGCTGAGCGCCGCCGATCTGACCAACCTGGCCCGGCTGCGGCTGCAGGTTCGCCGCCTGACCCTGCGCGAGGTGGGCCTCACCGACGATCAGCTCGACCCCATCGGCCGGATGCCGAACCTGATCAGCCTGCGGATCGAGGCCAACCCGATCACCGACGCGGGCCTCGCCCGGCTCGCCGGCCTGAAGGCCCTGCGCGTGCTCAACCTCTATGGGACCAAGGTGACCGACGACGGCCTCGCGGCCCTCCAGGCCCTGCCCGCCCTGGAGACGGTGCACCTGTGGGGGACGGCGGTCACCGAGGCCGGGGCGCAGCGGCTGCGCGCCGCGCGGCCGGGACTGACGGTCGTTCTGGACGGCGGCGCCGCCTCCGCGCCGGCTCAGCCGGCCTGAGCGCCAGCGGGCCGGGGGACGTCACGCGAAGGTGTCGATGCGCCGGCTGGGATAGGGTCGGCGCGGCGGCCGGCCCGAGCTACAGCTAGAGGGCAGACCAACGATTGAAAGGACGCCCCCTGATGACGCGCATGACGACGGCCCTGCTCACCACCACCGTGCTCACCGCAGCGGTTCTGGCCCTGGGCCCCGTCGCCCTGGCCGCCCAGCCTCGGGCCGAACTCGTCATCGACGGCCCCAAGGCCTTTCCGGAAAGCATCACCTCGACCCGCGACGGGACCCTCATCACCGGCTCGGTCGGCTCCGGAGGCCTGTTCAAGGCGGCGCCCGGCGCGGCGACCGCGACCCAGTGGATCGCCCCTGGCGCCCACGGCCTACTCGAGACCTTCGGCGTCCTCGCCGACGACGCCGGCAACACCCTGTGGGTGTGCTCGTCCCGTCCCGGCCCGCCCGCCGCCGGCGCCGCGCCCGTCGTCCCCGCGCTCTACAACTTCGACCTGACGACGGGGGCCTTCCGCAGCAGCCACCCGCTGCCGGGCGGTACGGGCCTGTGCAACGACATCGCCATCGGCCCGGACAAGGCGGCCTATGTCGCCGAGACCATCGGCGGCCGCATCCTGCGCCTGCCGGCGGGCGGCCAGGCCATGGAGGAGTGGAGCAAGTCGCCCGACCTCGCCGGCGCCGACGGCTTGGATTTCCTCGGCCGCCAGCTCTATGTGAACAGCTTCACCACCGGCAAGCTGCTGCGCGTCGAACTGATGGCCAACGGCCAGGCCGGCGCCCCGGTGACCCTGACCACCTCGCGGCCCCTGACCCAGCCGGACGGCATGCGCCGCCTCAACGCCACCCAGTTCGTCATGGCCGAAGGGTCGGGCAGCATCGACCTGCTGACCGTCAGCGGCGACACGGTGGACGTGCGCACCCTGCGCGACGGCCTGACCGGCCCCGCGGCCGTCACCGTGGTGGGAAACACCGTCTGGGGCCTGGAGTCCAAGCTCTCCCTGCGCCGCACCCCGGATGTGAACCCCGCGCCGTTCAAGGCCTATGCGGTGGCGCTCCCGGCCCGCTAAGTCCACACAGTCGTCAGAGGTGAGTCTCCCCGGCCAGGGCCGGGGAGGCCGCATGGGTCGCCACACGAGGATCGTGGCGTAGGAGTTCACTTGCGCGCCATTGCGTTCGTCAGCCCCAAGGGCGGGGCCGGAAAGACCACGGCCGCCCTCTCCCTCGCCCTGGGGTTGGCGGAGCTGGGTCTGCGGGTCGCGATGATCGACTCCGACCCGAACCGGCCGCTCGTCCACTGGGCGTCGCTGCCGGGCCGGCCGGCGCTGGTCACCGTCCATCCCGCCCCCACCCTGCAGGACGTCCGCGACGCCTTCCGGGAGGCCCAGCGCCTCAGCCCGGACGTGATCATCCTCGACACCGAAGGGTCGCTGCGCGGCGCCACCGCCTTCATGGCCGTCCGCCTCGACCTGGTGATCACCCCCCTGGCCGGGTCTCAGCTCGAGGCGCTGCAGGCGGTCAAGGCCGCCGAGATGGTCCAGCAGTTCAGGGGCGGAGAGCGGGCGCTGATGCACCGCTGCATCCTCACCCGTGTTCCGGCCGCCCTGCGTCCTCGCAGCCTGAAGTCGGTCGTCGACAATCTGCACGCCCGCAAGATCGAGTTCATCCCGACGCCGCTGTTCGAGAAGGAGGCCTTCCGGGCCCTGTTCGTGACCGGCGGGGGCTTCGACGCGGTGGAGGCGAGCGGCGTCTCCGGCGTCGCCTCCGCCCGCGCCAACGTCAGGGACTACGCCGATGCGGTGCTGGACCTGCTGAAGCTGCGTTAGCCGTCCGCGCCGCTGGTCAGCGGTCGGCCACCCTTCGCCCATCGGCGATGCGGTCGGAGGGGAACACCACCACCCGGTCCCCTGCGGACAGGCCGCCGCGGACCTCAGCCTCCTGGTCGGTCATGGCGCCCACTTCGAGCGGGCGTAGCCGGGCGCGGCCGTCCTCCACCCGGAACACGGCCCACCGGCCCTGGTCGCGGACCAGGGCGCCGACGGGGACCTTCAGCGCCCGCGGCGCCCGCCGCAGGATCACCCGGCCCCAGACGCGGTAGGCGGGCCCGAGGCGGGCTGCGGCGCCCGGCTCCTTCAGGGTCAGGCGGACGATCACCCGCTGCTCCTCGATCCCCAGCGCCGACACCTTGGTGAAGCCCTGCGGCTCGACCCGGCGCACCACGGCGGCCAGGGGCAGGGGACCGCCCCAGTCGTAGATCTCGGCCTCCATCCCCTCGCGGATGCGCACGGCGTCCTGCGAGAGGAACTCGATGTCGGCTTCGAGCCCCGACCGGTCGCCGATCTCCACCAGGGGCGTGCCTCCCGCGACGGTGCGCTCGCTCCTCTGCAGCACCCGGGTGACGTAGCCGGAAACCGGCGCCTTCACCGCCATCAGGCCCACGCCGGCCGCGTCCGGCCCGATCAGGGCGGCGCGGGCGGCCTCGGCTTCGGCCCGGCGGGCGCGGGTCTCGGCCTCGGCCGCGCGGACGGCCTGATCGGCGGTGCGGCGCGCGGTCTGGGCCAGTTCGAGAGCCTGGGCGCTGGCGAAGCCCTTCTCCGCAAGGGGCTGCAGCCGGGCCAGCTCGCTGCGGGCGCGGGCGGCTTCGGCGGCCAGGCGCCCGACCTGGGCCTCGGCCGAAGCGATCCCCGCCTGGGCGGCCGCCACCGCGGCCAGGGCGCGACCGCGGGCGCGCGGGTCGAGCGGGTCGGCCGGAGCGGGCCGCAGCTCGGCCACGACGGTCTGGCCCGCCTTGACGACATCGCCGACCTCCAGCGCGATCCGGGTCAGCCGGCCCGCGGCGGGCGCCGACACCACATAGGGGTCGCGGATCTGGGTCGCGCCCTGATCCGACACGGTCTCGGCGATGGGCCCCACGGTCGCCTGGGCGGTCTCCACCGGCGCCGCGCGGGGAAGGTAGAGCCAGGTCAGCAGCCCTGCGAGGGCCGCCGCCATGGCGATCAGGCTCAGGCGTCGGATACGGGTCTTGCGCGCCATGACTATTCCCTCGTCTTGAGGACGGAGACGAGATCGAGCCCCCAGATGCGCCGGCCGACCAGGGCTGCGGCGGCCGTGACGGCGAGCAGGTAGGCGGTGAGGCAGATCGCGTAGGTCCTCGCGGTCACCACGTCGGGCAAGCGCATCTCCTCGCGCGCATAGATGTGGGCGATCCCCTTGGCGAGCAGCGTGCCCCCGCCGACGCCGAAGGGCAGGGCGAGGAGCGCCAGCACCGCCAGTTCGCCGAGAAGGATGTAGGCGCACTCCGCGGGCGAAAAGCCGAGCACCCGCAAGGTGGCGAGGTCGCGGCTCCGTTCGGCCAGGGTTATGCGGCCGACGTTGAAGGCCACCCCGAAGGCGATGGCCGAGGCGAAGGTCACCTGGAAGCTCATGGTGATGCGGAAGGATTCGCTCATGGTCGTCCGCCAGTTAGCGACGGTGTCGTCCCGGGAGGCGGCCCCGACCAGCATCGGCGTGCGCTCCACCGCGTCGTAGAAGGCCGGCTCGGCGTCCCGCGCGACCAGGAGGTGGGCTCCGCCGGCCACGTCCGCCTCGCCCAGGATGCGGTTGAGCGCCCGGAGCGGAACATAGGCTGCGAAGCCGCTATAGTCGGTCGCCAGTCCGGTCACCGCCATCGTGGCGGTGCGCCGCGTCCGCTCCAGGAATTCCAGCGTCACCAGCTCGCCGGGACGCACGTGGAGCTTGAGGGCCAGGGCTTCGCTGAGGATCACGCCGGGGCCGGGGAAGGGCAGGGGCGCGCCGCTCTCGTTCAGGGGCCGGGCCAGCAGCGCCTGGGGCTGGAGCCCGTTGACGACGATCGTCTCCTGCAGGCCCGACGCGTGGATCCGGGCCGGCGCCGCGCGGAAAGGCTCGGCGCCGTAGACGCCGGGAAGCCGAGAGATTTCACTGACCGCGCGCACGTCCCGGGGCTCGGCGAAGGCCACCGAATGGCTCCAGCGCTGGGCCTGGTAGTAGGCCTGGTCGATGATCTGGTCGATGCTGCCGAACATGAACTGCATGCCGATCAGCAGGCTCAGGCTGGCGGCCAGGCCCGCCGCGGTCAAAAGCGAGCGGCTGCGGAACCGGGCGAGGTTGCGCAGCAGGATCCGGCTCGGCTGGTCGAGCAGGCGGCTGAGGCCCAGCCGCTCCAGCAGGCCCGGGCTATAGCTCGGCGGCCGGGGCGGCTGAAGCGCCACCGCCGGGGCGAGCCGCGCCGCCTGCAGCGCCGCCGAGAGGGAGCCGGCGACCGCCGCCCCTATGCCGATGCCCGAGGTCAGGGCGAACACCGCCCCGTCGAAGCGGGCCTGGAGGGCCGGGAAGCGCATGTATTCGGCGTAGAGGTCGGTGATGACGGCCCCCATCCCGGCCCCGAGAAGGCCGCCCAGCAGCGCCCCCAGCACCCCGACCGCGAGGGCGAGCCTGACGTAGAAGCCCGCCACCTCGCGGTTGCGGTAGCCGAACGCCTTGAGCAGCCCGACCTGCTCGCGCTCGACCTCGACCATGCGGCCGAGGACCATGTGGATCAGGGCCGCCGCGACCAGCAGGAAGATCGGCGGCACGACCCGCGCGGTGGTCGCCAGTTCGTTCAGCTCGGCTTCGACGATGGCGTTGGACAGCTGGTGCTCCCGCGCCACGGCCGGCGCGCCGCCATAGGGGGCCAGCGCCCGGTCGACGGCGGTGCGGACCGCGGCCTCGGAGGCTCCGGGGGCCAGCTTCAGGGCGACCGCGTTGAAGGCGCCGTCGAGGTCGGCGGTGCGCTCGACGACGGCGCGCTGCGCCCACAGCACCGCCTGGTGGGCCTCGTCCGGAAGCATGGACTGGCTGCCGGGGACATAGATGTACTCCGGCGAGAGGGCGGCCCCGACGATGATGAAGTCGGCCCGTCGTCCGCGCAGGGTGACCGACAGCCGGTCGCCGAGCTTCACCTTGGCCGCGTCGAGGAAGGTTTCCAGGGCGACCGCCTCGCCGGCGCGCGCCGGCAATCGCCCGCGCCGCATGACGATGGCGTTCAGGCCGGGGTCGCCCTCCTCGGGCAGGGAGATCACCTGCGACACCGCCGGGCGGACCAGTCCCGGGACATCCATGAGCCCCGCCTGCACCACGCGGGCGTCGACCGCGACCACCCCGTCCAGCAGGCGCAGCCGCTCGGCGACGGAAAGCGGCGCCCGGACGGCTCTGGCGAAGACGTCGGCGAACCGGGTCTGGCTGTAATAACGGTCCTTGGCGCTCTCCAGCGCCTCGCGCGAGGAGTGGGCCATCACGGCGACCGCTATCCCGCAGGCGATCAGCATCGCCACGGCCAGGCTCTGCCAGCGGGTCCGCCACAGGTCGCGCAGCAGCTTGCGGTCGAGCGGTCGCAGCCTCACCACGACACCTCGGCCGGGGTGCGCGGCGCCGCGTTGACGGCGATGTCGGCGATGCGGCCGTCGCTGAAGCGGATCACCCTGTCGGCGATGGCGGCGATGCCGACGTTGTGGGTGACGATCGTGGCCGTCGCGCCGGTCTGGCGGGTGACGTTGACGATCGCCTCCAGCACCCGCACGCCCGTGGCGGAATCCAGCGCCCCCGTCGGCTCGTCGCAGAGCAGGACGGAGGGCTGCTTGGCCACGGCGCGCGCGATCGCAACGCGCTGCTGCTCGCCGCCGGACATCTGGGCGGGGAAATGATCCAGCCGGTTCTCGAGACCGACCATGGCGAGGGCCTCTTCCGGGCTTAGGGGAGCCTCGGCGATCTCCGTGACGAGGGCGACGTTCTCGCGCGCGGTCAGGCTGGGGGCGAGGTTGAAGAACTGGAAGATGAAGCCGATCGAGCGCCGGCGGTACTCGGTCAGCTCCCGGTCGCTGGCGGCGGTGAGCTCGCGCCCGTCGACGATCACCGATCCCCCGGTGGCGCGGTCCAGCCCGCCCAGGATGTTCAGCAGGGTCGACTTGCCGGAGCCGGACGGGCCCAGCAGCACCAGGATCTCGCCCTTGAGGATGTCGATGCTCACCCCCCGCAGGGCATGCACCTGGCCGGCTCCGCCATCGTAGACCTTGGTCAGGTCTTGGACATGGAAGAGGACTTCACTCATCACACAGCCGATCAAAGGAACACGCCGGGGGCGAAGGGGCCGCGCGAGCCCGCCTGCTCGCCGCCAACCCTATGACGGGGGCGGAGCCGGACCGTTGATCCCACGCAAGCCCGGCTTCGCGCGGCCCCGGTCGCCCGGCGTCGGCTGGGGGCGCGCTGCAACCCGCCCTTGATCGGGATCAACGGCCTCGCCCGGACCGATCCCTAGGGTGCGCGGGGCGGCTCGTCCGCCCCCATTGGTCCTATCCGCGCCGCGCCGGTCCGCGTGGCGTCCTGCGTCCGGAGATTCGAGATGAACGGCGTCTCATCCCTATGGACCCTGCTGGGGGTCGCAATGCTGACCGGCTTGCTCGCGGCCTCCGACGCTCAGGCCGCCTCGGTGCAGGCGGGGCGGCGGCTGGTCGAGCGCCGCTGCGCCATGTGCCACGCCGTCGGGGTCGAGGGCGAGAGCCCCAATCCGCGCTCGCCGACCCTGCGCGACCTCTACCGGCGCTATCCCATGAGCCGGGTGGAGGAGGCGCTGCGCGAAGGCATGCTCGCGGGCCATCGCTCCATGCCGCGGATGCGCTTCAGCGACCGTCAGATCGACGATCTCGTCGCCTACCTCAGAAGCATCCAGCTGCCGAACCGGCAGCCGCCGGAAATCTGACACCCGCACCGCCTCAAGCCGCGAAGGGAGCCGCCATGTCCTACAAGACCGTGCTCGTGCACGCTTCCGCAGACCAGGAGGCCGAGGCGCGCATGAAAGCCGCCCGGAGCGTGGCGGAGGCCTTCGGCGCTGCGCTTGTCGGGGTGGGCTCGGCCGGCTGGGACCCGATGGTTCAGCTCGATGCGGACCTCGCGGAGGCCTGGGTCGCGGCCGCCCTCCTGGACCAGGCCAAGCTGGAGTTGCAGCAGGCGGAGGCGAACTTCCGCAAGATCGCGGCGGGTCACCCGCACGAGGTGATCTGGAAGGCGCGGGAATTCGATGCGCCCGACCAGGCGATGGCGGCCCTGGCCCTGTGCGGCGACCTCGTCGTGGCGGGCCGGGAGGCGGCGCACGCCGGCCGCCAGCGGGCTAGGGCCGGGCGGCTGGTCATGCAGGCCGGATTGCCGGTGCTCCTGGTCGGCGCGGGACAGGCGTCGGTGACGCTCGACCGCGTCGTGATCGGCTGGAAGAACACCCGCGAGACCCGCCGGGCGGTCAGCGACGCCCTGCCGATCCTGAAACAGGCGAAGGAAGTGCTGCTGGCCGCGATCTGCGAGGCCGAAGCGCACGGGGCCGCAGAATGTGAACTGCGCGATGTCGCCGCCCGCCTCGCCCGCCACGGGATCGTCGCCGAGACGATGACCAAGGCGCCGGTATATTCCAGCACCGCCGACGATCTGCGCAGGCTGTGCGAAAGCCGCGCGGCCGACCTGCTCGTCGTCGGCGCCTATGGCCATTCGAGGCTTCGGGAATGGGTGTTCGGCGGGGTCACCGCCGACCTGCTCGGACGCGCCGCGGTGACGGTGCTGTTCGGGCGCTGACGGCGCCTCAGCCGGTGCGGCTCATGCGCTCGTGGAGCGCCTCGAAAGACGGGGGAAATCGGCCAGAGAGCCCCTTGGCGAGGGAAGAGCTGGCTCCGCGGGTAGGATTCGAACCTACGACCAGCCGGTTAACAGCCGGCTGCTCTACCACTGAGCTACCGCGGATCAGGTCGCTCTCAGGAGGGGGGGCTATAGCCGCCCCCGGCGCCGGGCGCAAGCGGCGCGGCCCGGGCAAAAAAAAGCCCGGTCGATGCGACCGGGCTTTTGAAAGTCGGTGATGGTGGGGTGTCTCCCGGATGGAAGACGGGCCGAAGATGTCGAGGCCAGGGTTAACCGGATGTGAACGGGATCAGGCGCCGCCCTGGCGAGGGGTGAACAGGTGCAAGGTGGTGCCGTCGGCCTTGATCACCTCGATCAGCCGGGCGCCCGGGCGGCCGTCCTTCAAGGGCATGACCACGGCGACGACCTTGTCGCCGGGCAGCAGCGAGTGGCGAGACCAGCCCTCGCGCTGCATGACATTGGGGCCTTCCATTTCGATGGTCCAGGCGGTGGTCTTGCCGTCGCCCGAACTCACGAACTCGATCCAGCTGTGCGGGTTCGTCCACTGCATGTCCTTGATCACCCCCCTGAGGGTGATCGGGTGGGCCCGGTCGTAGACGGCGGCGGAATGGTGGGCGGAGGCGGGCAAGGCCGCGCTCGCCAGAGCCAGTCCGGTCAAGGCGAAGAGTGAGGCTTTCATCCGCGTGCTCCCCAGTGGGATCCGATAGCAGCAGGATTTGGAGCGGATCAATGCTCCCTCACCAGCTCATACGCACGGCGCCGCCCGACCCCTCACAAGAATTCAGGCGATGTTGCGGGATGGCGGCGGGCCGCGCGTATATTAGGATGACGCGGAGTTCGTTCCGCAAGACGGTGATCACATGGCCAAGGATCTCGACGACCTTCTCGGCGCGCTCAGCGCCGCTCCGACCCATGCCGGCGACGCTTCGCTGGACGGCCTGGAGGCCGGCGTGTGGGCAAAGATCGACCAGACCCGGCGCGCCCAGGCCGTGGGCGGCGGCGTCAGGGTGCAACTGGCCGTGGCCCTGGTGGCCCTGGCCATGGGCGCGGTGGTGGGCGGCGTCGCCGGCGACCGCCAGCCCGTCCGCAGCGAAGCGGCCCTGCTGTCCGAAGACGCGGGCCTGGCCTTCTCCGTCGCCATCGAGGGGGGCGCGTGAGCCGAAAGGCCTGGCTGAACCTCCTCATCACCCTGGTGGTGGCGGGGGCCGCGGGCTTCATCGGCGCCTGGGCGGGGGCGACGAGCCTCGGCCGGGACCGGGAGACGCCGCTGCTGCGCCAGTCCATCCACGAGATGGTCGAGAGCGGCCTCAAGCTCACGGCCGAGCAGCGCCAGGAAATCGACCGGATCGAGGCCCGCCACACCAAGCGGCGCAACGACCTGCGGGTGCAGATCGGCCGCGCCAATGTCGAGCTGGCCGGCGCCATGTCCGAGGAAATGGCCTTCGGGCCCCAGGCCCAGCTCGCCATCGACCACCTGCAACAATCCGTCGGCGACCTGCAGAGTTCGACGGTCCTCTATGTGCTCGAGATCCGCGACGTGCTCACCACCGAGCAGCGGAGGATCTACGACCAGAAGGTCGTCGAGGCCCTGACCGCCGGCGTGCTTTGACCCTGGCGGACGACCCGTCGGACCAGGCGCTCACCGCCCGCGCGGTCAAGGGCGACCAGCAGGCGTTCGCCGTCCTGATGCGCCGCCACAAGGGCTGGCTGTACCGCTTCGTTCGCCGCTACGTGCCCGACGGCGAGGAAGCCTACGATGTGCTGCAGGAGAGCTTCGCCGCGGCCTGGGCGGCGCTGGGCCGCTACGACGCGGCGCGTCCGTTCGAGATCTGGCTGCGCCGCATCGCCCTCAACAAATGCCGCGACCGGGCCCGCAAGGCGGCGGTGCGGCGGGTGCTGTTCGGGTTCGCGGGCGCGTCCGAAACCCGGCCCGAGGTCGTCGATCCGGCCCGCCCCCCTGACGCCGCCGCGGCGTCCCGCCAGGCCCTTGACCGGCTGGAGGCCGCCATCGCCAGCCTGCCGCAGGGGCTGAAGGAGCCGCTCGTGCTGACCGCGCTGGAAGGCCTGTCCCACAAGGAGGCGGGCGATATCCTGGGCCTGAACGCCAAGGCCGTGGAGACCCGCGTCTACCGGGCCCGCAAGCAACTGGCGGCGGTGCTGCAGCGCTCCGACCTCGACGACGTCGCGGAGGACGACTGATGAGCCTGGGCGGGATCATCCTCGCCGGCGGCGCCTCGCGCCGCATGGGCCAGGACAAGGCCGTCCTCGACTGGAACGGGCGCCGCGCCGTCGATCGGCTGGCCGGCTTGGCGGCGGCGGCCGGTTGCAGCTGGACCCTCACGGCGGGCGCCGACTACGGCCTGCCCTTCACGCTCGATCCCCCCGGCAAGGGGCCGGTGGCCGGCGTGCTCGCCGGCATGGCGGCGCTGCGGGGCAGGGGACTGCAGCGGGCCCTGGTGCTGGCGGTCGACGCCCCGACCCTGCGCCTGGACGACCTGCGGCCCCTCTTGGCGGCGCCGTCGCCCGGCGCGGCCTATGAAGGGCTGACCATGCCGATGGTCGTGACGCTCGCCGCCGTACCGCCGGACGCCAGGGGCGACTGGTCGCTGTTCCATCTGATCGAGAGGAGCGGGCTGGCTGTCCTGCCTGTGGACCCGGCGGCCCGCCTGCGCATCCGCGGCGCCAACACCCCCGAGGAACGGGCGGTGCTATTGGCGGAATTGGGCGCGTCGGAATAGTACCGCTCATCCCCGCGGAAGCGGGGACCCAGGTTTTAGCCGTCGCATTCCCAGCCAAAGAACTGGGTCCCCGCTTCCGCGGGGATGAGCGTAAAAATGGATCAGGCGGTGATCCGCTCGGGGCGGGTGAAGACCTCGAACCCGTCGGCCCTGGCCACCGCGACGAGGGTGATCCCCGCGGCCTCGGCCGTGCGCACGGCCAGCGCCGTCGGGGCCGACACAGCGATCAGGATCGGCGCGCCGATGGCGGCGGTCTTCTGCACCATCTCCACCGACACCCGGCTGGTCAGCACCACCGCGCCGGCCGGCCCGGCCCCCGCCCGCGCCAAGGCGCCGGCCAGCTTGTCGAGGGCGTTGTGGCGGCCGACGTCCTCCCGCGCGGCCACCAATCCGTCTTGCGGGGTCCAGAAGCCGGCGGCATGGACCGCGCGGGTCAGCTCCCCCAGCGCCTGCTGTTCGGACAAGGCCGCCAGGGCCGCCTGCACGTCGGCCGGCGACAGGGTGAGCGCGGCGTCGACGGCGCGGGGCGTCCGCGCCGCCTCGGCCAGGCTGTCGATGCCGCACAGGCCGCAGCCGGTCGGCCCGGCCAGGCGCCGCCGCCGCGCCGTCAGGGCCGCCCCGATCCCAGGCTCCAGCCACATCCGCACCTCGATCCCGATCGGGGTCTCCACCACCTCGATGGAGCGGATCTGCTCGGGCCGTTCGACCACGCCTTCGGTCAGGCTGAAGCCGACGGCGAAATCCTCCAGGTCGGCCGGGGTGGCCATCATCACCGCCGTGGTCGAGGCGTCGTGGACCAGGGCGATGGGGGTTTCCGCCGGCAGGACGCGCTCGCCGCTTGCCGCCGCCGTTCCACCGCGCCACATCGTGCGCTGGAAGCGCTCGGCCCCAACAAGGCCGCTTTCCGGGGTTGAAGGTTGGCGGGGCGACACCTTCGCCTCCTACCACCCGCAGGCGAGGTTTCCTATCTGGGCGGGGTAGGGCCTATTCTCCCCGACGAAACGAGAGTGACCACGAGCATGCCGACGGGTACGTCCAAGCGGGGCGGGAAGAAGCGCAAGGGGCCGTTGATCGGCGCCCTCCTGGCCCTCGTGCTGGTGGCGGGCGGTACGGCTGCTGTGCTGCTGAAGCCCGAGGTCGGCGAGCCCGGCAAGGCGGTGACGCGCAGCGCCGCCCGTCCCGGCAAGGCCATGACCTATGCCGAGGTTTTCGAGCGGGTGTCGCCGGCCGTGGTCTCGATCAACGTCACCCTGACCATGGACCCGGCCGCCGAGCGGCAGCTCCCCTTCGGTTTCGGCCTCGACGACGACGAGGAGCCGGGCCGGGAGGGGCGGGGTCCGGGGGGGCGGGGCGAGGCCCCGCAAGACGGCCCGGCCCAGGAGCGCGCCTCGGGTTCGGGCTTCTTCATCTCGCCCGATGGCCTGATCCTGACCAACAACCACGTCGTCCAGGAGGACGGCGAGATCGAGGTGGCGCTCAAGGACGGCCGCGAGCTCAAGGCCACCGTGATCGGCCGCGACGAGACCACCGACCTCGCCGTCCTCAAGGTGGCCGACCCCAAGGACCCAAAGGCCAAGTTCCCCTTCGTGGACTTCCAGGACGCCTCGAAGCCGCGCGTGGGCGACTGGATCATCGCCATCGGCAATCCGTTCGGCTTCGGCGGCACCGCCACCGCCGGCATCGTCTCGGCCTATGGCCGCGACATCGGCCAGGGGGTCGACTTCCTGCAGATCGACGCCCCCATCAACCGGGGCAACTCCGGCGGGCCGACCTTCGACACCTATGGCCGGGTGGTCGGGGTCAACACCGCCATCTATTCGCCCTCGGGCGGGTCGGTGGGCATCGGTTTCGCGGTGCCCGCCGATCAGGCCGCCGCCGTCGCCCGCCAGCTGATGAGCGGCAAGGTGATCCGGCGCGGCTACATCGGGGCCAGCGTCGGCTCCGTCACCCCGGGCCTCGCCGAGGCTGAGGGCCTGGAAGGGGTCAAGACCGGCGCCCTGGTGGCCGGCCTGACCCGCGGCGGCCCGGCCGAGCGCGGCGGGCTGAAGACGGGCGACGTCGTCATCGCCGTCGACGGCCACAAGGTCGAGACCAGCGGCGAGATGACCCGCGCCGTCGGCAAGGCCAAGCCCGGCCAGATCGTCCGCCTGACCGTCATCCGCGACGGCCGCCGACGCACGGTGATCGTGCGCACGGGCACGCGCCCGTCCGAACGCGAACTGGCCGAGCGCGAAGGCCGGCGCGGCGGCGGATAGGTGAAAGTCGTCATCCTCGGGTCACCGTTTCCTGGCGCCCGAGGACGGCGGTGAAATGGGCTACTTCAGACGCTTGGCGTGCCAGGCGACGTGGTCGGCCATGAAGGTCGAGATGAAGAAGTAGGAGTGGTCGTAGCCGGCGTGGCGGCGCAGGGTCAGGGGCACGCCGGCGCTCTTGCAGGCGGCTTCCAGCAGCTCCGGCTTCAGCTCGCGCTCGAAGAACGGGTCGGCCTCGCCGATGTCGACCAGGATGTCGTCGACCCGCTTGCCGTCCTGCAGCAGCGACACTGCGTCGTGGGCGCGCCAGGTCGCCTCGTCGCCGCCGAGGTAGCCGGCGAAGGCCTTCTGGCCCCACGGGACCTGGGTCGGGGCGACGATCGGCGAGAAGGCCGAGACCGACTTCCACTGGCCGGTATGGCGCAGCGACAGGGTCAGGGCGCCGTGGCCGCCCATCGAGTGGCCGAACAGGCCCTGCGGGCCGCCGTTCACCGGGAAATTGGCGGCGATGATCGCCGGCAGCTCCTCGGTGATATAGGCCTCCATCCGGAAATTCTTGGCCCAGGGCTCTTCGGTGGCGTTGAGGTAGAACCCGGCGCCCTGGCCGAAATCATAGGCGTCGTCGTTGGGCACGCCTTCGCCTCTGGGGCTCGTGTCGGGGCAGACCACGATGACGCCGTGCTCGGCGGCGGCGGCGCGGTACTCGCCTTTTTCCATGACATTGGCGTGGGTGCAGGTCAGGCCCGACAGATAGGTCACGACCGGCAGGGGGCCGTCGGCCGCCTGGGCCGGGACGAAGACCGCGAAGGTCATGTCCGTGCCGGTCTCTTTCGAGGCGTGCTTGTAGACGCCCTGGACGCCGCCGTGGCTCTTCGCCGTGGAGATGGTTTCAATGGTCACCGGATCGTCCTCCCAAACCTGACCGCCGCTCATACCGGTCCGCGCTCGCCGGCGCCAACCCTTGACAGGCCTCCAATCACGTAACATCTAAAGTTACATGATCCGCGACGGCAGACTTTCCGGCGTGCTGCACATCCTCCTGCACCTGGCCGAGGCCCCGGGGCCGATGACCTCCGAGGCCATGGCGGCGGCGATGCACACCAATCCCGTGGTGGTGCGGCGGCTGATGGCGGGCCTGCGCGAGGCGGGGTTCGTCCGGTCCGAGAAGGGCAGGGGCGGCGGGTGGACCTTCGCCTGCGATCTTCAGGCCGTGACCCTGCGCGACATCCACGCGGCGCTCGGGGCGCCCTCGCCCTTCTCGATGGGCAACCGCAGCGAGGCCCCCGAATGCCTCGTCGAGCAGGCGGTGAACGCGGCCCTCGACCAGGCCATGCACGACGCCGAGGCCCTGCTGCTGGCGCGGATGGGCGAGGTGACGCTCGCGGCCCTCTCTGCCGATTTCCACCGGCGCATGCTCGCCAGGGGCGGCGGCGTCCCCACCCACCCCACGGAGACGCAACCATGAGCAACGCCGTCCTGGCCTTCAACGAAGAGAACGCGGCCACCTACGACGCCCGCTTCGCCCGGCTGGCGCCGATCCGCGACGTCCTGCACCTCGCCACCCGCGCCCTGCTCGCCGACCTGCCGCCGGACGCGCACATCCTCTGCGTCGGGGTGGGCACGGGGGCGGAGGTGCTCGCCCTGGCCGAGGCCTTCCCGGGCTGGCGCTTCACCGGGGTCGATCCCGCGGGCGCCATGCTGGCCATCTTCCGCCGGCGCGCCGAAGAGGCCGGGATCGCCGGCCGCTGCACCTTCCACGAAGGCTATCTGGAGACCCTGCCGCCTTCACGCCCGTTCGACGCGGCCACGGCCTTCCTGGTCTCGCACTTCCTGGTGGACCCGGAAGCGCGGCGCGCTTTCTTCCGCCAGATCGCCGCCCGGCTGCGGCCCGGCAGCCTGCTGGTCTCGGCCGACCTCGCCGCCGGCGCCTCGATCGAGACCCGCGAGCGCCTTATGCCGGTGTGGTTCAGCGCCATGCGGCAAGGGCAGATCACCCCCGAGCAGCTCGAAGGGATGAGAACGGCCTACGCACGCGACGTCGCCCTGCTGCCGGTGGCGGAGGTCGAAGCCATAATCGCTTCGGCCGGTTTCGAGGCGCCGACCCAGTTCCTGCAGGCCCTGATGATCCACGGCTGGTTCGCCCGGCTTCCCTAAGGCGGCTGTTGCCTAATTCGCTGCGTGCTTCGAGACGCCCAAGCTCTGCTCGGGCTCCTCAGCATGACGAACGATTGCGCATTGATTTAAAATAGATTTTTGTAACCCACTACAGTCGTCATGCTGAGGAGCCGGATGAAATCCGGCGTCTCGAAGCACGCAACCCCGTATTGCAATGGTCCCCTAAGGGGGCGCCCTAGAATCGAAAAGGGCCGGGTGGATGTCCACCCGGCCCCTCCCATAACTGCTGAAAGCCGCGCCCTAGAACACCACGACCGAGCGAATGCTTTCGCCGGCGTGCATGAGGTCGAAGGCCTCGTTGATGCGCTCGAGGGGGAGGACGTGGGTGATCATGGGGTCGATCTGGATCTTCCCCTCCATGTACCAGTCGACGATCTTGGGGGTGTCGGTACGGCCGCGGGCGCCGCCGAAGGCCGATCCGCGCCAGACCCGGCCGGTGACCAGCTGGAACGGGCGGGTGGCGATCTCCTTGCCGGATTCGGCCACCCCG
>DAICXL010000199.1:0-771 GCA_027312185.1 Caulobacterales bacterium | reverse complement strand
GCCGGAAACCCTGGACGGGCTGAACGACCGGCCCGAGGCCAAGAACCTGGTGGCCATCTACGCCGCCCTGGCCGGCCTGACGCGTGAACAGGTGATCGCACAGTTCGGCGGCCAGGGCTTCGGCGCCTTCAAGCCGGCCCTGGCGGACCTGGCGGTGGCCTCCCTGGCCCCCGTCACGGCCGAAATGCGCCGCCTGATGGACGATCCGGCCGAGATCGACCGCGTGCTGAAGGACGGCGCCGCCGAGGTCGCCGATCCGGTGGTGGACGAGGTCAAGACGATCGTCGGCTTCTGGCGGGGGTAGGCCGCTGGCGGTTTTCGGACGCGGCGTCGCGGCGACCGGTTCCGCCGCCGCGCCGTCGGGGCTAGAAGCGCGACCATGAACCATCCCCTCGACCGCGCCGTCTGGAACGCCCTGACCACCCGTCTGTCATCCTTCACGACGCCGGAGTCCGACGCCCACGCCGTGCGCATCGACCCCGAGATCGGGGTCTTCCTGTCGGCCGCCGACGCCTCGCCCCAGAGCCGCGCCCGGCTGACCGAACTGGCCCGGCGACACCCCGGCGCGGGAATGGTCGAGCATTCCGACGGACCCATGGCCGACGTCCTGCCGGACGGGGTCGCCGTGGATCGCCGCATCGCCCTGGTGCAGATGACCGCCAGCGCCCTGACCCCGTCCAAGGCGCTGAGCCCCGCCTTCGAGACCCTGACCGAGGCCGACGCCCCGGCCATGCTGGCCCTGGCGACCCTGACCCGGCCCGGCCCCTTCCG
>DAICXL010000198.1:276-777 GCA_027312185.1 Caulobacterales bacterium | reverse complement strand
GGCGGCGGTTCAGGCGGGGGTTGGGGACCTGGAAGGGTAGCGGACACGACCCCCCGCCCCGCTAGGGGGAGGGGAAGAACAAGCGAGCCATTCACCCTCCCCCTAGAGGGGAGGGCGACTCGGCGCAGCCGAGCGGGGCGGGGGGACGCCCGCGGGAAGCGCGACGCCTACAGCTTGGCCAGCATATATTCGGCCGAGGAGACCTCGAACTGGCCGGGGGCCTCGACGAAGATCTGCTCCACGACGCCGTCGTTGACGATCATGGCGTAGCGCTGCGAGCGGGGGCCCATGCCGAACTTGGAGCCGTCCATCTCCAGGCCAATGGCCTTGGTGAAATCGCCGTTGCCGTCGGCGAGCATCATCACCTTGTCGCCGACGTTCTGGTCCTTACCCCACGCGCCCATGACGAAGGCGTCGTTCACCGACACGCAGGCGATGGCGTCGAGGCCCTTGCCTTTCAGCGCCTCGGCCTGGTCGCGGAAGCCGGGCAGGTGCTTGACC
>DAICXL010000198.1:0-266 GCA_027312185.1 Caulobacterales bacterium | reverse complement strand
CGAGCAGGTCGGAGTGAAGGCCCCGGGCACGGCGAAGAGGCCGACGCGCTTGCCCTTGAAGAGCTCGTCCGTGGTGACGGGCTTGGGTCCGTCCGGGGTCATGGTCCGGAAGGTCGCCTCGGGCAGCCGGTCGCCGACTTTGATGGTCATGGACGTGTCTCCTGGTGGGATGGGTCGGCGCGCACATAAGGACGCGCGCTGCTTCGGTGCAAGCGTGGCCTGCCCGCCCTTGCCACGGGGCGACGCAGCGTCGATGTTGGCGCCCA
>DAICXL010000197.1:549-785 GCA_027312185.1 Caulobacterales bacterium | reverse complement strand
ATTCCCAGCGTGCTTCACCATTATAGAGCTGGCTGTCCACCAGCAGCGGGTTGCCCAGATAGGGGCGGCCGCTGTCCGGATCGTAATAGGGCTGGTTGAGCAGTTCGCGGAACTGCGGGCGGGCGATCGTCTTCGACGCGCTCACACGCAATTGCATGCCGGGCTCGATCTCATAGGTGAGCGTAGCCGCGGGAAGCCAGTAGCTGCCCTTCAGGTGGGTTGCAGCCGTGCTGGCG
>DAICXL010000197.1:0-439 GCA_027312185.1 Caulobacterales bacterium | reverse complement strand
ACACCTGGATCGGCGCCACGGCCTGATCCGCCTGTTCATAGCGCACCCCGGCTTCCACGCCCAGTTCCGGCGTCAACTGGACGTTGATCTTGCCGTAACCGGCCCAGTTTTCCAGGCCGGCCGCGAATGCCGGATTGCCTTCGTCGGTTTCGATCATTTCGATCCCGAAAGTGTCCACCACACTGGGTGCGAGCAACAAGTCGGGACGCAGCATGCCAATGCCGCTGATGATTTCGGGATAGCCCATGAAATCCGGCGGGGCGAGGAACTTGAAGTCACGCCGGGAACTGGTGCGCGTGGTATCCGTATAGGCGCCGCCAACCGATACCTTGATGCCATCGACAATCGTGTAGCCAAGGTCGATGCCGCCGGACCACAGGTCCTCGTTGAGGTCGGAGAAAGTCACCCCGCCATCGCCGCCATTGCCGTTGTTCAGGCG
>DAICXL010000196.1:0-796 GCA_027312185.1 Caulobacterales bacterium | reverse complement strand
CCGACGGTCTGCTGGAAGCCGTGGCGGCCGGCGCCACCTCGGTGATCCAGCCGGGCGGTTCCATGCGCGACGCCGAGGTCATCGCCGCGGCGGACGAACAGAACATCGCCATGGCCTTCACCGGCGTGCGGGTGTTCCGGCACTGAACCGTCTTCCTTCTCCCGTTGGGAGAAGGTGGCTCGCGAAGCGAGACGGATGAGGGTCGGCTCTTACCGGTGACGCACGGCCCTCACCCTTTCGCCTGGCCGATCGCTACGCTCCCGGAGGCTCAAGCCCTCTCCCAACGGGAGAGGGGACGTCATAGGGTGTCGCCATGGACACCCTCTCCGACCGCTGGGCGAAGCTTGAGCCCTTCGCCACCGTCGTCGGCCCCGACGACGACCGGCCGCGGCCGACGGCGATCCTGTTCCACGGCTGCGGCGGCCTGCGCGGCCATTTGCCGATGTACGCCCAGGCGGCGAAGGCGGCGGGCTGGCGGGCGGTGATCGTCGACTCCTACGCCCCGCGCGGCTGGTCGCGCGAGTTCGCCATGGCCACGGTCTGCACCGGCCTGATGCTGCGCGGCTGGGAGCGGGGCGGCGACGTCGTGGCCTCGATCCAGGGCGTCTCGGCCCGGCCCGACGTCGACGAGACCCGCATCGCCCTGGCCGGCTGGAGCCACGGCGGCTGGGGCATCATGGAGGCCATGAGCTGTGATCCGGGTCCGGCGAAGGCGCTGGGCGTCAGGGACGCGGAGACCGCCGACCTGTCGGGCGTCAAGGCGACCTGGCTGGCCTATCCCTATGTGGGCGTCGCG
>DAICXL010000195.1:0-801 GCA_027312185.1 Caulobacterales bacterium | reverse complement strand
GAACGAGACCATCACCACTGACCCGACCCGGATGGCGCACGGGGTGCTGACGGGGATCGGCTTCCTGTGCGCCGGCGTGATCTTCCGCACCGGGTTTTCCGTTCACGGCCTGACCACGGCGGCGTCGCTGTGGATCACCTCGGCCATCGGCCTGTTGTTCGGCGTGGGCCTGTACGGACTGGGGGCGCTGGGCACGGTGGTGACGGCGGCGATCCTGGGCGGGCTGAGGTTGATCGACCAGCGCCTGCCGGGGCGGACCGTGATCGACGCCGTCGTCTGCTGGGAGCGGCGCGAGCCCTCGCCCGAGGCCGCGGTCCAGGCGGCCTTGCGGACGACGTCGAAGGGGATCTCGATATCGACGACGAGCGTCGAGACCTGGGCGCCGCGCTCCATCGGACGGGCGCGACGCACCTGGCGGCTGAAGGCGGCGAGCGAGACGGACCTGCAACGTCTGGCGGAGCAGCTGGGCGCCGTACCGGGCGTGACCGGCTATCGCCTGGATCCGCGCGACGATTGAAACCGTTCATTGCCCGATAACCCTCTTTGCGGCATGAGGGGAACGGATGGCGAACGAACCTGTCAGAATCATCGGGCTGGATCCCGGTCTGCGACGCACCGGCTGGGGGGTGATCGTCTCGGACGGCGCGCGTCTGCGGTGGGTGGCGCACGGGGTGGTGGCCCCGCCTGAGGCTGCGCCCTTTTCCGAACGCCTGCTGTTCCTGTTCGAGGCCCTGGGGACCATCTGCGCCGACCACGGCTGCGAGGAGGCGGCGGTGGAAGAGGTGTTCGTCAATGTGAACC
>DAICXL010000194.1:0-805 GCA_027312185.1 Caulobacterales bacterium | reverse complement strand
AGTCGGGGGCGTGATCGCGGGCGTACTGCACCGAGGAGTTGCCGACGCCCTGCGGCACCATCGGCCACACCATGGCGTCGCGGCTGACGATGAAGTCGATGACGACCGGACGGTCGTTGGTCTCCATCGCGAGCCGGATGGCCGGCTCGACCTCCTCCGGCTTCGTCACGCGGATGCCCAGGGCGCCGTAGGCGTCGGCCATCTTCACGAAGTCGGGGATCATGCGGGTCTGCTCATCGGCGCTCTTCGACCCGGTCTCGAGGTCGGTGAACGAGTGGCGGCCGTCGTAGAACAGCGTCTGCCACTGGCGCACCATGCCGAGCGAGGAGTTGTTGATGATCGCGACCTTGATCGGGATGTTGTTGATGGTGCAGGTCGCGAGCTCTTGATTCGTCATCTGGAAGCAACCGTCGCCGTCGATCGCCCACACCAGGCGATCGGGCTGGGCGACCTTGGCCCCCATGGCCGCCGGGACGGCGTAGCCCATGGTGCCAGCACCGCCCGAGTTGAGCCAGGCGCCGGGACGCTCGTAGTGGATGAACTGGGCCGCCCACATCTGGTGCTGGCCGACGCCCGCGGCGTAGACCGCCTCGGGGCCCGAGAGCCGACCGATCGCCTCGATGACCGACTGCGGAGCGAGCAGCCCGTCATCGGGGTCGTCGACGTAGCCGAGGGGGTACTGCGAACGCAGGGTCTCGAGCCGCTTCCACCAGTCGACGATGTCGGGGGCCGACTGCGCGGCGGCGGCCTCGAAGGCGGGCAGCAGGTCGAGCAGCACCTCGCGGGCATCCCCCACGATCGGGAC
>DAICXL010000193.1:313-809 GCA_027312185.1 Caulobacterales bacterium | reverse complement strand
CCGCGTCTATCGCGGGCAGGACGGCCGCTTCTATTGCCGCCGCTCCGACGGCACGACCGGCCTGATCGTCGGCGCGCTCGCGGGCGGGGTCCTGGGCAATCTCATCGCGCCGGGTGGGTCGGAGACCCTGGGCACGATCCTGGGCGCCGGCGCCGGCGGCGTCGCAGGCCGGGCGATCGACCGGAACGACGCGCGCTGCCGTTAGGGCTTAGCCGGCCCCTCCGCCTCCCTTCCCCTCCCCCCGGAGGGGAGGGCGACTCGGCGCAGCCGAGCGGGGCGGGGGGACCTTTCGGCTTGGTCCCCGGTCTGCTCCCGATCCCCTGACCCCCCGCCCGGCCCCGGCGCATGACCGCCATGACGGCGCCCCCACCCCCGCTCATCCCCGCGGAAGCGGGGACCCAGGTCTTGGCAGGGCGCGGCGCGGTGACCTTTAGGCCCCGGCTTTCATGGTCAGATCAATTTTGGTTAGGACGCGCTTCTCATCGCCGGAGCCAAT
>DAICXL010000193.1:0-303 GCA_027312185.1 Caulobacterales bacterium | reverse complement strand
GCAGGCCGAAAGCTCGCCTGCCGAGGTGAGTCCGTCGTGCAGCGTGATCGCCGTCGTTGAGCTGTAAAATCGGTCGGACTTGGCCCGGACGGTCAGGCGCGTCTCGGTCCTGACGGCCGATCCCAAGGGCACGCCGCTATCCCCGTCGCCTAAGCTTGTCTCGTCCACTTCGATGCGCACGCCAGGTATTATTAGGCCTTGCCGGTCGTGGTTTCCGCCGCTGGGGAAGAAATGGAAACGGAATTGACCGGTGAGGAACACGGCGGCAGGTGCGCCATCGATATGTCCGATTAGAACCATCTC
>DAICXL010000192.1:330-820 GCA_027312185.1 Caulobacterales bacterium | reverse complement strand
CCATGCGGTGGTGACCCAGGACGCGCTTCTCGGCCTGCACGGGGTTCTGGCTCAGTACGGCGCCGAAGGCCCACCCGAACCGGCGGAGGCCGATGAGCCTGAGGGCACAGAGGACACCGGCTCCGATGACGGCGGCGGCCGGACGCACTGAGCGCGTCAGCGCCCCGGCGGGGTCTTAAGGGATCGCAGCATGAGTTCGTGCACATAGGCCGCCACATCCGCCAGGGCGGCGTCCAGGGCGTCGCGCACCGCGGGCAAACGGGCATCCCCGTGGGTTTCAGCAGCCTCACAGGCCTGCGCCAGGGCGCCCGCACCGATCCCGCGGGCCGTACCCTTGATGGTGTGGACGGCGTCCGGCCACCCCTCCTGACCGGGCGCCAGCAGCGGGGCCCAAAGGGCGGCCTGCTGGCGGAACAGCTCCAGGACTTCCTGCACCACCTCCAGGTCACCGGCGGCATAGGATTCCAGATAGCCGAAGTCCACCGCCCCG
>DAICXL010000192.1:0-320 GCA_027312185.1 Caulobacterales bacterium | reverse complement strand
CCGGTCAGATCGCGCCGCGCCATATTTCTGTTCGCCCCTCGCTTGCCAAGCCGAGAAATCCGGCTATGTTCCGCGCCCTCGCCGGGACCCCCGCCAAACGGGGTCCGACGCGATGGGTGCATAGCTCAGTTGGTAGAGCAGCTGACTCTTAATCAGCGGGTCGTAGGTTCGAATCCTACTGCACCCACCAAGTTTTCCTCCGAAAACATATGGTGGCGCCCACCGGGGCTCAGGGCCATGGCGGAGCAGCGATCATGTCTGCCCTGATGGGTCTCAGCCTGGCGGCGATCAACATCGCCACATTCGCCGCCTTCGCCTTC
>DAICXL010000191.1:0-820 GCA_027312185.1 Caulobacterales bacterium | reverse complement strand
AGCGGGGGCGGACGGGCTGAGCATCGGGAAGGCGCGGGTGCACTAGGGGCCGCCTGCGGCCGCTCACCCCCTTCCTTCTCCCGGTGGGAGAAGGTGGCTCGCGAAGCGAGACGGATGAGGGTCGGGCCTGTCCGTCGGCGAAGCCGTCGCACGGACGGGGAAACGGCCGGCGCCGACTGCGACGCACGACCCTCACCCTTTCGCGCAAGGACGCCGGCTGACGCCGCCGTGCGCTCAAGCCCTCTCCCAACGGAAGAGGGTCGCCGCCCTTCCCCTTCCTTCTCCCGGTGGGAGAAGGTGGCTCGCGAAGCGAGACGGATGAGGGTCGGGCCTGTCGGTCGGCGAAGCCGTCGTGGGGTCGGGGCAACGCCGCCCTTCCAGCGCACGGCCCTCACCCTTTCGCCTTGCCGATCGCTGCGCTCCCGGAGGCTCAAGCCCTCTCCCAACGGGAGAGGGTTACAGACCCAGCGTCTTCGCGTGAGCGCGGATGGCGGCGTCGATGCGCCCGGGTTCGCCCAGGGCCTGTTCGTTGGTGAAACGGATCACGGTCCAGCCGAGCGCCTCGATCGCCTGCTGGCGATGGTGGTCGTTCAGCACAGCCTCGTCCGTCCCGTGAACCCCGCCGTCGATCTCGATGACGAGCCACAGGGGCATGCAGGCGAAGTCGACGACGTACGGCCCGATGGCGTGCTGGCGGCGCACCTTCCACCCGTCGACGGCGCCGCCGCGTAGCCGGGCCCAGACGCGATCCTCGGCGAGGCCGCCGGACTGGCGCAGCGACCGGCTACGAGGCGTCAGGCGGGACGCCGTCATCGCCTCA
>DAICXL010000190.1:494-831 GCA_027312185.1 Caulobacterales bacterium | reverse complement strand
GAAATCGGCGTTCATCAAGGTGCATGAAACGTTAACGCGCTGAAATCACGCAACTGTCAGCGAATCGACACGGCGGTGACTTGGTACAGGGCGAGGCCGCTGGTCACGGCGACGTTCAGGGAGTCGAAACCACCGGCCATGGGGATGCCCACGGTCCGGACGCGCGCCATGATCTCCGACGGCAAACCCGGCCCTTCCGAGCCGACCAGAATGGCTTTGCGGCCGCCGCCCGTCAGCCCCGCCAGCGGCTCCGTTGCGCCGGGCGACAGGGCGACGACCTCGAATCGCGCCGCCTGCAGGGCCACGATCAGCTGTTCCAGAGGGACGGCATGGGCGC
>DAICXL010000190.1:0-484 GCA_027312185.1 Caulobacterales bacterium | reverse complement strand
CTCCGCCCCCGCCGTCTGCAGCCGCGCCACGATCTCGTCCGCCGGCGCGGCCTGTGCGATCGGCGTGCGCAGCACGGCCCCGACCGAGACGCGGATGGCCTTGCGATAGAAGGGATCGCAGCAGCGTTCGTCTCTGAGCACCGCCGCCGCCCCGAACGCCGCCGCATTGCGGAACAGGCCGCCCATGTTGTCGTGGTTGCCGATCCCTGCGCAGGCAAGCACCACACATTCCTCCGGCAGATCCGCCAGTGTCTCGGCGACGGTCCGCTCGACCGGCTTCTCGCCGAGGGCCAGCAGGCCGCGATGCAGGTGGAAGCCGGCGATGGCGTCCATCACCGCCTGCGACGCCGCATAGACCGGCGCCTCGCCCGCCGCCGCGACCAGCTCGCCCTGGGCCTCGAGTCGATTCGCAGCGATCAGCAACGAACGGGCTCTGCACAGAGACGCCGGCGACAGCAGGGTGCGGATCACCACCTCTCCTTCC
>DAICXL010000018.1:628-31235 GCA_027312185.1 Caulobacterales bacterium | reverse complement strand
TACAAGCATTAACAACAGATAACCTAATGGTTGTTATAAAACTAAGTGACACATTAACAGATTATCAAAAAAGTTGTGTTGCGCCAAATATGTACTCTATCGCAGAAGCTTATGTTAACCCAGGTAATGCGTGGCCAAGAGCCATCTATTTAGACGATACACCAATTGGGTTTGTGATGCTTAGTTTGATACCCGATGAAATCGAAGAACCGGACAAATCTTATTACCTTTGGCGATACATGATTGCACTTGACTATCAAAACAAAGGTTATGGCAAATCAATACTAGACTTGATTGTCGATAAGTGTAGAGCAGACAACAAAGATTTTTTATATACATCCTGTGAAATGCATGGCGACATGCCTTATCAATTTTACTTAAAGTATGGCTTCATCGATACCGGTATAGTTGACTACGGTGAACAAGTTTTAAAACTGGATATCCGAACAAAGTAATACTAGATGCTCAATTTTAACAATCCAATCAAGAAGTCCCCTTCCTCTACAGGTAGAGTGGGGCGCTTCCGACAAGCACCTCGGCAAATTCCAGGAAGCCTCGGGCGGCACCCTCTTCCTCGACGAGGTGGGCGAGCTTCCCCTAGACATCCAGGTCAAGCTGCTCCGGGCCCTGCAGGAGAGCGAGATCGACCCGGTCGGCTCCAAGCGGCCGGTGAAAGTCGACGTGCGCATCGTCTCGGCCACCAACCGCGACCTGCTCGGCGCCGTGAACGAGGGCCGCTTCCGTGAGGACCTCTACTATCGCCTGAACGTCTTCCCCATCGAGGCCCCCTCCCTGCGCGAACGCCGCGAGGACGTGCCGGCCCTGGTCGAGGCCTTCGTGCGCCGCTTCAACGTCGAAGAGGGCAAGCGGGTGGTCGGCGCCACCGCCGAAGCGCTCGCCCTGCTTCAGGCCCACGAGTGGCCGGGCAACGTCCGCCAGCTGGAGAACGCGGTCTATCGCGCCATTGTCCTCGCCGACGGCCCCTACCTGACCCCGCACGACTTCCCGGCCATCTCGGGCCTCAAGGCCCCGATGCCGCCCGAACTGTCGGCGACGCTGCCGGCGCTGTCCGGCGGATCAGACCCGATCGCCGGCGCCGGCCTGCCTAGCGCCGCCCAGCTCCAGGCCGAGCAGCCATCGGATTCGCCCGTGCGCATCCTCGACGACAAGGGCCACCTGCGCACGCTGGAGGACATCGAGCGCGACCTGATCCAGCTCGCTATCGAGATCTACGCCGGCCACATGACCGAGGTCGCCAAACGCCTCGGCATCGGCCGCTCCACCCTCTACCGCAAGGTCCGAGAACAGGGCCTGGACATGGGGCTGGAGGAGGCGGTGTAGCCCCTGCGGCGGCCTCGCCTTTCGGGCTACCTCAACACCGTGATCAGGCTGTCGATCGCCGCGTCGACCCCCAGGGCCATGCGCCGCGCCGCCTCATAGGTTTCTTCGAACGCTTCGCGCCGGGCCTCGGCGGCACGCGGGTCAGGGCCGTCCAGCATCTCCGGGGTGATCAGCTCCAGGGCCCGTCCGTCGGGGCCGCACAGCAGGATCTCGGGCCCATAGGCCGTGGCCGCCCCCTCGCCGATCTCCACCACATAGTCGCCGAGCCGCACGGCGTAGCGGCCGTCGTGCTCGGTCCGGCTCCAGGCCAGGCCCCGCGCCAGGGTCTTGGCGTGCAGGCGCTCGACGAAGATGGCGTCGCGCGAACGGTCAAGGGCGTAGGCCATGGGCTCCTCGGATCGGGACGCTGGCGGTCCCGTCGCGGGTCTCCCAGCAAACGCCGGGCCAGAGCTTAGCCGGCGGTTGCGGGCGCCGGCGCTTCGACGGCGATCGGCGCGGGCGGCGCGCTCGGCTTGGGATAGTCGAACGGCGCGGACGGCTCTGCCTGGGCCGCCGCGGTCGCGCCCGCCAGCCGAGCCTCGCAGGCCTTGGCCTTGATCTCGTAGCGGCTGGGGCTGAAGCTTTCGCGATTGGGGCCGAGGCAGGCGTTCAGGGCCTGGCGACGGCTGGACTTGCGGGCCTCGTCGCGGGCCTCCTGCTCGGCCTTGCGGGCCATGGCCCTGGCCCACTTGGCGTCGACCGGCGCGGGCGGCCCGACCAGCGGCCCCGCCGACGCCCCCTTGGGCAAGCTTCCCGCCACCATCACTAGTTCTGCGACGACCAGCGCGCCGATGAAGAGCTTGATCATCCGATCCTCCGCCCGCCCAAGCTAGGCGAAGGGGGTAAGGGGACCGTTACGACGCGACGGCTCGGCGCAGGATGAACCCCAGCCGCTCCTCCACCGGCCCAGGCGGCACGCGCGTGAGGGCGTAGCCGAAGCGGCGATAGCTCTCCACATGCACGGCCTCGAAGCGCAGGGCCTCGGCCAGGCCGATCCTGCGGGCGGCCGTCGGGGTGACGAAGCCCAGGGTCTCGACGAGGAAGACGGGTGGTTCGAACGCCTGCGCCTCCCGCGCCCGGGTTATGGCCTCGGACAGCATCGGCGGAACCTCGAAGCCGAGGAACATCGCCAGGGCGTGGGTGCAAACCAGCGAACGGTCGTGGAACTGCGGCCCGAACCCCCGCCCGTCCGCCTCCGCCCGCCGGGCGAGCTGCAGCCTGGCTATGGTCTCGATGAACGCCGGCCGGGTCCACGGCTCGAGCGTCCCTTGCGCCTGCTCCACCGCGATCACGTCGGTCGCCGCTTCGGCCACGGTGGCGAAGCCGCGCGCGGCCAGACCCTCGATCAGGGTCGTCTTACCGGAGCCCGGAGCCCCGGTGAGGATGTGGCGTCTCATGGTCATCTCCCGATGAGAGACGCTCCGACGCACGTGAACGCACGCCGCCAGGGCGTGTGATCGATGGATGGACTGAGGAGAAGGGAGATGGTGGACGCGACTGGGATTGAACCAGTGACCCCCTCGATGTCAACGAGGTGCTCTCCCGCTGAGCTACGCATCCGCCTCGGGACGGGGGGTATAATACACCCCGATCCCGAAGAGCAAGCTTAGGCGGCGATCATCCGTTCGACCTCGGAAACGATCTCTCTCAGATGCACGGGCTTCTGCAGCACCTTCGAACCCTCGGGCGCGCGGGCGCCCGCCGACAGGGCCACGGCGGCGAAGCCGGTAATGAACATGATGCGCACGGCCGGCTGGCGTTGGGCGGCTTCCCGCGCCACCTCGATCCCGTCCACCCCCGGCATGACGATGTCGGTGAGCAGCAGGTCATAGGGGCCGTCGTCCAGGGCCTCTATGGCGGCTTCCCCGTCGGCGCAGGAGCGCACGTCGTAGCCTGCCTTTTCAAGCGCCCGGGCCAGGAACCCGCGCAGGCTATCGTCGTCTTCGGCGAGGAGGATACGCGTCATGCCGGTCCTTTTGGGCCCTGAGGGCTTATGCAACGCCGCAACCTTACGGCAAAGATCGTAAACCGCGGCTAAACCCTGATGGCGAAGGCGACTCTCAGGCCGCGGCCCGTCCGGCCGCTTCCGCGCCGGCGGCCACGGCCTGCGCCATGGCGGCCTGCAGCCTGGGCAGCTCGATGGGCTTGGGCACGTGCAGGTCGAAGCCCGCCTGGAGGTATTCCTTGACCTGATGGGTCATGGCGTTGGCCGACAGGGCGATGATCGGAATGCGCGCCCGGCCCGTTTCGGCCTCTGCGGTGCGGATGGCCCGGGTGGCCGTCACGCCGTCCATCTGCGGCATCTGGATGTCCATCAGGATCAGGTCGAAGTCGCCTTCGCGCCACGCCTCGATGGCCTGGCGACCATCGCCGACCATGGTCAAGCTTACCCCGAAGATGTCCATCACGGTGGTCAGCACCAGCTGGTTGGTCGGGTTGTCCTCGGCCGCCAGGACCCGCAGGGGACGGGCGTCGGCCGCGGTGTCGGCCGGCTCGGGCGCCACGGGCTCGGCGGTCTGCGCCGCCGCGCGGGGCAGGGGCAGGTCGGCGGTGAAGGTTGAGCCCTCGCCCGGGCGGCTCTCAAGGCCGATACGGCCGCCCATCAGCTCAGCCAACTCCTGGCAGATCGCCAGCCCTAGCCCCGTGCCCCCGAAGCGGCGGGTGGTGGAGCTGTCGGCCTGGGTGAATGTCTGGAACAGCTGGGGTATCGCCTCAGCGGCGATGCCGATGCCGGTGTCGGCCACCGCCACCCGCAGCCCCTCGGCGCCGCCCGGGCCCAAGCCGTCCACGGTGACCCGCACGGCGCCCGCTTCGGTGAACTTCAGGGCGTTGGCGACCAGGTTGTCGAAAATCTGGCGCAGGCGGGCCGCGTCGCCGCGGCGCCGGCCCATGGCCTCGGGACGGATGTCCAGCTCCAGCGCCAGGCCCTTCTTATGCGCCACCGGGGAAAAGGCCGCTTCGGCGCCCCGGAACACCGCCTCGGCGTCGAAGTCCGCGACATCCAGCTCCAGCTTGCCGGCCTCGATCTTGGAGACGTCGAGCACGTCGTTGAGGATGGCCAGCAGGGCCTCGCCCGACTGGCGGATCACCTCCAGCCGCTCGCGCTGCACCGCGCCGATGTCGTCCAGCGCCATCACCTGGGTCATGGCCAGGAGGCCGTTCAAAGGGGTGCGGATCTCGTGGCTCATATTGGCCAGGAACTGCGACTTCAGCCGGTTGGCGGATTCGGCGGTGTCCCGGGCGTCGACCAGCTCGAACAGGGTGCGGCGCAGGGCCTGGTCGTTGTCATGCAGCCTGGCCAGGAGGTCGTTGAACCGATCGGTGAGCCGCCCCAGTTCGTCGTCCTCCGAACGCTCCACCCGCTGGGCGAAATCGCCGCTGTCGGCCACCGCCCGCATCACCTGCGACAGCCGGTCGACCGGTTCGGTCACCCGTCCCGCCAGCCAGCGGCCGAGGAACAGGGCCAGGCCCGTGGCGGCGAAGAACAGGGCGGCCGTGAGCGACAGGTAGCGCGGCAGGGTCGCCCAGATCGACGGCGGGCGGGTGTAGGTGATGAACCGGCCGACCGGCCGACCATCCTGCCGCACCACGGCGCTGGCTTCGTTCCGACCGATCGCGGCGGTCGCCCGGTCGGTGGGACCGAACCGCGCGACCTGCCGCCCCTCAAGGTCGAGGAGGTAGGCGGCGGTAATGGCCGGATAGGCCGCGGGCAGGCGGGCGAATCGGGCTTCGGCGGTCGATGGATCGCGGAGCGCCGCCGCCAGGGTAGGGCCGGCCGAGACGACGGTGGTCACGGCGACCTGCTGAGTGTGGTTATAGGCCTGGGCGGTGCGCCACTGCTCGGCGATGAAGGCGGCGCAGGCGGCCAGGAGCACGGCCACCGCGGTGATCATCGCCACCACCGTGATGCGGCTCTGCAGCGAGATGCCGGGGCGCATCGGCGCATGGCGCTGCGGCCCACCGTTTTGGGGATCGACGCTCACCTGCAGTCCCACACACCACTGGCGCCAACCTGCGCCGAACCCCGACCCTAGGCGCGGTAGTCCTAATGTTTCGCTTCGCAAGCTTCGGATGCGGTTTGGTTTTTCGCGCGCCCAGCCGCGACAAGGCGGCGCAGCGGCGCCCTTACACATGGCCTTACGGTTAAGGTTTCGTTTACCGGTGACCGACCTGTGATGGAGGCCCGTATGGACAAGCCGACACTGACCGGGGCTGCGGCCGACCGGTTGATCGCCAGCGAACAGGCGATCGAGAAGGCCTTCGCCGACGCCGCCTTCGCCATGTTCGGCTTCGGCCAGCCCCGCCGGGGCGCGCAGGCCCCCGCCCCGTCCGCGGCCCCGTCCCTGGCCTTGGACGATATCCGCCGGGCCCTGGCGACAGCGCGCTGGGGCGCCGCCTGAGCCTGGCGGCTACCGGCCCTTGAACACGGGTTTGCGTTTCTCCAGGAAGGCCGCCATGCCCTCCTTCTGGTCCTCCAGCCCGAACAGGGACTGGAACATCCGCCGTTCCAGGGCGATCCCCTGCGCCAACGGGGTCTCGAACGCGGCGCCTACCAGCTCCTTGGCCATGGCCACGGCCATGGGCGACAGGCCGGCGATGGTCCGGCCCGCCTTGATCGCTTCGGGCAGCAGTTCGGCCAGGGGGACGACCCGCGAGGCCAATCCGCAGCGTTCGGCCTCCGCCGCGTCGATCATCCGCCCCGTGAGCACCATCTCCATGGCCTTGGCCTTGCCGAGCGCGCGGGTCAGGCGCTGCGTCCCCCCGGCGCCGGGGACGATGCCGAGGTTGATCTCGGGCTGGCCGAAACGGGCGTTGTCGGCCGCCAGGATGAAGTCGCACATCATAGCCAGCTCGCAGCCGCCGCCGAGCGCATAGCCGGCCACGGCCGCGATCACCGGCTTGCGGCAATGGACCACCCGCTCCCAGTTGCGGGTGATGAAATTCCCCCGGTAGGCCTCGGCGTAACCCTGGCCGGCCATTTCCCGGATGTCGGCGCCGGCGGCGAAGGCCTTTTCCGAACCGGTCAGCACGATACAGGCGATCGCCTCGTCGGCCTCCAGACTGTCGATGGCCGCCGATAGCTCATTCATCAGGGTGTCGGACAGTGCATTGAGCGCCTCCGGCCGGTTCAGCCGCACGATGGCGACCGGACCATCCCGTTCCAGAAGCAGGCAGGTGTAGGGTTCGGTCATTATCGTGCGCTCAGCGGGGCCGGGCCCCGGGTGTCAGGGGTGATCACGAAAACCGCCTCCAGCCCCTTGGCGGTCCGCTGGCCCTTGCGGGGCCGGCGGGCCTCGACCAGGAAGATCAGGCGCTCGCGACCGCGGTGATAGACATAGGGCTCGGTCTCCGACGCGCGCCAGCCCAGCTGGGTCAGGGTGGCGGCGTAGAAGCCGCGCACCACGGTCGCCTCGGCCTCGCCCCCCAGCCGGGCCTCGGCTAGCCGGCCGCCCTGGAACAGGTCGAAGGCGTAGCCCTCGTCGTTCTCGTTCAGCCCCGGCATGATCGGCAGGTCGTCGATATAGGTGGAGAACATCGTGCCCCGCCCGGCCGTGGCGGTGGCCGCCTCCGCCCGATCCGCCGCCGACCACAGGGCCATGGCCAGCAGGCCCACGCCCACCACGGCCAGCCCCATGGCCGCGGCGCGCACCTGACGCCCGCCCCCTTTCGGCGCCTTGGGCGCTTTCGGCGACCTGACAGTCCCGTTCGTCTCGCGTTTCACCGTCTTTTCGTCCTTCACGGTCCCTCCACGGCGACGCCGCGGCGGCGGAGCATGGCCGGCACGCTGTCCGGTCCGACCAGATGGCCCACGCCCACCACGATGAATGCCCGATCGGGCGTTTTGAGCAAGCGCTCTATCTGTTCGACCCAGCGCCGGTTCCGGTCCACCACCAGCCGCCTGTACAGCTTGGGCGTGACGGTGCGTAGGGGCTCGACCCCTTCGCGCACGATGGTGGCCGTATCGCCATCCACCCAGGCCTGCTGCAGCCGGTCGAAGGCCTCGGGCTCCTCCTCGATCTGGCGCAGGGTCTCCTCCAGGGAAGCGGCCTGTTCCTTGGCCGAGGCGCCGGCAAGCCAGCCGATCTGCTCTTCCATGGTCTCGAACGCTCGGCGCTGGGCGTCCGCCGGCGCCTGGGCCGCCAGGGTCTCCTCCACCCCGTCGCCCTGGGTCGCGCCTCGCGACTGCAGGTGCACGATGGTCAGGGTCGTCTCCACGAACCAGGGCCGCAGCGGCTCGAGCGCCGCCGGCGGCAGGCCGAGCTTGCCCGCTACCCGCGCCAAGCGCTCGCGGCCCTTGGGCGACAGGTAGGACGACAGGGTCTTGCCGGCGGGCAGCCGGCTCTTGGCCTGGGTCAAGGGGCCGGCGGCGGCGCGGGCCTCCGCGTCGAGGGGAATCTCGAACCAGACCTGGCCGGCCCTGGCGAGATCCTCGCGCAGCCGCGGCGTCTGCCACGCCTGGCCGGGGTTGAGCAGGTGGACCGAGCCGAACAGGGTCACTTCCGCCCCGCCCCGCTTGATTCGCCACACCGGCGGCTCGGCCGCCGCCGGCAGTGAGACGGCCAGGCCGGCGAGGACGAGGGTGAAAAGACGGAGCAGCTTCATCTCTGGCAAGCCGGGCAGAAGAAGGTGGAGCGGCCGGCCTGGACGATCCGGCGGATCGCCCCGGGGCAGGCCGCCGTGGGGCACGGGTCGCCCTCCCGGTCATAGACGCGGAAGTCGTGCTGGAAATAACCCAGCTCTCCGTCGGTGTGGCGATAGTCCCGCAAGGTCGAGCCGCCCGCCCGGATGGCGTCCTCCAGCACCGCGCGGATGGCGGCGACCAGCCTGGACAGTTCCTTGGGCTTGATCGACCCCGCCGAACGCTCTGGTCCGACCTTCGCCCGGTGCAGAGCCTCGCAGACGTAGATGTTGCCAAGCCCCGCCACCACCTTCTGGTCGAGCAGGGTGACCTTCACGTTCTGCTTCCTGGCCGTGAACGCCTTGGCCAAAGTCTTGTCGTCGAAATCGGGGCCGAGCGGCTCGGGGCCCATGCCGGCGAACCAGGGGTGGGCGGGCAGGTCCTTGGTCGCGATCAGGTCCATGAAGCCGAACCGCCGGGCGTCGTTGAAGGCCAGGCGCGCCCCGCCCTCAGTCTCGAACACCACATGGGTATGTTTGGGGTCCTCGCCCGCCTCGCGATGGAATTTGCCCGGCTGCGACGGATCGGGGCCGTCGACCATGAAGCGGCCGGTCATCCCCAGGTGCACGACCAGGGTCTCGCCGGTGTCGAGCCTCGCCAGCAGGTATTTCGCCCGCCGCTCCAGGGCCTCGACCGTCGCGCCCTCCAACCGCTGCACGAACCGCTCCGGCAGGGGAAACCGCAGATCCGGCCGCCGCTGATCAACCCGCGACAGGCGCGCCCCTTCGAGGTGCGGGGCCAGGCCACGGCGGACGGTCTCGACCTCGGGAAGCTCGGGCATGGACGCCAGATAGGACGGCCGGGGCGCAAAGGCCACCGTCGCGGCATCGGCGCCACACCGGCCGATGATCCATCAACAGTTTGAGCCGGCTCAAACCCTGCGGCGCGGGCGAGTGAAAGCTTGGCCATGGGCGCATCGGCGCGCCCGGGAGTCGCGGGCGCAACGGCGCGCCCCAGAGGAATGATCATGAACTACCGCACTGCCTTGCTCGGCCTGGCCGCCGTCGCCGCCACGGCCTTCGCCGGCGCCGCCCAGGCCCAGAGCCAGGCCCAGACCTTTCAGCCCAAGCAGAAGGGCGCGGTGATCCTGAACCTGCGGGTCACCAACGTCGGGCCCCAGGGCGACGACGCCATCCGCACCGCCGCCGGAGCGCCGGCCGGCCTGAACGTGGATGTCGGCGACAGCTGGGCGCCCACCCTCGGCCTGACCTATTTCCTCACCGACAACATCGCCGTCGAGGCGATCGCCGGGACCACCCGCCACACCGTCCGCGCCGTCGGCCCCGCCACCGACGTGGCCGTGCATCGCACCTGGGTCCTGCCGCCGGTCGTGACCCTGCAATACCACTTCGCCCCGCAGGGCCGGGTCAGCCCCTATGTGGGCGCTGGGGTGAACTACATGCTCTTCCACAGCGGCAGGGACCGGAACGGCTTCAGCCTCGATCTGGACGACGGCTTCGGAACCGCGCTCCAGGCCGGGGTCGACGTGGCCCTGCAGGGCAAGTGGAGCCTCAACCTCGACGCCAAGAAGGTCTTCTTCAAGACGGACGCGTCAATCAATGGCGGCGCCCTGGTGTCCAAGGTCCATCTCGACCCCTGGGTCCTCTCGGCGGGGGTCGGCTACCGGTTCTGAGCCGGGCCGGCGCGGGTGGGGGCGTGCGCCGTCCCCCACCCGTCCGCGCGCCGGGGCGTGCCTCGCCGCCGGTTTTCCTCTAAGTCTGCCGGCCATGACCCAAGCGCGCGCCACATTCGGCTTCCGGGACGTCGAGCCCGAGGAAAAACCCCGCCTTGTCCGCGGTGTGTTCGACCGGGTGGCCAGCCGCTACGACCTGATGAACGACCTGATGAGCGGCGGCGTCCACCGCGTGTGGAAGGACATGACCGCCGCCCGGCTGAACCCCCAGCCCGGCGAGACCATCGTCGACTGCGCCGGCGGCACCGGCGACATCGCCATGCGCCTGGCCAAGCTGGCTCGCGGCGCCCAGAAGCGCCGCGGCGGCCGCGATCCGTCCATACTGGTCATCGACTACAATGCCGAGATGATCGGCGCCGGGCGCCAGCGCGGCCTCGACCCCGCCATCGCCTGGGCCGTCGGCGACGCCCAACGCCTGCCCCTGCGCGACGCCTCCGCCGACGCCTATGTGATCGGCTTCGGCATCCGCAACGTCACCGACATCTCGGCCGCCCTGCGCGAAGCGCGCCGGGTGCTCAAGCCCGGCGGCCGGTTCCTGTGCCTGGAGTTCTCCAAGCCGCCGGCCCCTGCGCTGGCCAAGGCCTATGACGCCTATTCCTTCAAGGTGATCCCGCAGATCGGCGAATGGGTGGCCAAGGACCGGGCGTCCTACCAGTACCTGGTCGAGAGCATCCGCCGCTTCCCCGACCAGCAGGCCTTCGTGAAGCTGATCGAACAGGCCGGGTTCGGCCGGGCCGGCTACACCAATTTCACCGGCGGCGTCGCGGCCCTCCACCACGGCTGGGCGGTCTGACCCCCGTGCCGGGCGCCCCGATGCCGGGCCCATTGTCGTCCGCCGCGCGCATGGCGGCCGCCGGCTGGGTGCTGGCGCGCCATGACGCCCTCATCCCCCGCGAGATCACGCCGCTGCTGCCGCCGCCGGCCAGGCTCGCCGCCGGTTTCCTGAGGCTGTTCGCCGGCCCCAATGCGCGCAAGGGCCGGCCCGGGGAACGCCTCGCCGCCGCCTTTGAACAGCTGGGGCCCGTCTCGATCAAGCTCGGCCAGCTGCTGTCGACGCGGGCCGACATCTTCGGGACCGTGTTCGCCGACGACCTCGGCCATCTCAAGGACCGGCTGCCGGCCTTCCCGCTGGAGCAGGCCAAGGCCGAGGTCGAGGCCTCGCTGGGCCGGCCGCTGGCCGCCCTGTTCACCGAATTCGAGCCGGCCGTCGCCGCCGCATCCCTGGCCCAGGCCCATCCGGCCCGCCTGATCGACGGGAGCAAGGTGGCGGTCAAGGTGCTGCGCCCGGGGGTCGAGAAGCGGGTCTACGCCGACCTCGGGGCGATGCGCCTGGGCGCGGCCCTGTTCGCGCGCTTGGCCCCCCAGCTGTCGCGGCTGGAGCCCCGGGCCCTGGTCGACACCGTCGCCCGCGCGATGGAGATGGAGCTCGACATGCGGCTGGAGGCCTCGGCCGCCAGCGAGCTGGGCGAGGTCATGGCGCGGGACGGCTATATGACCGCGCCGGCCGTAGTGTGGGACGGGGTCGGCAAGCGGGTCCTGACCCTGGAGTGGGTGCAAGGCTCGCCCCTCTCGGCCGCCGCCAGCCTGGACCTGCCTGGCCTCGACCGCCCGACCCTGGCCAACAACGTCATCCGCGCCTTCCTGGCCCAGGCCCTCGACCACGGGGTCTTCCACGCCGACCTGCACGAGGGAAACCTGTTCGTCGAGGCGCCGGCCAGGCTGCATGCGGTCGATTTCGGCATCGTGGGGCGCCTGGGCCCCGCCGAGCGGCGCTTCCTGGCCGAGATCCTGTGGGGCTTCATCCGCCGGGACTACCGCCGCATCGCCGAGGTGCATTTCGAAGCCGGCTACGTCCCTGCCCGCCACGGGATCGACGACTTCGCCCAGGCCTTGAGGGCCGTCGGCGAGCCCATCGTCGGCCGCCAGTCCGACGCGGTCTCGATGGGCAGGCTGCTCGGCCAGCTGTTCGAGATCACCGGCCTGTTCGACATGCACCTGCGCACCGAGCTGGTGCTGCTGCAGAAGACCATGGTCACGGTCGAGGGCGTCGCCCGCCGCATCGATCCGGCCAACGACATCTGGGAAGCGGCCAAGCCGATCGTCGAACGCTGGATCACCCGCGAGCTGTCGCCGCTCGCCCGCGCCCGCGACCTCCTGGCCAGCGGCCAGAAGGCCCTGCAGGGCCTCGCCCGCCTCGCCGACGCCCCGCCGGCCGTGGTCGTGGCCAAGCCGGCCAGCCGCGCCCCGCTGGTCTTCGCCATCCTGGCCCTGGCGGCGGCCATCGCCGCCCTGGCCGTGACCCTGGGCTGAATCGGCTCACCCCGCGGGGCGGCGAGGCGAACTATCCCCGGTCGTCGCGGTTCGTGCTGGCCCGCCGTGCGCGGCGCTCGCCGTTGCTGGCGACCTGTTCGTCCCAATAGGCCCTGCCGGTCTCCGGTTTGAACACCGTGCGGGGCGCGCCGTCGCTGCGCACCACCCCGAACAGGCCGGACTTGCCGTCGAACAGCAGCTTGTCGCCATTGGCGCGGGTCAGGGTCAGGGCCCCGTCCGGCGGGGTGTTCACGAAGCGGTGGACCTTGGCCACGAAGTCGTCGATGTCGCGGGCGTCCAGCTCCGCGCCGTGCTGCTCGAACTGATAGCGGACGTTCTCGTCGGCCGAATAGTTGCGGTTGTCCGCCCACATCGGCTTGCCCTGCACCAGGCGTACGGGCGCCGAGACCCGTTCAGCCCGCGCTTCGCGCTCCGGCCGGGCGTCCCGGCGGGTGCGCTCCACGGCCGGGGCCGCCTCCGCCCCGTCCGCCGAAGCCATCTGCGTGCCGTGCTCACGCGCCGGCTGCATCGCCAGCCGGTCGTCGCACCCGGCCAGGGCCGACAGGCCGAGCACCACGCCCGCGGTCGCGAGCCAGAATGAATACCGTTTCACTGACAGCCCTCCATCCGTTCCAGTCCGGAACAAATAAAGAACGCAAGATCGTTCGTTTGTCGAGTCCCCCCGGCGAAGCTAAGGATGGCCCCATGACCGCCCCGTCCGGCAAGCGCGTGCTCCTCATCGTCGGCGGCGGCGTCGCCGCCTATAAGGCGCTGGAGCTGGTGCGGCTGCTGCGCAAGGCCGGCGTCGGTGTGCGCGCCATCCTGACCCGGGCCGGCGCGGAGTTCGTCACCCCCCTGTCGCTGGCCGCCCTCACCGGCCAGACCGTCCACCAGGACCTGTTCTCGCTCACCGACGAGACGCAGATGGGTCATATCGAGCTGTCGCGCTCGGCCGACCTCGTGGTCGTGGTCCCGGCCACCGCCGACCTGATGGCCAAGGCGGCGTCCGGCTTGGCCGGCGACCTGGCCTCCACCACCCTGCTCGCCACCGACAAGCCGGTGCTGATGGCGCCGGCGATGAACGTGCGCATGTGGCTGCACCCCGCCACCGTCCGTAACCGGGCCCAGCTGGACGCCGACGGCGTGCTGTTCGTCGGCCCGGACGAAGGCGAGATGGCCTGTGGGGAATATGGGCCCGGGCGCATGGCCGAGCCGCCGGCGATCCTCGCCGCCATCCTGGCCGCCCTCGACGGCCCGGCCGCCCGGCCGCTCGCGGGCAAGCGGGTGCTGGTCACCGCCGGCCCGACGGTCGAGCCGATCGACCCCGTGCGCTACCTGACCAATCGCTCGTCGGGCCGCCAGGGCTACGCCATCGCCGAGGCGCTTGCCCGCCTGGGCGCCGAGACCACCCTCGTCTCCGGGCCGACCGCCCTCGCCGCCCCGCCGGGCGTGACCCGCGTCGATGTCGAGACGGCCCAGCAGATGATGGCCGCCTGCGAGGCCGCCCTGCCCGCCGACGCCGCCGTCTTCGTCGCCGCCGTGGCCGACTGGCGCCCCGAGGCCGCCGCCGCCTCCAAGCTGAAGAAGGCCGGGCGCGCGCCCGAACCGCTCAGGCTGGTCGAAAACCCCGACATCCTGGCCGCCATCGCCAGGGGCCCGGGGCGGCCCCGGCTGGTGGTGGGCTTCGCCGCCGAGACCAACGACACCCTGGCCAATGCGAAGGCCAAGCTGGTCGCCAAGGGCTGCGACTGGATCGTCGCCAACGACGTCACCCTGCCCGGGGTCATGGGCGGGACGCAGAACACCGTCTCCCTCGTCACCGCCGAGGGGGTCGAGCCCTGGCCGACCGCCGACAAGGGCGAGGTGGCGCGAAAACTGGCGCAGCGGATCGCCGCCGCCCTGACTTGATCAATATTGACTGGAGCCTTTCCATGACCGTCGATGTGCGTATCCGCCGCCTGCCGCACGCCGAAGGGCTGCCCCTGCCGAGCTACCAGACCGCCGGGGCCGCGGGCATGGACCTGCACGCGGCGGTGGCCGCCGATCTTCCCGTCGTGCTGATGCCGGGGCGGCGGACCATGATCCCCACCGGCTTCGCCATCGCCCTGCCGGAGGGCTATGAGGCCCAGGTGCGGCCGCGCTCCGGCCTCGCCGCCAAGCACGGGGTCACCTGCCTGAATTCGCCGGGCACCATCGACCACGACTATCGCGGCGAGGTGCAGGTCATCCTGATCAATCACGGCGACGACGCCTTCGAGATCCGGCGCGGCGAACGCATCGCCCAGATGCTGATCGCCCCCGTCACCCGCGCCGCCTGGGTCGAGGCCGAAACCCTCGACGACACCGACCGTGGCGCGGGCGGATTCGGCAGCACGGGACAGAAGTAGCCTCCCCCTCGGGGAAAGGGTCTCGACGCCCGCCGAGGGATAGGGACGGTTCAGGGCTGTCGGCACAGAAAAGGGGCGCTCCTTTCGGAGACGCCCCCTCATCCGACCTCCTGACGGAGGCCACCTTCTCCCCGAGGGGAGAAGGGAATTACGCCTATTCCGGCTTGGCTTCCGCTTCCGGCTCGGCGGCGGCTTCGGGCTCGCCCTCGGCTTCCGCTTCGACGTCGCCCTCTTCGCCTTCAGCCTCTTCCTCGGCCGGCGGCTCGAGGTCGGCGGCTTCGATCCAGCCCGCGGCGACGCGGGCCTTGAGGATCAGGCGCTCGGCGTCCTCGGTGGACAGGTTGAAGCTCTCCAGCGCGCCCGGAACCCGCACGCGCTCGCCGTTGCGGCTCTCGAACGAGCCGCGGATCTCGTCCGTGGCCAGGTCGGCCAGGTCCTCGACCGTCTTCACGCCCGCCTCGCCCAGCGACACGGCCATGGGCAGGGTCACCCCCTCGACTTCCAGCACGCCGTCCTCGACGCCCAGTTCGCGGCGCTTGGCGTCCAGCTCGGCCGCCTCGCGCTCCAGGAACTCGCGGGCGCGGGTCTGCAGCTCGACGGCGGTGTCCTCGTCGAAGCCCTCGATCTCGGCGAGTTCCTCTTCCTCGACATAGGCGATGTCCTCGACGGCGGCGAAGCCCTCGGTGACCAGCAGTTGGGCGATGACCTCGTCCACGTCCAGGGCTTCCTGGAACAGGGCGGTCCGCTCGGAGAATTCGCGCTGGCGGCGCTCGCTCTCCTGGCTCTCGGTCATGATGTCGATCTGCCAGCCGGTCAGCTGGGAGGCCAGGCGCACGTTCTGGCCGCGGCGGCCGATGGCGAGCGACAGCTGCTCGTCGGGCACCACCACCTCGACGCGCTCCTCCTCCTCGTCCAGCACCACCTTGCTCACCTCGGCCGGGGCCAGGGCGTTGACGATGAAGGTGGGCTCGTCCGGGCTCCACTGAATGATGTCGATCTTCTCGCCCTGCAACTCGGCCACCACCGCCTGCACGCGCGAGCCGCGCATGCCGACGCAGGCGCCCACAGGATCGATGGAGCTTTCGTTGGAGAGCACGGCCATCTTGGCGCGGCTGCCCGGGTCGCGGGCCACGGCGCGGATCTCGATGACCCCGTCGTAGACCTCCGGCACTTCCTGGGCGAACAGCTTGGCCATGAAGCCGGGGTGGGCCCGGGACAGCATGATCTGCGGGCCCTTGGTCTCGCGCCGCACGTCGTAGATGTAGCAGCGGATACGGTCGCCGATGTTGAAGTTCTCGCGCGGGATCGACTGATCGCGGCGCATGATGCCTTCGCCGCGGCCCAGGTCGACGATGGTGTTGCCGTACTCGACCCGCTTGACCGTGCCGTTGACGACCTCGCCGGTGCGGTCCTTGAACTCCTCGAACTGGCGCTCGCGCTCGGCTTCGCGAACCTTATGGGTCACGACCTGGCGGGCCATCTGGGTCTGCACCCGGCCGAACTCGAACGGGGGCAGGATCTCGGTATAGACCTTGCCGACCACCGCATCGCGGTCGCGGCGCAGGGCGTCCGACAGGGTCTGCTTGCCGATCTCGCCTTCCATGACGAAATCGTCGGGCACCACCTCGACGTGGCGGGTCAGGGTGAGCTCGCCGGTCCGCTGATCGATCTTGGCGCGGACGTCGTTCTCGGCCCCGTACTTGGAGCGGGCGCCCTTGGTGATCGCCTCTTCGATCGCCTCGATGACGATCTCCTTGTCGATGGCCTTCTCGCGGGCGACCGCGTCGGCGATCTGCAGCAGTTCGAGCCGGTTGGCGCTGATTCCGGTGATGGCCATCAGGCTTCCTCCTCCTCGTCGGGGGCTTCGGTTTCTAGTCGGGCGGCGCGGATTTCCGCGCCGTGTTTCAAGAGTTTGTCGTTCAGGACCAGCTTGGCGTCGTAGACCCACGCGAACGGGATCTGGGCGGTCTCTTCCTCGCCTTCGAGGTCAATCAGGATGTCGTCGCCCTCGATCCCCGCCAGGACGCCCTTGAAGCGTTTGCGGTTCTCGGCGAGGCGGTCGAGCTCGATGCGGGCCTCGAAGCCCTCATAGGCCTCGAAATCCTTCAGCCGGGTCAGGGGCCGGTCGACGCCGGGCGACGACACTTCCAGGCGATAGTCGCCCGCGATCGGGTCGGCGGCGTCGAGCACCACCGACAGGGCGCGGCTCAGGGTGGCGCAATCCTCGACCACCATGTCGCCGTCCGAGGCGCGCTCGGCCATGATCTGCAGGGTCCGGCCCGAGGCCGCGCCGCCCATCAGCCGCAGGCGGACGATGTCGAACCCGGCGGCCTCGGCCACGGGATCGAGCAACTCCAGGATACCGCGGTCTTCAGGGGTCTTTGCGCGCAACGGTTTCAGGCCAATAAAAAAGCGGCGGGCCCGGGGGCCGCCGCCGATAAGCGTCATCCAACGCTGATCGATCGATGTGAGCTTTCATATAGACCGCCGCTCCCGCATTGTCAGCCCCTTTGCAGGCGCCCTTGCGGCCGTGCTCCAGACCAACGAAAATGATCGCCGTTTTGCGCGGAGCGTTAGCTGAGATGAGTGACCCGGCCGAGAAGCTGCAGGGCCTGCGAGTCCTCGTGGTCGAGGACGAAGCCCTGGTCTCCATGCTGCTGGAGGACATGCTGGCCGACCATGGCTGCGAGGTGGCCGGCGCCGCCAGCCGCATCTCCCAGGCCCTGGAGATGATCGCCGACGCGGCGGTGGTGTTCGACGCCGCCATCCTCGACGTGAACCTCGGCGGCGAGCCGATCTTCCCGGTGGCCGAGGCCTTGGCGGCCCAGGGCACGCCCTTCGTCTTCGCCACCGGCTACGGCGCCGGCGGCCTGCCCGACGCCTGGCGCTCGCGCCCCACCCTGCAAAAGCCTTTCAGCCACGACGACGTCGGCAAGGCGCTGGCGGTGGCGGTCAGCGCCGTCTGAGGCAAATGAAGGCCGTCTCTCCCTTGGGGGAGAAGGCTCAAATCCGCTCGAAGTCGAAGAACACCGGGTCGATGTCGCCCAGCCGCTTTTCCTCGTACCGCGTGGCGACATGGTCGGCCGGCGGCAGGCGCCAGTCGTCGGCGCGCTGGGCCGTCCAGCGCAGGCCCGGCTCGGCCAGCAGCACCGCCAGGGCCCAGTCGGCGTAGGACTCTACGTCGGTGGCGAAGCGCAGGCGTCCGCCGGGGCCCAGCACCCGCGCGAACTGCGCCGCCGTCTCCGATTGGACCAGCCGCCGCTTCTGATGGCGCGCCTTGGGCCAGGGATCGGGGAACAGCACGAAGATCCGCTCCACGCTGGCGTCCGGCAGGGCCGCGAGCAGGTCGCGGGCGTCGCCCACATGCAGGCGCACATTGGTCAGCCCCCGCTCGTCGATGTGGCGCAGGGCGCTGGCGGCCCCGTTCAGGAACGGCTCGGCGCCGAGCATCCGAACCTCGGGGTTCATCGCCGCCTGCGCCGCCATGTGTTCGCCGCCGCCGAAGCCGATCTCCAGCCAGGTGCGGGGCCCGAGCGGGGGCGCCGCCAGGTCGATGGCGATCTTGGGCAGCAGGGTGTCCATCAGCGCCGCCTGGCGGGGCTTGATGGTGCGGCCGCGGATGCGGCCGAAGCTGCGCATGGGCGGGTGCTGGGGCGGCGCCTGGGGCGAATGTTCGGGCTTGTCGGAGGGGTCGGACATGCGGGCCCTTCTAGACGCAGGCGGGGAGCCTTGCACGGCGTCATACGTTGAGGGGAAGCTTGGGCGTTGGGGACGAATCAATGGTTCAGAAGCAGGGCGTGACGCGCACGGCCACGGTGATCATCGCCGTGATCGCGACCGCCTACGCCCTTTACTGGCTGCGGGGCATCCTCACCCCCCTGGCGCTCGCCATGTTCCTGATGGTGATGGTCGACGGGTTCGCCCGCACCCTGGCCAAATACGCGCCCTTCCTGCCCGAATGGGCCGCCCTGCCGGTGGCCCTGGCGATCAGCGCGGTGAGCTTCGGCCTGATCGTCTATGCGGTGGCCGCCAACGCCGCAGGCTTCGGGGCCGAGCTGTTCGACGCCGCCCCGCGCCTGAACGTGATGATCGCCCAGGTGGCGCACTTCTTTCGCATCAGCGTGCCGCCCACCGTGCAGCAGCTGATCAACCAGCTGAACCCCATCCGCTATCTGGGCAACGTCGCCAGCGCCTTGCAGGCCTTCTGGGGCACCGCCGCCTATGTGCTGTTCTATTTCGGCTTCCTGATCGCCAGCCGGGCCGGCTTCGCCAAGAAGGTCGAGGCCCTCTATCCGGTCGAGGCCGACCGCGAGCACGCCACCCAGGTCTTCGTGCGCATCCGCAACGGGGTGGAGCGATACCTGTGGATCCAGACCGTCACCGGCGCTCTGATCGCCGTCCTGGCCTGGGCCCTGATGGCCGTCCTCAACCTGGAGAGCGCCCTGTTCTGGGCCTTCCTGATCTTCATCGTCTGCTACATTCCGGTGATCGGGGGCTTCATCGCCGGCGTCCTGCCGGCCTTGTTCGCCCTGGTGCAGTTCCCCACCCTATGGCCCGCCGGGGTGCTGTTCGCCGGCCTGCAGATCATCCTCTTCGTGGTCGGCAACGTCGTCCTGCCGCGGATGCAGCGCGACAGCCTGAACATCGATCCGGTCGTGGTGCTGCTCAGCCTGGCCTTCTGGGGCGCGATCTGGGGCGTGGTGGGGATGTTCCTGTCCACGCCGCTCACCGTCATGGGCATCATCGTCCTGGCGCAGTTTCCCGGCACCCGTTGGATCGCGATCCTGCTGTCGGGGGACGGGGAGCCCGACGCGCAGCCGATCCTGACCCCGCCGCCGCGCCTTCCCGGGCCGGACGAGGCCTCCGGCGGGCTCGAATCCGCGGCCGGCTGAGGCGGAGTGAGAAAAATCGTTCGTCACGCAACTGTGAAGCGCATCCGCCTGGAACCGCCCGCCCTCAATCCTATTTCAGTCCGGTCGGGCGCACCCCTCGTCCGACAGTCTGCGGTTCGCCCCCTTCCCCGTCCCCATGAAGCCGAAGGGCGGGCCGCAAGATGTTCCCCGGTTCACCCCCGGCGGAACCCGCGCCCCCGGATGTCCCCCCGTCCGGGGGCGTTTCCGCGCCTGTTTTCGGGCCGGCGGGAAAGGGTTAACGATCCGGGTCTAGCCTCCCGCGACACGTGAGCGAGGAGCTCTTTGATGGACGCGTCTGCGATCCCGGTCGCCTTTCCCTTCAAGGCCCTGTCGGAGGCCTTCGCCGCCGCGCTGGGGGTGAAGGCCCTGTCGCCCCCGGCGGCGGACTTCGTCCTCCAGGCCACGGGCCATATGGAATCCGGCGACCTGCCCGGCCTCACCACCCAGGATCTGGCGGCGGCCTTGGCCGCCTTCTGGACCAGCGCGGAAACCCGCAAGGGGCCCAAGCCCGGCGTGAAGCTGCACCGGGCCGTCCACGCTGACGGCCGGCCCGCCCCCCTCGACCTGCTTGAGGTCGCCCAGGACGACGGGCCGTTCCTGGTCGACAGCATCATGGGCGAACTGGCCGCCCACGGGCTTGAGATCCGGGCGATGATCCACCCCGTCGTCGCCGTGCCCGGCCGCGACAGGCCGCAGTCCCTGATCATGGTCGCCCTGTCGCCGGTGGGCGAGGACCGACGCGACGACATCCGTAAGGCCGTGGCCGCGACCCTGGCCGACGTGCACGCGGCGGTGGACGACTTCCCGGCCATGACCGCCCTGATGCGCCGAGCCATCTTCGACCTCGGCGAAGCGCCGGTCCCGCCCCAACCCTACGGCCTGGACGAGCACCTGGCCTTCCTGCGCTGGCTCACCGCCGACCGCTTCGTCTTCCTCGGCGCGCGCAGCTACGACTACCCTCGCGACGCCAAGGGCGACTATCTCTGTGAGGAGCCCACCTTCGACGCCGCCGAGGGCCTCGGCGTGCTGCGCGACCCCAAGCTGGACGTGCTGCGCCGGGAGAGCGAGCCCGCCTTCCTGGTCGCCGACACCAGGGCCTATCTGGCGGCCGCGCCCGCCGTCACGGTCGCCAAGTCGAACCTTGTTTCGAAGGTCCACCGCCGCGTTCACCTCGACTATATCGGGGTACGCCGCTACGCGCCCGACGGCGCGCCGATCGGCGAGGTCCGCTTCGTCGGCCTGTTCACCGTCGAAGCCTATGAGGAGCAGGCCCGCGCCCTGCCCCTGGTCCGGCGCAAGATCGAGCAGGTTCAGGCTCGCGCCGGCGACCTCAACAGCACCCATGCCGAGCGGCGCCTGCGTCACATCCTCGAGACCTATCCCCGCGACGAGCTGTTCCAGATCGACGAGGACAGCCTGCTACGCACCGTCATGGGCGTGCTGCACCTGTACGACCGGCCCCGTGTGCGGCTGTTCGAGTGGAAGGACCCCTTCGGCCGCTTCGAGTCGGTTCTGCTGTTCGTGCCCCGCGACCGCTATCACGCCGACACGCCGCGGAAGGCCGCCGACATCCTGGCCCGCGCCTGGAACGGGCGGGTGTCGGCGATCTATCCCCGCTTCGCCGACGAGGCCCTGGCGCGTATCCACGTCATCGTCGGCCTCGACGCCGGCGAGCACCCCGAGCCGGACCTTCCGGCCCTCGAAGCCGAAATCGCGGAGGCCCTGCGCGGCTGGACCGATCGCTTCGAGGCGGCCATCCGCGGCGCCGGCGCGCCTCCCGGCGAGGTGGCGGCGACCCTGGCCCGCCACCGCCAGACCTTCCCCATCGGCTACCGCGACCACTACGGCGCGGCGGAGGCCCTCGCCGACCTTCCCGTCATCGACGCCGTGGCGCGGGGCGAAGGCGAGCCCCTGCGCGTGCGCCCATTCCGCCTTGCCGACGACGCCGACACCCGCTTGCGCTTCAAGCTCTACGTGCCCGGCGGGGCCGCGCCCCTGTCGGATGTGCTGCCCATCGTCGAGCACATGGGCCTGCGGGCCCTGGAGGAGGTGGGCTTCGCCACCCGTCCGGGCGGCGGCGGCCCCGATGTCTGGGTCCACGAATACCTGCTGGAAGACGCCTACGGCCGCCCGCTGGCCTTCGACGACATCCAAGCCGCCTTCGAGGCCGCCTTCATCGCGGTTTGGACCGGCTTGGCCGAAAGCGACGGCTTCAACCGCCTGGTTATCGAGCTCGGCGTCTCCTGGCGCGAAGCCGCCCTGATCCGGGCCCTGGCCCGTTGGCGCCAGCAGTCGGGCCTCGACCCGACCCAGGCGGTCCAGGAAGCGGCCCTGCGCCACCACCCCGGGGTGGCGCGGCTGATCCTCGACCTTTTCCGCGTCAAGTTCGACCCGGCGGTCCACGCCGACCTGGAAACGCGGCGCGAACAGTCGGCCGCCGTCCATGCCGAGATCGAGGCCGCCCTGCAGCAGGTCGCGAGCCTCGACGACGACCGGGTCCTGCGCCGCCTGGCCGATGCGGTGCAGGCCATGACCCGCACCAACTACTTCCAGCTCGGCGAAGGCGGCGCGCCGAAGCCCTACATCAGCTTCAAGATCGCCAGTCGCGAGGTCGAGTCCCTGCCTGACCCCAAGCCCTATCGCGAGGTTTTCGTGGCCAGCCGCCGGGTCGATGGGGTGCACACCCGCTTCGGCCCCGTGGCCCGGGGCGGCCTGCGCTGGTCGGACCGCCGCGACGACTTCCGCACCGAGGTGCTGGGACTGGTGAAGGCCCAGCAGGTCAAGAACGCGGTGATCGTGCCCGTCGGCGCCAAGGGCGGCTTCTACCCCAAGCAGCTCCCGCGGCAGGGCGGGCCCGACGCCGTGCGCGCCGAGGCGGTCGAGGCCTACAAGGCCTTTCTCTTCGGCGTGCTCGATCTCACCGACAACCTGGGCGCCGACGGCGAGGTGATCCACCCGCAGGGCGTGGTCATCCACGACGGCGACGACCCCTATCTCGTGGTGGCCGCCGACAAGGGCACCGCCACCTTCTCCGACATCGCCAACGGCGTGGCCCAGGACTACGGCTTCTGGCTCGACGACGCCTTCGCGTCCGGGGGGTCCAAGGGCTACGACCACAAGGCCATGGGCATCACCGCCCGCGGTGCGTGGGAGGCGGTCAAGCGGCACTTCCGCGAGATGGGCAAGGACATCCAGACCGAGCCCTTCACCTGCATCGGCGTCGGCGACATGTCCGGCGACGTGTTCGGCAACGGCATGCTGTTGTCCAGGGCGACGAAGCTGGTCGCCGCCTTCGACCACCGCCACATCTTCCTCGATCCCGACCCGGACCCGCGGGCCAGCTGGGCCGAGCGCAGCCGCCTGTTCGCCCTGCCGCGCTCATCCTGGGCCGACTATGACGCCGGGCTCCTGTCGCCAGGCGGCGGCATCTTCCCCCGCAGCGCCAAGACCGTTCCCCTCTCGCCGGAAGTCCGCGCCCTGCTCGGGGTCGATGACGAGACGCTGGCCCCCGCCGACCTGATCCGAGCCGTCCTCAAGACGCCCGCCGAGCTTCTCTACCTCGGCGGCGTCGGCACCTATGTGAAGGCGCCGGGCGAGAGCCACGCCGACGTGGCCGACAAGGCCAACGACCCCGTGCGGATCGACGGAACCGAGCTCAGGGTCAAGGTGGTCGGCGAAGGCGCCAACCTCGGCTTCACCCAGGCGGGCCGCATAGCCTTCGCGCGCAGCGGCGGGCGCATCAACACCGACGCGATCGACAACTCCGCCGGGGTCGACACCTCCGACCATGAGGTGAACATCAAGATCCTCACCGGCCAGGCCATCAAGGCCGGGACCCTGAAGGCCAAGGACCGCGACAAGCTGCTCGCCGGCATGACCGACGACATCGCCGCCCACGTCCTGGCCCACAACTACGCCCAGACCCTCGCGCTCTCCCTGCAGGAGGCGGAGGCCGCGACCGAGCTCGACGGCCACGCCCGCTTCATGGCCGAGCTGGTGGCGACCGGGCGGCTGGACCGCAAGGTGGAAGGCCTGCCGGGGCCCGCGGCCCTGATCGAACTGAAGGGCGCCGGCAAGGGCCTGACCCGCCCGGAACTGGCGGTGCTGCTGGCCTACGCCAAGCTGGAGCTGTCGGCCGAGATCGTCGCCGGGCCGGCCCCCGACGATCCCTATTTCGAGGCGACGCTGAAGGCCTACTTCCCGGACGCCTTGGCCAGGTTCGAGCCGGAGATGAAGCGCCACCGGCTGCGCCGGGAGATCGTCTCGACCGGGCTCGCCAACGCCATGGTCGACATGGTCGGCCCGACCTTCGCCACCCGGGTTCAGTCGGCCCTTGGCTGCGATGCGGCCGTCCTGGCCACCGCCTTCGAGGCGGCGCGCAAGATGTTCCGGCTAAACGCCCTGTGGGCCGAGGTGGCGGCCCTTGACCTCAAGGTCCCGGCCGCGACGCAGATGGCCCTGTTCCAGGCCGTGGCCCAGGAGCTGCGGGCCCAGACCTACTGGCTGGCGCGCCGGGCCGCCGCGAAGGGGCCGGAGCCAGTCCAAGCCATGATCGACGGCTATCGCGAGGCGGTGGACGCTCTGCACACGGCCGGCCCGGCCCTGCTGGCCGACTACGACCGCCTGGCCGTCGAGGCGCGCGCCGCCGAGTTCGTCGCCGCCGGCGCGCCCGAAGCGCTGGCGGCGGCGGTCGCCGCCCTCGGCGCCCTGCGTTCGGCCGTGGAGATCGCCGACCTGGCCTCGGAAGCGGGCTGGGCGCCGGAGCCGGCCGCGCGCCTGTTCAACACCGTGGGCGCCGTGTTCGGCTTCGACCGTCTGCGCGGCGCGGCGGCGGGCCTGACCGCCGTCGACGGCTATGAGCGCCGCGCCGCCCGTCAGCTGATCGTCGACATGGTCGGCGAACAGGCCGCCATCGCCCGCGCCGTCATGAACAAGGCCAAGGGCGACGCCGATCCGCAGCAGGCCATCGCAGCCTGGTCCGAACCGCGCCGGGCCGCCGTCGAGCGGGCGCGCGCCATGCTCGACGAGATCGAATCCGGCGGCGAGGCCTGGACCTTCGCTCGGCTGGCGCTGGCCCATTCGGCGGTACGGGAAGTGGCGGCCGGGTAGCGGCCCAAAGCCGGCCGCACCCGCCTAGTGGCGGAACACCCGCACGCCGGTGAAGGCCATGGCCAGGCCCCGCGCGTCGGCGGCGGCGATCACTTCGTCGTCCTTGACCGAACCGCCGGGCTGGATGAAGGCCGTCGCGCCCGCCTCGGCCGCCTGGATCAGGCCGTCGGGGAAGGGGAAGAAGGCGTCCGACGCGCAGGCCGAGCCTTGCGCCAGCGACTGCGGCAAGCCGGCCATCTCGGCCGCCTCGCCGGCGCGCAGGGCGGCGATCCGCGCCGAGTCCTTGCGGTTCATCTGGCCCGCGCCGATGCCGGCGGTCTGGCCGTCCCGGGCGTAGACGATGGCGTTCGACTTGACGTGCTTGGCGATGCGGAAGGCGAACAGCATGTCGCGCACCTCGGCGTCCGTCGGCTGGCGCTTGGTGACGATCTTCAGGTCGGCGGCGGCGATGCGCGCCGCGTCGCGGTCCTGCACCAGGAAGCCGCCGGCCACCGAGCGGAAGGTTTCTCCCTTGGCCGCCGGGTCGGGCAGGCCGCCGGTGGTGAGAAGGCGCAGGTTCTTCTTGGCGGCGAAGACCGCGATGGCCTCGTCGTCGGCGTCGGGGGCGATCACCACCTCGGTGAAGATCTCGACCATGGCCCGCGCGGCCGCCGCGTCGAGGCGACGGTTCACCGCCACGATACCGCCGAAGGCGGAGACCGGGTCGCACTGCAGCGCCCGGCGATAGGCTTCCTCCAGCGATGCGCCCAGCGCCACGCCGCAGGGGTTGGCGTGCTTGATGATGGCGACGGCCGGCCCCTCGGACGGATCGAACTCGGCGACCAGTTCATAGGCCGCGTCGGTGTCGTTGATGTTGTTGTAGCTGAGTTCCTTGCCCTGGTGCTGGCGGGCGGTGGCCACGCCCGCGCGCGGGTTCGGGTAGGCGTAGAAGGCCGCCTTCTGGTGCGGGTTCTCGCCGTAGCGCATGGTCTGGACCAGCCGGCCCGAGATCGTCTTGCGCTCCGGCGCCCCGTCGACCAGCTGCTCGGCGAACCAGGTCGAGATGGCGGCGTCGTAGGCCGCGGTGCGGGCGAAGGCCCGGGCGGCGAGGGTCTTGCGAAGCGCCAGGTCCGTGCCGCCGGCGCGAAGGGCGGCGATCACCTGGGCCAGGTCCGACGGCTCGGTGCAGACGGCGACATAGCCGTGATTCTTCGCTGCCGAACGGATCATCGCCGGGCCGCCGATGTCGATGTTCTCGACGCAGGTGTCGTAGGTCGCCCCCGAGGCGGCGGTGGCCTCGAACGGGTAGAGGTTCACGTACAACAGGTCGATGCCGCCGATGCCGTGGGCGCTCATCGCCTCGGCGTGGGAGGGGGCGTCGCGCACCCCGAGCAGGCCGCCGTGGACGATGGGGTGCAAGGTCTTGACCCGCCCGTCCATCATCTCGGGAAAGCCGGTCAGGTCGGAGACGTCCTTGACCGGCAGGCCGGCCGCGGCGATCGCCGCCTTGGTGCCGCCGGTGGAGATCAGCTCCACCCCGGCGTCCACGAGGGCGCGGGCGGCCTCGACCAGGCCGGTCTTGTCGGAAACCGAGATCAGGGCGCGCTTGATGGAGACGCGGTCGGGGGCGGGGGGAAATTCCGGCGCTGCGGGCAAGGCGCATCTCCTCTGCGAGTTCGAGAAAATGCCCAGGCGCGCGGCGTAGCTGAGGTCCGCGTTCCCCGGTGGTTTCCCACCTCAAGTCGCCAGTCGCGCGGACGGGCGCACCTATAGGGCGCGCCCGCCTTTGGTCAAGAAGTCCTCCGGCCGCAGGGACGCGCGGCCGGAGGGTCTTGGACTTAGTAGCCGTAGCGGTAGCCGGCCGGCGCGTAGCCGTTGTTGCGGTAAGCCGGGGCGTAGTTGGTCCGGTAGGCCGGGGCGTAGTTGGTCCGGTAGGCCGGCTGCTGGTTGTAGCCGCGATAGGCCGGCTGGGCGCGGTAGCTGGTCTGGTAGTTCGACCGGAAGCCCTGACGGCCGTAGCGGCGGTCGGGCTTGTCGGTGGCGACGCCGACCAGGGCGCCGACGGCCGCGCCGCCGACGACGGCGCCGGTGTCGCCGTTGCCGATCAGGGCCCCGGCCAGGGCGCCGAGGGCGCCGCCGATCAGGGCGTTCTCGGTCTTGCTGGCCGCCAGGGCGCCGGTGGCGGGCACGGTCAGGGCGGCGGCGATGGCGGCGGCGGAAGCGATCTTGGTGAAGCGGTTCATGGCTCTGGCTCCCTCTCTAGGAGTGTTTCGATGATCCCGTTTTAGGCCCCCGGCCCTGAACGGACCCGGAGGGGGTCGTTCATTCCCGCTTCATCGACCTTGGCCGGAAGACGCCCTTTCTCTTCCTCATCCTGAGGTGCTCGCCGCGAGGCGAGCCTCGAAGGACCTTCAACCGCACCGCCCTTGGCCACGTCCTTCGAGGCCCGCTACGCGGGCGCCTCAGGATGAGGAGGAAGAGGCGGCCGGGATGACATCAGCCCGAAATGCGCTAGACGGTGCCCATGGCGGAACAGGCATCTCCCGGCGGCCCGACGGTGACCGTCGCCATCGTGGCCTATCAGTCGGGCGAGTACCTGCAGCCCTGCGTCGACGCCCTGGCCGCTCAGACCTTCACCGACTTCGAGGCGGTGATCCTCGACAACGCCTCCTCCGACGGCTCCATCGCGTCCCTGCGCCTGCCGGACGCCCGGTTCCGGGTCGAGGCCATGGGCGACAACCTGGGCTTCGCCGCCGCCAACAATGTCGCCGCCCGCGCTTCGTCCGCCGAATGGCTGGCCACCTTGAACCCCGACACCCGCGCCGACCCGGAATGGCTGGAGGCCCTGGTCGCGGCCGCCGCGCGCTGGCCGGGCGCAGCCAGCTTCGGCTCCACCCAGCTCAGCCTGGACCGCCCGGACGAGCTCGACGGCGTCGGGGACGTCTGGCACGCCGCCGGGGTCGCGTGGCGCGCCCGCCTGGGCCGCCCCGCCAGCGAAGTCCCGCCCGAGGGCGAGGTGTTCGGCCCCTGCGCCGCCGCCGCCCTCTACCGCCGCGACCTGTTCATGGACCTGGGCGGCTTTGACGAAAGCTACTTCTGCTACTGCGAGGATCTCGACATGGCCTACCGCCTGCGCCTGGCGGGCTGGCAGGCGGTGCAGGTCCCGTCCGCCGTGGTGCGCCACGCCGGCTCGGCTATCTCGGGCCGCACCTCGGAATTCACCGTCTTCCACGGTCACCGCAACCGGGTGTGGACCTGGGTCAAGAACACCCCTGGCCTGTGGTTCTGGCCGCTCTTGCCCTACCACCTCGCCTACGATGCGCTGATGACCTACACCTCGTTCCGCATCGGCCGCGGCATGCCGGTGCTGCGCGCCCACTGGGCCGCCCTGACCGGTCTCGGCCCCGTGCTAAAGCAGCGGCGGATCGTGCAGAAGGGCCGCAAGGCCACGCTCGCCAGCCTGGCCCGCGCCATGGCCTGGATGCCTAAATCGCCCCTCAGGCGAGACGTCGTGCGCCGATTGGGCAGTCCTCCCGTTTGAGGTGATCCAATGGCTTTTGGGGCCTTCCAGGCGTATAAAGCCGCCGATATGAGACGATAAGGCCGCTTGGTTGGCGGCGATTGACGCCCCGGATGCTCGGGGATCGCGAAACGGAGAAGGTCTTTGGCCCGCATTACTCTCAGGCAGCTTCTGGATCACGCCGCCGAGCACAGCTACGGGCTGCCCGCCTTCAACATCAACAACATGGAGCAGGGCCTGGCGATCATGGAGGCGGCCGAGGCCGTCGACGCGCCGGTGATCATCCAGGCCAGCCGCGGGGCCCGCTCCTACGCCAACGACATCATGCTGGCCCGCCTGATCGACGCCCTGGTCGAAATCTATCCGCACATCCCGGTGTGCATGCACCAGGACCATGGCAACAGCCCGGCCACCTGCGCCACCGCCATCCAGTACGGCTTCACCTCGGTGATGATGGACGGCAGCCTGAAGGCCGACGGCAAGAGCCCGGCCGACTTCGACTACAATGTCGCCGTCACCAAGGCGACGGTCGACATGGCCCACGCCTGCGGCGTCTCGGTCGAGGGCGAGCTGGGCGTGCTGGGCTCGCTCGAGACCGGCATGGGCGAGAAGGAGGACGGCCATGGGTTCGAGGGCAAGCTCGACCACAGCCAGCTGCTGACCGACCCCGAGCAGGCGGTCGAGTTCGTCCAGGCGACCGGCGTCGACGCCCTGGCCATCGCCATGGGCACCAGCCACGGGGCCTACAAGTTCACCCGCAAGCCGGACGGCGACGTCCTGGCCATGAACGTGATCGAGGCGATCCACCAGCGCCTGCCCAACACCCACCTGGTGATGCACGGCTCCTCGTCGGTGCCGCAGGAGCTTCAGGACGTGATTAACGCCTATGGTGGCAAGATGCCGCAAACCTACGGCGTGCCGGTCGAAGAACTGCAAAAGGCTATCAAGATCGGCGTGCGCAAGATCAATATCGACACCGACAACCGGATGGCCATCACCGCCGCCATCCGCAAGGTCTTCGCCGAAAAGCCCGGCGAGTTCGACCCGCGCAGCTATCTCAAGCCCGCCAAGGAGGCGATGCGCAAGGTCTGCATCCAGCGCTTCCAGGAGTTCGGCGCCGAGGGCTGGGCCGGCAAGATCAAGCCGCTCTCCACCGCCGCCATGGCCAAGCGCTACGCCGCCGGAGAGCTGGCCCCGAAGTTCGGGGCCGACAAGATCGCGGCGGAATAGGCCCAGGCCGACGATCCGCGCGGGCGATCATTGGACGTCAAGGCCGTCCCTGTTGCGCCGCCAGATCTCGGCGCTCACCAGGCTGGCCATCGCCGTCCAGCTCGCATAGGGCCCGATCATCGCCGCCGCAGGCGGATCCACCTTGCGCGCCTCGCGGGCATAGACCAGGGCCCCGGCCATGGCGGCCAGGTTGGCCGCGACCTCAGCCGACTTCCGCCGGGGCGGCCACAGGTTCGACAGGGCGTGGAGGATTTGCAAACCGCCCCAGATCGCCAGGGTGCGACTGCGCTCGGGACCTGCCGGTGCGTTCCATATCCGGACGCCCGAAAAGGTCAGCAACAGGAACATCAGCGGCACGACCGCCGAAAACGTCTGCTCCGAAGGACCCAGGTCCGGCTTGTCGAGGGTGGCGTTGGCCAGCCTGCGCTTCAGCGCCTTGCCCGGCTTGTCATGGTAGCCGGTCAAGGCCGACAGCAGCAGCGCCGCGCCGCACAGCCCCACGCCGGCTGCGACGTGGCGGGCCGAGCGGCCGTTGGCGTTCATGCCCTCGTCGAGGGCTTGGTCGATCGCTCGGTTCAAAGCGCCAAACATAGAAGTCTCCTCCCGGCCTCAGGAGCAAAGGACTCGCACTCAGGCGCGGTTCCATCCTTTCGGGCCCGCCACCACGCCGGCGGCGGCGGCAAAGCGCATCCGGCCGCCCCCATTTCCATCATCTGGCTTTTTTCCGCCGCGGCGGCGCCCGATAAACACCTGGGCTCCGGCTTTCGCCCCGGGATGAGCGGATAAACACGAATGACTGAACCCGTGCTCGCCATCGAAGACTTGCGCGTCACCTTCGCCACCCACGACGGGCCGGTCGAGGCGGTGAGGGGCGTGTCGCTCGAGGTTGCCAAGGGCGAATGCCTGGGGGTGGTGGGCGAGAGCGGCTCTGGCAAGAGCCAGACCTTGATGGCGGTGATGGGCCTGCTCGCCCAGAACGGCCGGGTCTCGGGTTCGGCCAAGTTCAAGGGGCAGGAGATCCTGGGCCTGCCGCCGCGCCAGCTCAACCGCATCCGCGGCTGCAAGATGACCATGATCTTCCAGGACCCGCTGACGGCCCTGACCCCCCATATGCGGATCGGCGACCAGATCTCCGAACAGCTGATCGCCCACCTGGGCGTAAGCCACGACGAAGCGATGAAGCAGGCCAAGCAGTGGCTGGGCCGGGTCCGCATGCCCGACGCCGCCCGGCGCCTGCGCCAGTACCCGCATGAGCTGTCCGGCGGCATGCGCCAGCGGGTGATGATCGCCAGCGCCATGGCCTGCGGGCCCGAACTGCTGATCGCCGACGAGCCGACCACCGCCCTCGACGTCACCGTTCAGGCGGACATCCTCGACCTGATGGAGGAGCTGAAGCGCGAGACCGGC
>DAICXL010000018.1:0-618 GCA_027312185.1 Caulobacterales bacterium | reverse complement strand
CGCCGGCCTCGTTCTGATCACCCACGACATGGGCGTCATCGCGCGCCTGGCCGACCGGGTCTGCGTCATGCGCAACGGCGGCTTTGTCGAGCAGGGCGGCGTGAACCAGATCTTCGCCGGCCCGGCCACCGCCTATACCCAGGAGCTGCTCGACGCGATCCCGCGCCTGGACCGACCCGGCCGGGGCGGCCGGCCGGAGGTCAAGCCCGTGGCCCCGGACGCCCCGATCCTGGTCGAGGGCAAGGACGTCAAGGTGTGGTTCGAGGTCGGCGGCGGGCTGCTCCAGAAGCCGCGCACCCTGCGCGCGGTCAACGGCGTCGATTTCACCATCCGCCGCGGCGAGACTCTGGGCGTGGTCGGCGAGAGCGGCTGCGGCAAGACCACCCTGGCCCTGCTGCTGGCGCGCTATGCCGACGCGCGCTTCGAGTCGGTGTCGGCGGTGCTGTCGGGGCTGCCCGAAGTCCGCAAGGTGCTGGCCGAGGCCGAGGCGCGCTTCAAGGCCGGCGAGCGCACCTTGCTGTTCGTCGACGAGGTGCACCGCTTCAACAAGGCGCAGCAGGACGCTTTCCTGCCGCATATCGAGCGCGGCTACATCCTGTTCGTTGGCGCCACCACCGA
>DAICXL010000189.1:600-849 GCA_027312185.1 Caulobacterales bacterium | reverse complement strand
TGCAGACCACCAAGACCCACATCGTCCACGGCGGAACCCTGCGCTATCTGAAGCACGACAGCGCCGTGACCGGCACACCGATGACCCTGTCGGTCTTCACGCCGGGCGGGCAGGGGCCGTTCCCGGTGCTGATCTGGCTGTCGGGCCTGACCTGCACCGAGGACAATTTCACCACCAAGGCCGGCGCCTATCGCGCCGCCGCTGAACACGGCGTCATCATCGTCGCGCCGGACACCTCGCCGCGCGGGG
>DAICXL010000189.1:0-537 GCA_027312185.1 Caulobacterales bacterium | reverse complement strand
TGCGACCCAGACGCCCTGGGCTCCGCACTTCCGCATGGAGTCCTATGTCACGGACGAACTGATCGCCCTGATAGACGCCCAGTTCCCGACCACGGGCGCGCGGTCGATCAGCGGCCATTCCATGGGCGGCCACGGCGCCCTGACCCTGGCGCTGCGCCATCCCGACCTGTTCCGCTCGGTCTCGGCCTTTGCCCCCATCTGTTCGCCGACCCGCTGCCCCTGGGGCGAAAAGGCTTTCACCGCCTATCTGGGCGAGGACCAGGGCGACGCCGACAGCTTCCTGACCGACCAGCTCAAGCCCGAACTGCTCCAGGCCGCCGCCGACGCCGCCGGTCAGAAGGTCACCATCCGGCTGCAGCCCGGCTACGACCACTCCTACTTCTTCATGACCAGCTTCATCGCCGACCACATCGCCTTCCACGCTGAACGGCTGAAGGCCTGAGGATGATGCGCCTCGGCTCGGGCCTGATGCTGGGGCTGCTCGTGGCCTTAAACGCCTCTTTGGCCGCAGCGCAGGAACAGGCGGGCGATCTCGAC
>DAICXL010000188.1:0-852 GCA_027312185.1 Caulobacterales bacterium | reverse complement strand
CCGCCAGACGCGCTCGGCGACCGCATCCGGCTCGCCTGTCGCGTCGATGATCCGGCAGCGCTCCGGGTGCTGGGCCGCCACGGACAGGAAGCCGTCGCGCAGGCGGCGATGGAACGCCAGCCCCTTGGATTCGAACCGCGTCTCCGCGCCCCCCCGCGCCAGCGCCCGCTCCAGACCCACCTCCACCGGCAGGTCGAAGATCAGGGTCAGGTCCGGCTGGTCATCGCCGACGATGGCGTCGTCCAGGGCCTCAATGAAGTCCGCCGGCGCGCCGCCGCCCGCACCCTGATAGGCGCGGCTGGAATCCGCGAAACGGTCGCACACGACCCAGCGCCGGGCGGATGGTCTTTTCCAGATGGTCGCTGCGCGAGGCGAACATCAGCAGGGTCTCGGTCAGGGGCGACCAGCGGCCGGCGTCGCCGTTCAGGGCGATATGCCGAATCTCCTCGGCGCCGGGCGAGCCGCCGGGCTCGCGCGTGTGCACGACGTCGAGGCCGCGCGCGGCGAGCCGGGCGACCAGTCTGGCGGCCTGGGTGGACTTTCCAGTCCCCTCCCCGCCTTCAAGCGTAATGAAATGTACTCGGGTCCGTTCGGCGGCGTCGGCGTCGTTCCACGGCCCCATCAGGACCCGGAACATGCTCTGGTCGCTCGCGGCCTGGACGCGGGCGGAGCGGCCGATTCTCTCCGCGACCGACTGGGCCCTGGGTTGGTCGCGATAGGCGGCGACCTCGATCCAGTATCTCTGACCGGCCTCCACGGGCGCCGCGGCCGGAAGCGGGGGCGGCGGCGCGGCCCCGGCGACCTGCAACACCGTCCCGCCGCCCAGACGCGGGGCGCGGCCGAGATAGCGGA
>DAICXL010000187.1:634-863 GCA_027312185.1 Caulobacterales bacterium | reverse complement strand
TAACCGATAGACGAAGGGACCGCGGCGCGGGGAAGCGGCGATATAGCGGGCGATTCCGGGGGGCGCAAGCGCCGTTTCGAACTAACTAGCCATCCGTGGATCAGCGATGTCCTCGATCTCGAACTGCACGCCCTTGCGGCCGTTCCAGTCGTCCGCCTTCAGACGACCCACGACGCTGAGACCGCCCTGCCCTGCCAGCAGCGCGCGGCCGGTCGGCAGGTCGGCGCAG
>DAICXL010000187.1:0-475 GCA_027312185.1 Caulobacterales bacterium | reverse complement strand
CGTCGACCTCGACCCAATCAAGGGCGTCGGCATCGGCCTGTTCACCGGCCATGGCCGCGTTCAGGAAATCTCTCAGGGCGTCGATCCCGTCCGGCCGCATCGTCAAACCCGCCGCCATGGCGTGCCCGCCGCCGGCCAGCAGCAGGCCTTCGCGCCAGGCCGCCTGGATCGCGCGACCCAGGTTCATGCCCGGCTGGGACCGGCCCGAGCCCTTGGCGACACCGCCGACCGCGTCCACGCCGATGACGATGACGGGTTTCCGCCAGCGCTCGCGCAGCCGTCCGGCCACGATGCCGACGACGCCGGGGTGCCAGTCCTCGCCGGAGACGACCACGACGGCGGACCCATCCGCATGTTGGCCCGTCGCCTCGACGCGGCGGGTGGCGGTCTCGGTGACCTCGCGCTCGACCTCGCGGCGGGCGATGTTCAGGGCATCCAGTTCTTCGGCCAGGGCCCGGGCTTCCAGAGGGTCGTC
>DAICXL010000186.1:0-911 GCA_027312185.1 Caulobacterales bacterium | reverse complement strand
CATTGCCGGCATTGATATCGGCCTCGATCGCCGGGATCAGGCTCGGCAGCTTCATCGCCGTCAGCATCTGGCCAAAGAAGCGCTGCTTGGTGCTTTCGAACCGCGACAACGCCGATCCCTTGGCCTGGCCGTTAAGCGTTTTGCCCGACATGGCGTCAACGATGTTGGTGGCCTCAAGCGCCCGGTCGAGGTTCTGGTGGATAATCTCCCAGGCGTCGCAATAGGTGTCGTAGATGCGGATCTGGGCATCGGTAAGCTTGTGGGTCATGATGTCATATTCGACGCCGTCAAAGGACAGCGCGCGGGAGGTGTAGCGGCCGAGCGCCTTCAGGTCGCGGGCGACCAGCTCCATCGCCGCCATGCCGCCTTCGCGCATCTGCTGCATGAAGATCTCGCGGGTCTCGAAGGCGGTGCCTGTGCCCCAGAGTCCAAGACGCGTGGCATAGGCGAGGTTGGCGATCTCGGTGGCGCCGGTCGCCGAGACGTAGAGGATACGGGCGCGGGGAAGCAGGTGCTGGAGGCGCACGCCGCACACCCCCTGTTCGGAGCCACGCACCGGGCCGCGGGCGCCTTCGCTGCCGGCGGCATTGGCCATGGCATGGCCTTCATCGAAGACGATCAGCCCTTCGAAGTCGGCACTTTTATCAGACGCCGCTGCGCCGCCGCTGACCCAGGCGAGGATCTGGTCGAGGCGGCTGCCCTTCTCGGGTCGCGATGACCGCATCGTCGCATAGGTGGCAAACAGGATGCCGCTGTCCATCCCGACAGGCTCGCCCAGCCCCCAATCGGTCAGGCTCTGGATATCGATGGCGATGCCGCCGAGCGCTGACCAGTCGCGGCGAGCGTCTTCGAGCAGCGCTGCGGATTTGGAGATCCAGACATGGCGGCGACGACCGCGCGACCATTGATCC
>DAICXL010000185.1:0-916 GCA_027312185.1 Caulobacterales bacterium | reverse complement strand
AAGATCATCAGGGCCGCCACCACCAGGCAGGCAACCATGGCCAGGACGATCGGATAGACCAGCGCCGTGGTGATCTTGGCCCGCACCTGCTGCTGTTGCTCCAGCAGGTCGGCGAGACGATCCAGAATCGTCGGCAGGGCTCCAGACGACTCGCCGGCCGACACCATGGCCCGGTAGAGCGGCGGAAAGGCCTTGGCCGGCCGCGCCAGGGCGTCCGAAAGCCGGTGGCCTTCCAGCACAGCGGCGTGGACCTCGCCGATCACCTGTTTCAGCCGGGGCTTGTCGGCCTGGAGGGCGATGGTGCGCAGGGCTTCTTCCAGCGTCGACACCGTGGTCAGGGTCGCCAGCTGGCGGGTGAACATCGACCGGTCCTTGGCGCCCAGACCCTGGCCGAACGATCTGGCCCCGCGGGTCGCCGGCTTGGCGACGGCGGGCGCGATCTTCACCAGGGCCAGCCGGCGACGTTCCAGCTGGCCGACGGCGGCGGTCTCGTCGCTGGCCTTCAGCTGGCCGCGACGGGTGTGTCCCGCCAGATCGAGGGCGACATAGTCAAAGGTCGCCATCACGCGCCCCCTGCCCGGTGATCCGAAGCGCCTCCTCGACCGTCGTCAGACCGGCTAGGATGTAGCGGCGGGCTTCCTGGCCCAGATCGCGATCCAGGCCAGCGGCCGTGATCTCCTGCTCGGTGGCGTTGCCGCCGATCAGACGGCGCAGGCGGTCGTCGACGCGCAGGGCCTCGTAGATGCCGATCCGGCCCTGATAGCCGGTATGGGCGCAGTGGGAGCAGCCGACAGGGCGATAGAGGGTCTCGCCCGGCTCGATGCCGACCAGGGCGGCGGCGGCCGCGTCCGCAGGCTCGGGCGTCCGGCAATGCTCGCACAGGCGGCGCACCAGGCGCTGGGCGATGATCAGCCGC
>DAICXL010000184.1:566-933 GCA_027312185.1 Caulobacterales bacterium | reverse complement strand
ATCGGATGGCGACGGATCGTCAATAGCGACGATCGTTTCACGGCGGACAGTGACCGAAACTGATAGGGGCGCCAAGGGTTTGGCGGTCGCGGACAACGCAAGGCGTCAACGCGCCGCGGCGCTGAGAATCCGGCGATCGGCGCGCGACTGGACCATCACGACAACCTTGTCCTGGGGATCGACGGCCTCGGGCAGGTCGAGCAGGATCGGATGACCGGTCCAGTCGCCGAGCCGGGTCAGGCTCTGGACGACATTGATGTGGCGGACGTCGCGGCCCCGGTTGTCGCCCCCGGCTACGGTCACGGTCTGCAGCCCCGGACGATAGACGACGGCCCAGACGTCGGCGCCGCCGGAGGGCGCACGGCCC
>DAICXL010000184.1:0-550 GCA_027312185.1 Caulobacterales bacterium | reverse complement strand
TGGATCGCCTCCCCTTGCGCGCCCGAGACCTGTCGACGCCCGTCGATCACGATCTGGGGCGTATAGACGTTCCGCAGACGCATGGCGGCCTGATAGGCGCGCTGACGCTGGGCGAACTCGGGCTTGGCGAAGGTGTCAGGCCAGCCGAGGTAGTCCCAGTAGTCGACGGCATAGGTCAGGGCGATGACGCCCGGCTCTTCGGCCAGACCCTCGACGACCTGGTTGGCGGCGGGACAGCCGGAACAGCCCTGGGCGGTGAACAGCTCCACTACCACCGGCTCGTTGGTCGTCACCGACAGGCGGACCGGACGCGTCTCGGCGGGCTGGGCGGTCGAACCAACCGCGCCGAGCAGACCCAGGGCGGCGACGCCCGCGACGATGATGCCCCTAGCCTTCATAGGCTGGAGTCCTAGCGGGAGCGGCGGGCGCGCGCGCCTCATATTCCCGTGAAGGGAGGTCTCCTCCCCCATTGGGGGAGGTGGCGTGGCGCGCCTTCGCGACGTGGTGGAGGGGCCAGCCGCGCACACCGTGTTTGGCCCAGGCCCCCTCC
>DAICXL010000183.1:0-1006 GCA_027312185.1 Caulobacterales bacterium | reverse complement strand
GAGGCGTTACCTGCTTTTGGACCGGCGCGACCAGAACAACTGTCCGGCCCCCATCAGCTATGATGTGCCGAATCAGCCGCGCGCCTTGGGACGCGAGTTCGGCCCTTACCGGACGGTCGAGCCGAACCGTTCGGAACGCCCCGCCCGCCCAGGTCTGTAGTCTTTAAAACCGAACCGGCGTCCCTCTAGGCGCGGGGATGGGCCGCCGCATAGGCGTTCAGCAGGCGTTCGGCGTCGACGCCGGTGTATTTCTGGGTCGTCGAGAGACTGGCGTGGCCCAGCAGTTCCTGGATCGACCGCAGGTCGGCGCCGGCGCGGACGGCGGGCAGGACCGGGACGATCCGGGTCTTTGATCCCTTGCCGAGAACACGCAGGGTTTCGCCCAGCGGGGCGTCGGCCCGGGTCAGGGACAGGCCCTCCGAGATCCGCAGGCCGCAGCCGTAGAGCAGGGTCAGGACGGCGCGGTCGCGCGCGGCCTCCCAGGGTTCGGCGTCCGGGTCGGCGTCGGGTTCGGCCAGCAGGCCGCGCGCCTGATCCTCCGTCACGGGCCGGGGCAGGGACGGCTTGATCCGGGGGCCGCGCACCAGGGCCAGCTGGGGGGCGGGCGTGTCCAGCCGCCGGTCGAGAAAGGCGTGAAAGCCGCGAATGGCCGACAGGCTCTGGCTGAGGGACCGGGCCGCCAGGGGATGATCGCCTGACCGGCGCTCCGCCATATGGGCGCGAACCTCGGCGGCGGTGACGGTTCCCAGGCCTTTCAGCGACAGGGCCTCGCCGCGATGGCGTTCGAGGAAGGCGACATACAGCCGACCGATATGACCGTAGGCCTCGAGGGTGCGCGGCGACAGACGCCGCTCGTGCGCCAGATGTTCGAGCCAGGCGAGGAGGGCGTGGGCGGCGGTCAGTTCAACACCGGCCATCGCTCGGCCATCCGCTCCACCACCCGGGCCAGGAAGGCCGCCAGTTCGCAGCCCATGGTCGGGGTGAAACCCGCTTCCTCGGGCGAGCC
>DAICXL010000182.1:769-1015 GCA_027312185.1 Caulobacterales bacterium | reverse complement strand
GCAAGGACTTGCTAGAAAGAATGGCTACCGGCCCTGCGGGGGAATGACCCTTACGCTCAGATGTCGGGTCCGAAAGAGTTCGGAACGTGGCAAGAAGCCGGTGTCGGATCTTCGCGCGACGCCGCGCTTCCGCCTCAGCCGGACGCGATATTTGGCACGAGAAGGTCTCCAAGGGTAATCAGTGCAAGGTTGCAAGGGTGCAAGGTATCCATACGCAAAGCGGCCAAGGGCCGGTGCCATTTGGTG
>DAICXL010000182.1:320-639 GCA_027312185.1 Caulobacterales bacterium | reverse complement strand
ACCAGCGACACGCCTTGGGCGGAGGTGCACAACCATGGGCACATCTCTGAGCGGCGCGGCTAGCTCACTGAGATTGATCGGTCTCCCTTGATCCTAGCTGCTACCGTTGAGCAGCGCCTTGCCAAGGTTGGGGTCGAGAGTTCGAATCTCTTCGCCCGCTCCAATTTTCCTTCCTCACCTTCTTCGAGGCGCCGCCCCTGCGCGAGCGGGCGCGACGCGCCCTTGGGTCGCCTCGGCCCCGAATTTGAAGCGCGCCGGCCTCTCGTCCCGCCGTGGGACGGGTCTGTTCGGGGCCTTCCATGGGACGCACGCGCCACCA
>DAICXL010000182.1:0-310 GCA_027312185.1 Caulobacterales bacterium | reverse complement strand
CCCGGCGCCGCGACCTCGAGGACCAGGTGGTGATCTTCGCCCTGACGGGCAGGCGACCGCCAGAGCGGCTGGTCATGGCCTATGTCCGGGCCCGCAACGAGGCCGAAGCCGCTGGCCGCAGCCAAGCCCGCGCGCCGCAGCGCCAAGGGCCGTTCGACCGCTGGTTCAGCCAGCCGGCCGCGGGCTGAGCGCCATGGCCCTGTCAGCCGCCGCCCATCAGTCCCCCGCCCACCGTCAGGTCGCTTTCTGGGCCGCTTCGTGCCTGATCGCCTTCGCCCTGTCCTTTGCGCTGGGGGCGGTCTGGCACAGC
>DAICXL010000181.1:684-1020 GCA_027312185.1 Caulobacterales bacterium | reverse complement strand
CATCGCGGCGCGGGCGGGGGACGACGAGCTGACGCACCTGCTGCGGCACGGCGACCGCGAGGCGCTGGATGCCTGGCTCCGGGGCCGCGACGTGCTCGACCTGCTCAACCTTAATCCCGCCCTCACCTTCGATGTGGCGGAGGTGCTGGACTGGCTGCGCCCCCTGCAGCATCGGGCCTATTCCATCTCCTCCAGCCCGCTGGCCCATCCCGGCTCCGTCCACCTCACGGTCGCGGCCGTGCGCTGGACCCATGACGGGCGTGCCCATGGCGGCGTGTGCTCCACCTATCTGGCGGACAGGCTGGCGGAGGGCGAGACGGCGGGCATCTTCGTGTC
>DAICXL010000181.1:346-674 GCA_027312185.1 Caulobacterales bacterium | reverse complement strand
ATCCGTCGGCGCCCATGCTGATGGTGGGTCCGGGAACGGGCATCGCGCCGTTCCGCGCGTTCCTGCACCAGCGCCGCGCCGAGGGCGCGGGCGGGCGCAACTGGCTGTTCTTCGGCGACCAGCATCAGGAGCACGACTTCATCTATGCCGATGAACTTGGCGCCATGAGCGCGGACGGGCTCCTGACCCGCCTCGACCTCGCCTTCTCCCGCGACCAGGCCGAGAAGGTCTATGTGCAGACCCGCATGCGCGAGAACGGCCGCGACCTGTTCGCGTGGCTGGAGGAGGGCGGACATCTCTATGTCTGCGGCGATGCCACCCGCATGGC
>DAICXL010000181.1:0-295 GCA_027312185.1 Caulobacterales bacterium | reverse complement strand
AGGTCATCGCACTTCATGGCGGGCTGACGGCCGAGAAGGCGGAAGCCTATGTGGCCAATCTGCGCCGCGAGAAACGCTATCAGCGCGACGTCTACTGACGTCGGTCCAGCAGCGCCTGCCCGTGCCGCACCGGCGCACGGGCGCGCCCGCGAAGAGGATGAACACACCATGCCGCCTGCCTGCGGCCCGCGGGGTTGCCTGCAATCCCACATGAGCGAGCTTGTCGCACTGCGATCGGTGCCGGACTTCTCCGGAACCAGCCTCGGCGCACCGCTGGACTGCATCGCCGCAGACC
>DAICXL010000180.1:346-1021 GCA_027312185.1 Caulobacterales bacterium | reverse complement strand
GCGCATCGTGGTGCTCGAAGCCGGTCGCATCGTCGAGAGCGGCACCCACGCGAGCCTCGTCAGGAAGGGCGGACTCTACAGCCGGCTGGCGAAACAGCAGTCGCTCGACGGAACCCCTGCCGTCGCCACGGTGGCGTGACGTGAGGCCGCTCCGCAATCCTCTCATCCAGACCATCCTGTCGTTCGTGCTCGCCGGCTGGATGAAGCTCTGCTTCGCCACGATCCGCTGGACCTGGGAGGGCCGCGAGCATGCCGAAAAGGTCTGGGCCGACGGCGGCGGCGTCATCTGCGTCTTCTGGCATTCGCGCATTGGTCTCAGTCCCGCGTGCTGGCCGCTTCACTTGGCTCAACCCGCCAAGGCCCTGATTTCACTCAGCCCGGACGGCCAGTTCATCGCCAAGGCCGTGGCCTTGCAGGGCTTCCCGGCAGTGCGCGGCTCCTCCGCCAACAAGGACAAGGCGGACGCGGCCAAGGGCGGCTCCCGCGCGCTCCGCGATGGCCTGAAACAGCTCAAGGTCGGCGCTCTGGCCATCACCCCCGACGGCCCGCGCGGCCCGGTCCGGGTCATGGCCGAGGGCCTGCCCCTGATGGCGCGGATGTCCGGCGCCCCGGCCCTGTTCATCGGCATGAGCTGCCATCCGGCCATCCGCCTGAACAGCTGGGATCGCGCCATCC
>DAICXL010000180.1:0-292 GCA_027312185.1 Caulobacterales bacterium | reverse complement strand
GCCCCTGCCCTTCGGTCGCGGCGCCATCGTCTATGACATCGCCCGTTACCCCGAGGGCGCCGAACTCTCTGACGTCACCGGTCCCTGGGCGGAAAGGCTGACCGCCGTGGAGGCGCGCGCCGACGCCATCACCGGGCTGGAGCGGCTGTGACCCTCCCTCTGCTCGCCTACCGCCTGCTGACCCGCACGCTGGAACCCCTGGCCCCCCGCCTGCTCGACGCCCGCGTCAAACAGGGCAAGGAAGACGCCGTCCGCGTCGACGAACGCCTCGGCGTTGCTGGCGTCGCCCGCC
>DAICXL010000017.1:30909-31332 GCA_027312185.1 Caulobacterales bacterium | reverse complement strand
GAGCCGCGCCGCCCTGGCCGACAGCGCCGGCGTGAGGGTCGGCTACTGCCCCGCCGACGTGGCCCGGGTGGAGGATATCGAACGGCTCGTCGCCACGGCGAAGGCCGAGCTCGGCGGCGTCGACATCCTGGTCAACAATGCGGTGGTCCGCCATTTCGCGCCGATCGAGGACTTTCCCGTCGGCCGGTGGGACGCGGCCCTGGCGGTCAATGTCTCGGCGGCCTTCCACGCCATCCGGCTGGCGCTGCCGGGGATGCGCGCCGGTGGCTACGGCCGCATCGTCAACATGACATCGGTCTATGGCGAGCGCGGGACGACCCAGCGCATCGACTACGTCACGTCCAAGGCGGCCATCCAGGGCCTGACCCGGGCCGTCGCGATGGAGGTGGCGGGCGGCGACGTGTCCTGCCACGCCCTGCGTCC
>DAICXL010000017.1:0-30899 GCA_027312185.1 Caulobacterales bacterium | reverse complement strand
CCCCGCCATCGACGGCAGGGTCGAGGCCCTCAGGGTCCGCGAGAGCCTGTCGCGCCGCGATGCCGAGGTGAAGTTCCTGGCCGGCAAGCAGCCCAGCGGCCGCTTCGTCGAGATGGACAGCGTCTGCCGCGCCCTGCTGCTGCTGTGCGGCCCCGCCGGCCCCGACATGAACGGCGCCATCCTGCCCATCGAAGGCGGCTGGCTGGCGAGCTGATGCGCCTCGGCTAGGTGGGCGGCCGCATCACCACCAGGCCGGCGGCGCGGGTGCTGGTTTCGCCCTGCGGGATGACGTCGACCTCGACGGTCAGGGTCTGTTCGCCCGGCGCCAGGATGATCCCGTCGATGGGGGCCACGTCGGAGTAGTCGCGGCCGACGGCGAGGACGATGTGGTCGTTCTCCACGAAGATGGCGTTGGTCGGGTCGAGCCCGATCCAGCCGCGTTCCTTGCCACACCACAGGGTGACCCAGGCATGGGTGGCGTCGGCGCCTTCCAGGCGCGGCCGGCCAGGGGGCGGGGTGGTCCGCAGGTAGCCGCTGACATAGGCGGCCGAAAGCCCCAAGCCGCGCAGGCCGGAGATCATCACATGGGCGAAGTCCTGGCAGACCCCCCGTTTGGCCTTGAAGGCGTCGGCCGGCAGGGTGCGCACGTCGGTCGCGTCGGAGTCGTAGGTGAAGTCGGCGTGGATCCGCGTCATCAGTTCGGCCGCCGCCTCGACGATCTGCCGGCCGGGGGGGAAGCTGGCGCGGGCGTATTCGGTGATCTCGGGCGACAGCGGGGTGCGCTGGGTCGGGTAGAGGTACGAAGCGGGGCTTTCGGAGCCCAGGCTGGCGGCGCTGAGGGCCGCCTTGCGCACCGCTTCCCACGTCGGGTCGGAGGCCAGCGCCTCCACCGGCGGGGCGTGGACGTCCACCGTGGCGTTCGCCTCGATGACCAGGACCTCGTGGGGGATGTCCACGATGACCGTCAGCGTGTCCTCCCCGAAGGGACCGATGCGCGCCAGGCGCTGCAGGGGTTGGGGCGTGATGGCGATGGTGCTGCGCAGAACCGTCTGGGTCGCGGTGTCCGGCGGCGTCAAGCGCAGCACGCAGCGGGCGAACTTGACCTGCGACTCGTAGGTGTAGGTCGTGCGGTGGCGGATGAAATAGATCATGCCAGGGTCGCCAGCTTGCTGGTGGGCGCCCCGCCGGCCTGCAGGAAGTAGCGCTCGCCGATCTCTTCGGACAGGCGCAGCAGGGTCAGCTTCCACGCTTCGACCGTCTCGGCGCCCAGATCGCCGGCCGTCTCGGTCTCGACCAGGGCGGACAGGTTGAGCAGGGTGCGCTTGGGCGTCTCCGGCATGCCGTCGTCCTGCAGGGTGGGCAGGGCCGAGATGTGATCCCTGAGGGTCAGGACCTGGAACGCCAGGGAGCGGGTGTTGAAGGCGTCGAGCATGACCATGTCGAGCACCGGCCGGGGCGCGAGCCCGACCAGGTAGCGGGCCCTGTAGGTGATCTGGCTGTCGGCGAGGTCGAGCAGCAGGTCGAGGTCGTCCATGGTCGCCTCGTCGTGGGCGAAGGCCTGGGCGAAGGCGCAGATGTTGATCCCGCGCTCCAGCCGGCGGCCCATGTCGAGGAAGCGCCAGCCGGCGCCGCGGTTCATGTTTTCCTGAGCGAGGCCCGCCAGGGCCGCCAGGGTCTGCAGGGCGCTCTCCACCTGGGCCAAGGCTGCGGCTTCGGAGAGGGGTTCCTGGACCGCGTCGGTCAGTTTCTGCTCCAGGCGCAGCAGGAGGCTCCAGAAGTCCGCCGAGAGCCGTTCGCGCAGGGACGCCGCCGCCCGGCGCGCCGACCGCACCAGATAGGTGACCGAGCCATAGGCCTCGACATTGTGCAGGGCGTCGACGGCGGTATCGAGGGCGCGCTCGCCCAGGGCCTCTTCGCCCAGGGCGCCCCAGCGGATGAGCAGGCCCTGCAGGCCGATCAGGGTCTCGCCGACGGTATGGGCCGCCGATTCCGAATCCATCAGGCTGGTGCACAGGGAGCGGACCAGCCGCAGCGTCGCCTCGGCCCGCTCGAGGTAGCGGCCCAGCCAGAACAGGTTGTCGGCGGCGCGGCTGGGCAGCAGGCCGGCGATCCGCCGCACCCGCACGTCGTCCCGGCTGGTCAGCAGGGTGACGCGCTCGACCGGCTTGTCGGCGATCACCCACACGTCCGCCGTGCCGGCCTCCTCGCTCATCGAGATGGCGCGGGCGTCGGGGCGGGCCGAGGTGCGGCAGAAGCCGCCGGCCATGATCTTCATGCCGGTCTCGGTGGCGACGGCGTAGACGCGCAGGACGAAGGGGGCCGGCTCCAGCCGGTCGTCGCGCAGGGTGGGGGTGGTCGACAGGCGCACCACCTCCTGGCCGACGAAGTCGCCCGGGCGGTCGGCCAGTCGCTGGACGAACTCGCTCCGGTCGGTCGCGGACAGGTCCGAGACGAGCCGGGGCCTGGCGAAGCGGTCGTCGGGCCCCTGGGCGGTGAAGGCCGAGGCGACGGCCAGGCGGTCGAGGTTGGCCTCGACGATCTGCCGCTCCCGCGGCTGGCCGCACCACCAGGTGGCGACGTTGGGAAGCTTGAGCTCCTCGCCGAGCAGCCGCCGGCACAAGCGGGGCAGGAAGCCGAGCAGGGCCTTCGACTGCAGCACTCCGGAGCCGGGGATGTTGAACATCGACACCCCGCCGGCGCGGATCGCCTCCAGCAGGCCGGGGGCGCCCAGGCGCGAGCCGCTGTTGAGCTCCAGGGGATCGATGTAGTCGCCGTCGACGCGGCGCAGGATCACGTCGACCCGCTTCAGCCCCGCGACGGTGCGGATATAGACCCGGCCGTCGCGCACCGTCAGGTCGGCGCCTTCGATCAGGAGGAAGCCGAGGTAGCGGGCGAGGTGGGCCTGTTCGAAATAGGTCTCGCTGAACGGCCCGGGGGTCATCAGGCAGATACGCGGGTCCTGGCGGCCGGCGCTGGCGGCCAGCCCCTTGCGCAGCTCTTCGAAGAAGGGCGCCAGGCGCTGGACGTTCATGGCGTTGTAGACGTTCGGATAGGCGCGGCTGAGCACCAGCCGGTTCTCCAGCGCATAGCCGGCGCCGGAAGGGGCCTGGGCCCGGTCGTCCAGCACCCACCAGCGGCCGTCCGGGCCGCGGCCGAGATCGGCGGCGTAGAGCTGCAGGTAGCGCCCGCCCGGAGGCTTCAGCCCGCGCACGGGACGCAGGAAGTCGGGGCTGCCGGTCAGGACGGCGGCGGGCAGGGAGCCGTCGGCGACGAGGCGCGCCTCGCCGTAGATGTCGCCGAGCAGGGCCTCCATCAGATTGGCCCGCTGCTCGACCCCGGCGGCGATCTGGCTCCAGTCCTGCTGGCTGAGCAGCAGGGGCAGGGGATTGAGCGGCCAGCTGCGCTCGTTCTCCTCGCCATAGACCCGGTAGGACACGCCGGTGTCGCGGATATGCCGGGTGGCCAGGCTGAAGCGGTTCTTGAACTCGGCCTCGGAGTACTCGGCGAAGTCCCCCAGCAGGGCCAGCCAGTTGTCCCGCGGCCGGCCCGTGGCGTCGATCAGCTCATCCGGCGTGTCGGCCAGGGTCTTGTAGCCGCGCAGCCAGCCGGAGAGCCTGGCCACCCCGCCGGGGGCCAGGTCCGTCCGCCGCCGCGCCGCGCTGGAGGGTTCAGGCGCCAACAGGTCGCCGCAGGTCGAGGGTCATGGGGAACTCTTCCGTCCGTTCCGGCTGGGGCGGCTTCACCTCGCCGGGCGTGTGGCCGTGAACCTGGAAGCGGGCCTTGCGGCGAGCCTCCGCCTCGTAGGCGTTGACCGGAGGGGTAGCATAGTTCCGGCCCCCCGGGTGGGTGACGTGATAGACGCAGCCGCCCAGAGAGCGGCCGTTGGCCCGGTCGAGGATGTCGAAGGTCAGGGGGCTGTCCACCGGCAGGACCGGATGCAGGCCGCTGGGCAGCTTCCACGCCTTGTAGCGAACCCCGGCCACCGCCTCCATCGAGGCTCCGGTGGAGGTCATCGGCAGGGCGCGGCCGTTGCAGGTGATGACATGGCGCGCCGGATTGAAGCCGGTGGCCAGCACCTGCAGCCGCTCGACCGAGGAATCCACAAAGCGCACCGTGCCGGAGCCTGAGTTCTCTTCGGCCATCACGTGCCAAGGCTCGAGGGCGTGACGCAGTTCCATCGTCACGCCGCCGTATTCGACCTGGCCGTGCACCGGGAAGCGGAACGCCCGCTGCGCCTCGAACCAGGCGGGGTCGAAGGCGTAGCCGGCGCGGGCGAGGTCGCCGAGCACCGCCTGGAAGTCGGCCCAGACGAAGTGGGGCAGCATGAAGCGGTCGTGCAGGGCCGTGCCCCAGCGCACCAGCGGCCCCTCCTGCGGCTCGCGCCAGAACCAGGCGACGAGGGCGCGGATCAGCAGGTGCTGGGCGAGGTTCATGCGCAGGTCCGGCGGCATCTCGAAGCCGCGGAACTCCAGCAGGCCGAGCCGCCCCGTGGGGCCGTCGGGGGAGTAGAGCTTGTCGATACAGATCTCGGTGCGGTGGGTGTTGCCGGTGACGTCGGCCAGCAGGTTGCGCAGGAGGCGGTCGACCAGCCACGGGGCCGGCGGCTCCTCGCCCTTGCCGGGCTTGGGGATCAAGCCGAGGGCGATCTCCAGCTCGTACAGCCCGTCCAGGCGCGCCTCGTCCACTCGAGGGGCCTGGCTGGTGGGGCCGACGAACAGGCCCGAGAACAGGTAGGACAGGCTGGGCCGGCGCTGCCAGTAGATCAGCAGGCTCTTCAGCAGGTCCGGCCGGCGCAGGAAGGGGGAGCTCTCTGGGCTGCTGCTGCCCAGAACCACATGGGCGCCGCCGCCGGTGCCGGTGTGGCGGCCGTCGACCATGAACTTGTCGGCGCCGAGCCGACAGGCGCGGGCGTCCTCATAGACCCCGGTGGTGACCGCGACCTGCTCGCGCCAGTTGGCGGCGGGCTGGACATTGACCTCGATGACCCCGGGATCGGGGGTCACCTTCAGGACGTCGATGCGGGGATCGCCTGGGGGCGTGTAGCCCTCCACCCGGACTGGCAGGTCCTCGGCGGCCATCTCGAGGTGGGCGAGGAGCTCGAGGTAGTCTTCGGCCGAGGCGACGGGGGGCATGAAGACATAGACGAAACCGTCGCGGGCCTGGACCGACAGGGCCGTGCGGACGATCGGGTGCTTGCGCTTGGGCGGGTCTTCGGCCGACGGCGTGGCGGGCGGGACCACCGCCCCGGCGTAGATCGCGTCGTAGGCGGGCAGGGGGCCCCGCGCCTCATAGGGGTCGACGGGCGTGATGTAGGGATAGTCCTTGGGCTTGACCTCCGGCAGGCTGCCCAGCGGCAGGCGCAGGCCCACCGGCGAGTCCCCGGGGACCAGGTAGAGGTGCTTGCGGCGGAACTTCCACGCTTCGCTCAGCCACCCCTCGCCCTCTGACGCCGACAGGGGGCGGCGCAGGGGCAGGACATAGCCCACGGCCTTGGACAGCCCGCCCTGCATCGCCTTGTGCAGGGTCGAGCGCGCCTCCGCGTCGTCCAGGGCCTCGTCGGTCAGGGCGACCTCGGGCGGCAGCTCGGCCTCGGCCTTGATGAAGTGGAGCGGGTCTTCGCGGGCGGGGATGACCAGCTCGGGATCGACCCCCAGCCGCTCGGCGAGGCGCCGGATCAGCGCCTTGGCGTCGGCGCTGGTGGCCTTGGCCTTGGTCGTTTCGGTCACGTTCCGCCACACCGGCTGGCCGTCCTTGCGCCAGAACAGGCCGAGCGCCCAGCGCGGCAGGGGCTCGCCCGGGTACCACTTGCCCTGGCCGAAGTGCAGCAGGCCGCCGGGGCCGAAACGGTCCTTCAGCTTCCCGATCAGCTGGGCGGCGATGACCGGCTTGGTCGGCCCCGACGCCTCGGTGTTCCACTCGGGCGCCTCGAAGTCGTCCACCGAGATGAAGGTCGGCTCGGCGCCCATGGTCAGGCGCACGTCCTGGGCCTGCAGGTCGGCCTCGACCTTGTCGCCCAGCGCGTCCAGCGCCTCCCAGGCCGTGTCGTCGAACGGGCGGGTGATGCGGATCGGCTCGACCAGGCGGGTGACCGACATCTCGAAGTGGAAGTCGGTCTCGGCTGGGCTGGCCATGCCGGTGATCGGGGCCGAGGAGCGGTAGTGGGGCGAGGCGGCGAGCGGCAGGTGGCCTTCGCCGGTGAGCAGGCCCGAGGTGGCGTCGAAGCCGATCCAGCCGGCGCCGGGGATATAGATCTCGGCCCAGGCGTGCAGGTCGGTGAAGTCGACCTGGGTGCCCTGCGCCCCCTCGATGGGGTCGATGTCGGCCTTGAGCTGGATCAGGTAGCCGGACACGAAGCGGGCGGCGAAGCCCAGCTTGCGGGCCATCTGCACCAGCAGCCAGGCGCTGTCGCGGCACGAGCCCGATCCCAGCGACAGGGTCTCGTCCGGGGTCTGCACCCCGGGCTCCAGGCGGACGAGATAGTTCACGCTGCGCTGGATCTCGGCGTTCAGCCCGACCAGATAGTCGACGGTGGGCTTGCCCTGGATGTCCTGCCGGTCGACGGCCGCCTGCAGCAGGGGGCCGTCGTCGACGACCTCCAGATAGGGAGTCAGGTCGCTACGGACGTCCTCGTCGTACTGGAACGGCAGGGTCTCGGCATAGGGCTCGGTGAAGAAGTCGAACGGATTGATCACGGCCATCTCGGCCGTCAGGTCCACCGTGACCGAGAACTCCCGGGTCGGGGTCGGGAAGACCAGCCGCGCCAGCCAGTTGCCGTGGGCGTCCTGCTGCCAGTTGATGAAGTGCTCGGCCGGCGTGATCTTCAGCGAGTAGCTGGGGATGCGCGTGCGGGTGTGCGGCGCGGGCCGCAGCCGGATGACGTGCGGTCCAAGGTCCACCAGACGGTCGTAGCGATACCGGGTGGTGTGGTGGATGGCGGCGATGACCGACAGGGCGAGCTCCTCACGCGGAACGATGGGGCGGGCGGCCCCGGATCATTCCTAGCGGCGCTCGGCGTCCGGGTACAACCCGCCTTGGCGCCTAAGCCTTCGGCAGGGCAGGGCGACCAAGATTCAGCCACCTCATCCCGTTTCCCGATTTGCTTGGTTCAGCTCGGAACTGACTTGGCCTGGACGGGTTCCCGCTGGCAGAGCCCCAGTGGGGGGGCCCTTTGGTTCCGGCGTTGCTGTCAGAAGCGCCGAATAGACTGGTTTCCTGCCATGAAAATCCGCGCCGGCTACAACATCACCTTCGACAGTCCCGCCCCGACCCCGATCAACCTGATCGTCTCGGTCCATCCGGATCGCCGCGACCGCCTGATCACCCCCGACGAGATGACGACCAGCCAGCCCTGCCGGGTCGAGCCGTTCGTCGACAGCTTCGGCAACATCATCTCCCGCGTGCTCTCGGCGCCGGGCCCGGTGACGTTCTCGGCCGACTTCGTAATCGAGGACACGGGCGAGGTTGACCGGCAGGCGCCCCAGGCGGGCCAGGTGGCCATCGAGGACCTGCCGGGCGAGGCGCTGCAGTTCCTGCTGCCCAGCCGCTACTGCGAGACCGACCATATGATGGAGCTGGCCTGGTCGCTGTTCGGGGCGACCGAGCCCGGCTGGGCGCGGGTCCAGGCCATCGTCGACTACGCCCACAAGCGCATCGCCTTCAACTACCAGAACGCGCGCGCGACGCGCTCGGCCTATCAGGGCCACGAGGACCAGACCGGCGTCTGCCGAGACTATGCGCACCTGGCGGTCACCCTGTGCCGGTGCATGAACATTCCGGCGCGCTACTGCACCGGCTACCTCGGCGACATCGGCGTGCCGGCCGCCGCCGCCCCGATGGACTTCAGCGCCTGGTTCGAGGTCTATCTCGAGGGCGGCTGGTTCACCTTCGACGCGCGCCACAACAAGCCGCGGATCGGCCGCATCCTGATCGCCCGCGGCCGTGACGCCGCCGACGTGGCCATCAGCACCACCTTCGGCACGACCTGGCTGACCCGGTTCGAGGTGATCACCGAGGAGGTCGGCGAAGATTGGGTGGCCGATCGGCTGATGGCGGCCGAGTGACGCCGACGGTCGAGTAGCTCCGTCTCTGCAGGTTGAATTTGGGCGCGAGTCACCGCCTCATCCGCGGGCTCGGCCTCTGGGGGGTCGCGCACAAAGCGCATCGCGGGACGCTCGGTGGCTCAACTGGTGCAAACGCCCGGCGGCTGGCTTGAAGTCGAGCCGAAGCCGACGGCGGAGGCGCTCGCCGCATACTACAACGACAAGTACTACGGCTCGCGTGACGGGCGGGGGCAGTTCGCCCACGCCTATACCGGCGAGGAGCTGGAGCATAAGCGCCTGCCGGCGGCCGAAGCCGAGCTGATCTGGAACCGGCCGCCGGGGCGGATGCTGGAGGTCGGCTGCGGCGAAGGCTTCAGCCTGGACTGGTTCGCCAGTCGGGGCTGGTCGGTCACGGGGCTCGACTTTACTGACGCAGGGCTGCGCGCCTTCTTTCCCCACCTGTTGGACCGGGTCGCCGTCGGGGACGCCTTCGCCCTGCTGGAGGCGGTGATCGCGCGGGGCGAGGTCTACGACTTCGTCATCTGCAACAATGTGGTCGAGCATGTGCTCGACCCGTCGGGACTGCTGCAGCGGCTGCGTCGCACCGTGGCGCCCGGGGGGCTGCTCCGGCTGTCCGCCCCCAACGACGGGTCGTGGCTGCACCAGGAGATCCTGGCGCGCGGTCACGCCAGGCCGGACTTCTGGGTCGCCGTCCCCGACCACCTCAGCTATTTCGACGCCGACACCCTGCCCAAGGCGCTGGCCGCCACCGGCTGGGAACTCGCCGAGCTGCTCGGCGAGTTCCCCGTCGACCTTTTCCTGCTTAATCCGGATACGGACTATATCCGCGAGCCCGCGAAGGGCCGCGCCTGTCACTTCGCCCGCGTGGCGTTCGAGATGGGCCTGTGGAAGCGCCGCTCGCTGGAGGCGGTGGTCGAGTTCCGCCGGGGCTGCGCCCGCGCGGGCATGGGCCGCAACCTGGTCGCCTACGCCAGGCCCGCCTGAGCCGCTCGCTGCTTCAGCCGCCGTGGCCCGGGGCGCCCGCGGCCGCGTTTCCCCGGGTCTGGATCGACTGCAGATAGGCGAGGATGTCGTCGATGTCGCGCGGGGGAAAGACGAACTGCGGCATCGCCGGATGTCCGGTCAGTATGCCCTCGGCCAGGGCCTCAGCCAGCATCTCCACGGGGTAGCGGGTATGGAGCTCGCGGAAGGGCGGCGCCTCGCGGTTGGGGCTGCTCCCCCGGGTTCCGACCGCATGGCAGGTGGCGCAGTTGCGCTGCACGATCCGGCGACCGCGATCGATGGACGCCGCCTCGGCTGGCGGGCCGCACATCAGGGCGACGCTCGCGGCCATGGCCGCCATGCCGATCCGGTTGGCCAGTTGCAGCGTCATGGAGCCCTTTCCGCGGCGCGTTCCCGCAGCAGGGGGCGGACGCCAGTCATCAGGATACGGCGTCGGGCCGCCGCCGCCTTGAGCCGGATCAAGACGCCCGGCGGTCGACGGTCCCCGCCGACGATCAGGGTTGACAGGGGAACGGGCCGGATTGACTGATTGTCAGGCCAAAAAACAAGACGCGGACGTCGGTCCGCAGGCGAGGAAACACAGGATGAACGGCAGGCCGCCATGCCGGCCGGGGTGCGCTCGTCGCGCTGAGCCCCGACGCCTCCACCGAACCCACGCCCAGCGTTCCGACCGTCCGCGGTTGAGCGTCTGAACCGAGCACCGCCCCGAGCGGAGAGGAGCAACTGTGACCGCTACTGCCGAGCTTGTTGAGTATGTCGTCCATAGCCGGCTGTCGGACATCCCGCCCGACGTCCGGCACGAGGCCAAGCGCGCTCTGGTCAACATCGTCGGCTGCGCCTTGGGCGGCGCCAGGGAGCCGGCGGTGGACATCGCCATCGCGTCCCTCGGCCGCTACGCCGGCCCGCCGACGGCCCGCGTGCTGGGCCGTCCGGAGCGCTACGACCCCTTGTTCGCCTCCCTGCTGAACGGCCTGAGCTCCCACGTCCACGACTTCGACGACACCACGCCCAGCAACTACATCCACGCCAGCTCGCCCACGGCCTCGGCCCTGTTCGCCTACGCCAGCGAGAACAGGGTCAGCGGCCCCGACTTCCTCCACGCCTTCATCCTGGGGTTCGAGGTGATCTCGCGGATCGGCGCCGCGACCTACCCGGCCCATTACGCCGCCGGCTGGCACAGCACCGGCTCGATCGGGGTCTTCGGCGCCGGGGTCGCCATCGGCCGCCTTCTGGGACTGCAGACCGAGGCGATGACCAACGCCGTCAGCCTGTCGGCCACCCAGTCCGCGGGCCTGCGGGAGATGTTCGGATCGATGGGCAAGGCGTTCCATCCCGGCCGATCCGCCCAGAGCGGCTACATGGCCGCCCTGCTGGCGCAGAACGGCTTCACCGGCGGGCGCCTGCCCCTGGAAAGCCCGCGCGGGTTCGCCGCCGTCCAGGCCGGGACCTATGACCTCGCCAGGATCACCGATCGGCTGGGCGAGGCCTTCGAGCTGCGCTTCAACGCCTACAAGCCCTTCCCGTGCGGGATCGTGGTGCATCCCTCCATCGACGCCGCGATCCAGCTGCGCGAGGCCCACGGCTTCGTCGCCGACGATGTGGCCAAGGTGGAGCTGCGGGTCGCGCCCCTGGTCAAGGACCTCTGCAACAAGAAGGTCATCACCACGGGTCTCGAGGGCAAGTTCTCGATCTACCACGCCGCCGCGCTGGGGCTGGGCCGGGGCCACGCCAACATTGCGGACTTCACCGACGAGGCCGCCAACGACCCGGCGATGCGCCGCCTGCGCGACCTCACCTCGGCTTTCGGGGATGACAGCGTCGCCGACGACGCGGTGGTCATCACGGTCTGGCTGAAGGACGGCCGCGAGGTCGGGATGAAGCTCGACCAGTCGCTGGGCAATCTGGAGCGGCCGCTGAGCGACGCGCAGCTGGAGGCCAAGTTCCGCGCCCAGTCCGGCGTGATCACCCCCGCCCAGGCGGACGCGGCGATCGAGGCCTGCTGGGGCATCGAGGCGCTGGGCGACGTCGGCGCGCTGATCGACCACTGCATCCCCAAGACCCCAGGGTGACCGTGGAGGGCGCAGATAGCCAGGCGGCCCCGACGCGAGGCCGGCTGGGCTCCATCCTGGCGGGCTCGGCGGGCAACCTCGTCGAGATGTACGACTGGTTCGTCTATGCGTCCTTCTCCCTCTATTTCGCCCGGCAGTTCTTCCCCAACGGCGACCAGACCGTCCAGCTGATGAACGCGGCGGCCGTGTTCGGCGCGGGCTTCTTCGCCCGCCCCCTCGGGGCCTGGCTGATGGGGCTCTACGCCGACCGGCGCGGTCGCAAGGCGGCGATGATGCTGTCCATCGTGATGATGTGCGCCGGCTCTCTGATCATCGCCCTGTGCCCCGGCTATGCGGTCATCGGCATCGCCGCCCCGATGATCCTGGTCCTGGCCCGGCTGCTGCAGGGGTTCAGCTTCGGCGCGGAGTACGGCACGACGGCCACCTACCTGCTGGAGATGTCGGGGCGCAGGCATCGCGGCTTCTGGTCCGGCTTCTTCTACGCGACCCTGATGGCCGGCCAGCTGCTGGCCCTGACCACCCTGATCCTGCTGCAGACCCTGCTGTCCCCCGACCAACTGGAGGCCTGGGGCTGGCGCATCCCGTTCCTGATCGGCGGCGGCCTGGCGGTGGCGGTGTTCTGGCTGCGGCGGGGGATGGACGAGACGCCGTCCTTCACCGCCCTGTCGGGGCCCAAGCCGAGCCCCTTCCTGCTGTTCGTCCGCTATCCGCGCCAGGCCCTGATGGTGGTCGGCCTGACCTCGGCGGGTACGCTCGCCTTCTATACCTTCTCGACCTACATGCAGAAGTTCCTGGTCAACACCTCGGGCTTCTCCAAGGTCGCCGCCACCCAGGTCACCGCCGCCGCCCTGGTGGTGTTCATGCTGATCCAGCTGCCGATGGGCGCCCTGTCCGAGAAGGTGGGGCGGCGCAACATGCTGATCGCTTTCGGCGGGCTCGGGACCCTGTGCTTCTGGCCCCTGCTGATCGGCCTCGCCCAGGTGCGCGACCCGCTGGAGGCGTTCGTCCTGCTGATCGTGGCCCTGACCATCGTGACCCTGCACACCTCGGTCAACGCCATCGTCAAGGCCGAGATGTTCCCCACCGAGGTAAGGGCCATGGGGGTGGCCTTTCCCTACGCCATCGGCACGGCCCTTTTCGGCGGGACGGCGGAATACATCGCGCTGTGGTTCAAGGACCAGGGCAATGAGAACGGCTTCTACGTCTATGTGACCGTGGTGATGGCCGTCGCCCTGCTGGTCTACCGGGCCATGCCGGATACCCAGAAGCACAGCCGGATCATCGAGGACTGAAGCGTCCCCGCTTAGTCGAGCACCTTGGACATGGCGCCCAGCAGTTCGGCGAACTGCAGCGGCTTGGCGACCACCTGGTCCATTCCGGCGGCCAGGTACTCGGCGTGCTGGTGCGCCATGGCGTTGGCGGTGAGCGCCACGATGGGGGTCCGCGCGCGGCCCTGCGACCGTTCCGCCTCCCGGATGGCGCGGGCGGCCTCCGGGCCGTCCATGACCGGCATCTGCACGTCCATCAGGATGAGGTCCCAGGTTCCGCCGGCCCAGGCGTCGACCGCCTGGGCGCCGTCGCCGACGAAGGTCGGCTTGACGCCGACCTGCTCGAGCAGCGTCCTGAGGACCAGCTGGTTCATGGGGTTGTCCTCCGCGGCCAGCACGCGAAGCTCGCCCGCTCGGTCGGGAACGCTCACGTCGGGGGGCGCCTCGACGGGCGCATCGATGGGGTCGGCCGGCGAGGCCGCCCGCTCCATCGGCAGGGTCAGGGTGAAGGTCGAGCCCTCGCCCAGGGCGCTGCGTACCTCGATCCGCCCCCCCATCCGTTCGGCCAGTTCGCGGCAGATCGCCAGGCCGAGGCCCGAGCCGCCGAACCGCCGCGTGGTCGAGGCGTCGACCTGGACGAACCGGTCGAACAGTGTCGGCAGGCTCTGCGCCGGAATGCCCGGCCCCGTGTCGGTCACCGCGACCACCACGCCGTCCTGCGTGTGGTCCAGCGCGATGGTGACCGATCCTTCGGCAGTGAACTTCACGGCGTTGGAGACGAGGTTGAACAGGATCTGCCGAACCCGGGTCGGATCCCCGCGCCAGCCGCCCGTGGCCTGCGGCGAGATCTCAAGGCGCAGCTGGACGCCCTTGTCCGCCGCCTGGGCCGCGAAGGTGGCCTGGGCGACGCGGACGAGGGCGGCGAGGTTGACGGTCGCGTCCTCGAGGTCGAGCCGCCCGGTTTCGATCCGCGCCAGGTCGAGGATGTCGTTGAGCAGGGCCAGCAGGATCTCGCCGCCCTGGCGGATGACGTCCAGCCGCTCCTTCTGCCGCGGGGGCAGGGGGTCGCGGGCCATCGCCTGGGCCATGCCCAGCACGCCGTTCAGCGGCGTACGGATCTCGTGGCTCATGGTGGCCAGGAACGCCGACTTGGCCGCGTTGGCGGCGTCGGCGTCGGTCCGGGCCTGCTTCAGCGCCTCGCCCGTCTCGGCCAGGGCGCGGGCGGCCCTCACGTTGCGCCCGGCCGAGATCGCCGAAAAGGCGGCCAGGATCACCAGTCCGAACACCGACATCGCATGGTGGGCCCCCGCAAAGCGGGGGATCAGGATCGGGGCCGTGATCATCGTCGCGCTGACCGGCGCTGCGAACATCAGCAGGGTCAGGTTGGAGCGGAAGGCGAAGCTGATCGCGTTGAGCAGCAGCGCGCACCAGATCAACAAAGCCAGAAACTCGGTCCCGGGCTCCGGATCGGTCCAGTACATCAGGCTGAGCGCCAGCCACGTGGCGCAACCGAACAGGGCCGTGCCCATATAGGCCAGCCGCGTCGCGCGACCGACCGGCCCACCCCGCGCGAAAGGCCCGGTCGTCACCCACGTCAGGCCCTCGCAGGCGAAGATCGCCACCCCCCAGATAAGGGCGCGGGTCAGGTCCAGCGTCGCGGCCGCCATGGCGACCACCACGGCCGCCGTGGCCATCCGGGCAGGGATCAGCCGGCGGGAATCGACGGCGACAGCATCGAGCTGCGACAGCGCAAGCGGCAGACGGGGGACGGAGATCGGCACGTGGGTTTGATCCGCTGCAGAGCGGAATAATTCTTTAACGTCAGGGGACGGAAGGGCGGCCGATGCGCCTTCCGCCCCCTTGGTCAGAAGCTGGCCTGCAGGCTGGCCCCGATCATCCGCGGCGGCAGCGGCACGCACTGCAGGACCCCGCTGGTGCCGGCGACTCCGAAGGTCCCGTTGGGGGCCGAGTTCAGCACGCCCTGGGGTTCGGGGATGCAGGCTTCCTTGTTGAAGACGTTCTTTACGTAGGCGCTGAAGTCGACCTTGCTGCCGCCGATGTCGTTGATGTCCAGCCGCAGGTCCGACAGGGAGTAGGGCGAGGTCCGCTGCACGGGGTTGAAGGTGCGCAGGTCAGCCTCGAACCGGCTCTGGTGATAGATGTGGTAGCTCAGCTCCACCCCGCCCAGTGAGACGCCCGCCAGGTTCTGGATCGGCAGGCTGTAGATCACGCTGGCGTTGAGCTGGATCTGCGGCAACGGGAACGGCGTGCCCGAGAGGTCCACCTGGCCGGTGGGCAGCAGATAGCCCGGCGGCGGCGTGAAGGTGTAGTTGGTATAGACCGCGTCGAGATAGCTGCCCGACGCCTGCAGGGTCAGGCTGCGGACCGGCTTGGCCGACACGCTCAGCTCCAGCCCCCGGATGCGCGCCCTCTTGGCGTTGAGCGTCACCGGGTCGTTGGTCGTGCCCAGGCACTGTCCCGCGTTGAACACGGCCTGGGTGCACAGGCCGCCGGGGGCGCCGGGGGCGGTGGCCAGGGTGACGTTCGGCAGGCTGGTCTGGATCTGGATGTCGCGGTAGTCCGACCAGTAGAGCGCCAGGTTGGTCCGCAGCGGCACCCCGCCCAAGGACCAGTCCGACTTCACCCCGACCTCGTAGTCGACCACCCGCTCCGGGTCGGCGGTGACCACGGTGGGGTTGATCGCGGCGCTGTTGATGGCGCCGGACCGGTAGCCCGACCGGGCGGTGGCGTAGACCAGAGTCTGGTCGAACAGGTCGTGGTCGACGGCCAGGGTCCAGGTCGGCTTGCGGAAGGTCTTCTTGACCTCGACCGAACAGGCCGACGGCGGCCGCAGCACGCCGTTCACGTCCGTCAGGGCGCAGGCGCGGGTGATGCCGTTATAGGTGATGCCGAGCAGGGTGTAGGGCGACGGATCGAAGACGGCGTTGGGAATGGTTGCGCTGGTGGCCGCCGTGGCCGGGAACCGCGACGAGCGGGTGGTCAGCACGGCCTGGCGCTCGTCGATGGTGTAGCGAACGCCCGCCGTGAGCCGGGTCTTCGGCGCGACGGTGTAGGTCGCCTGGGAATAGGCGGCGTAGCTGTTGTTGGCGCCGCTGTTGGCGGTCGGATCGGTATGGGTGATCTGGCGCCCCGGCGCAGCGGCGGGCGTCACCCCGTTGGGCAGGAACAGCCAGTTCTGGTCCCCGTCCTCGGGGCTGGTCTCGCGGAAGAAGAACAGGCCGGCGGTATATTTCAGCCGGTCGGCGAGGGCGGCGCCGTTGAGCGTCAGCTCGGTCTGGTAAGAGCGGTACTTCGGCGTCCGGTACTCGGAATAGCTGGTGACGTAGGGCAGGCCCCGTCCCGAAGAGGACCCCCGGTTGTCGAAAGCCCGGAAGGCCCCCAGCAGGCGCACCTCGATCGCGCCGAAGCGCTTGTCGGCGACGGCGGAATAGGTCTGGTAGTGGCCGAGGTTCTCGTTGGTGATGACCTGCTCGGTGCTCCAGAAGCTCCGCGTCCCGGCGCGCGCGACCGAGTTGAGCAGGGCGTTGTACGACCCGGGCGCGGTGCTGACGGCGTCGCCGGCCTGGTAGTTCACATAATAGGGCGTGACGACGTGGCCGAGCAGGTCGGTGAAGCCGGTGCAGGTGCCCGGAATGTTGCAGATCGACGGCCGGCCAGCGGGCGCCAGCCTGGTGCCGACGAAGTAGCCCAGGTCGTTGTAGGTGACGCCGGTGTAGCGCTCGCGCGCCCACTTGCCGCGAAGCAACAGGCTGAAGTCGCTGGACGGCGTCCACTTGATGGCCAGCTGGCCGGCCGTGCGGTTATAGCCCATGGCCGGGGTGTCGTTGCGGTAGCCCGTGGCGGGGTCGGAATAGTAGTTCTTGATATAGCCGCGCTGGCGTGAGGCCGACACGGAGCCGCGCACCGACAGGGTGTCGGTCAGCGGCACGTTGAGGGCGCCCTGGAACTCCCGGCGCCCATAGTCGCCCAGCGTCACCTTGCCGAAGCCGCCGAAGGTCGAGGTCGGCTGGCGGGTGTCGTAGAGGATCGCGCCGCCGGTGGAGTTGCGGCCGACGAGGGTGCCCTGCGGACCCTTCAGCACCTGGACGTCGGCGACGTCGAACAGCGAGCCGGTCAGGCCGACGGGCCGGGCGTAGTAGACCCCGTCGACATAGACGGCGGCGGAGGTGTCGAATTGCAGGCCGGTCGAGGGAAAGTTCTGCTGGCCGCGGATGGTGATGTTCAGGGTGTCCTGGCGGAACGTCGAGGGGGCCGCATAGACCGAAGGCGCGCTGAACCTCAGGTCCTCCAGGGTCAGGATGCCCAGGCGGTCCACCGCCGTCTGGTCGAAGGTGTCGATGGCGATCGGCACGGTCTGGACCGCTTCGTCGCGCTTGCGCGCGGTGACCACCACGGTGTCGAAGGCGGCGACCTGACCGGCGGCGGCCGCGTCCATCGTCTGGACGGACTGGGCCATGGCCCCCGGCGCCAGGGCGGCGCTCAGCGCGGCGACGGCGCCGGTCGCCAGCAGGCGATTGCGAAGACGAGATGCAAAGTTCAACTCAAATCCCCCCGGATACCGCCGCGCCTCAATCCGTCGCGGTCAGCACCCCCTTAATGTCGTTTGAGCTGTTGGAACAGCGATGCCTCAGGCGATCATGTCGAACGGCTTGAATGTCCCGTTCAGCAGGCCGGGCGCCGCCGGCTGCCCCAGCCAGGTCTGTTCCATCGTTCCGTAGACCCGGCGGAAGTCCGTCGTGAACACCAGGTTGTCGCCCGCGTCGAGCTTGGTGAGGCTGGGCAGCTCGCCGTAATGGCCGCCTTTGACCTTCTTGCCGGCGACGAACATCACATTGGCCGCGCCGTGGTCGGTGCCGAGGCTGGTGTTCTCCGGCACCCGCCGCCCGAACTCCGAAAACACCATCAGGGTGACGTCGTCGGCCCGGCCGAGCCGCTCCATGTCCTGCAGGAAGGCCGCCACCGCGTCCGAGGTGTAGGTGAGCAGGCGAGGGTGCTGGTCGTTCTGGGTGACGTGGGTGTCGAAAGCGTTGTTGGCGTAGGCGGTATAGTACAGCCGCGCCGGCAGGCCCGCCGCGATCATCGCCGCGACCCGGCGCAGGCCAAGGTCGGCGATGCCGTAGTCGACCGGCGAGCGGTAGTCCGACCAGGCCTTGCGGACCAGGGCCGAGCTGTCGTTGGCGCTGCGGGCGATGTCGCGCAGGAAGGCCTGCGAGGCGTTGGCCGTCTTGCCGGCCTCGGGCGCGCTCTTCAGCACGGCGCCCTCTTCGAAGAACATCTCGCGCGTGAAGTTGTCGGGATTGTCGAACACCACGGGCACGTGCTTGTGCGCCCGCACCGCCAGCGACTGGGTGGCCCCGATGTTGATGAGGAAGTTGGCGGGCGCGTTCGGCGCCATCGCGTCGGCGAGGCGGCCGACCCAGCCGTACTGCTCGCCGCTATTGGGCGCCGCCGTGTGCCAATAGGCCATGGAGGTGAAGTGGGAGAAGGAGGGGTCGGCGTAGCCGGTCCCATGCACGATGGCGAGCTTGCCGTCCTTGAACAGCCGCTCCATGCCCGACATCCCCGGGCTCAGGCCGAAATGGTCGTCCAGCTTGCGGACGCGCTCCTTGCGGATGCCGATCTTGGGACGGTGGCGATAGTAGGCGTCGTCGCCATAGGGGACGACCGTGTTCAGCCCGTCGTTGCCGCCCGACAGCTCCAGGATGACGAGGATGCGCTTGCCGGCCGCGGCCCGGGCCTGTCCCAGGGCGGCGGGGGCGAACATCATCGGCGAGGCGGCCAGGCCGACGGCGGCGCCCATCTGCAGCAGGCCGCGCCGCGTCGGGCCGTGGGAATGGTGCGGGTGATCGGTCATCGTCCTCACGCCAGCTGGTATTCGGGAAGGCTCATGATGAGGTGCGCCAGCATCCTCAGCGAGTCTTCCATATAGGTATCCGCGGCCCGGATGTCGGACGTGCCGAGATCCTCGTCGAGGAAGGCGATCAGCTTGGCCCGCGCCCCGGGGCCGGGCTGCACCAGCAGGAACCGGGCGAGGAAATAGTCCACCGCCTGGGTCGTGGTGGCCAGCCTGGCCTGGCGGACCATGGCGCTGAGGTCGAGCTGGGCCGTGTCGCGGGCGATCGGCTTGACCCGCTGGATCGCCATCTGCCAGCCGCGGAAGCTGGCGTAGCGGGTGTTGAAATCCTCGTCCCGGTCGGCCGCCATGTTGGACTCGGCCACGACGACGCCCTCGGCCTGGCTGGTGGCCTTGGTGATGTCGTCACCCTCGCGGATGCGGTCGGCCACCCGGCGGATGTCCGGGGCGGGGTTGTAGCGGTCGGGGGGGATGAAGTTGATGTCGGGGAACAGCACGTCGCGGGCGAAATTGCCCCGCTCGAGCAGCAGGCCCGGCGTGACCCAGGACCGTCCCTGCGCCCAGCCGGCGACAGTGGGCGGCGCCAGCAGCTTCTGGCCCAGCGCTTCGGTGGCGCGATTGAAGTCGGGAACCCCCGGCACGGCGGCCAGGCCCAGCTTGCGGTAGGTCGAAATCGCCAGTGTCACCGGGCTGTGGATCGCGGCCCCCATCGCGGCCTCGCTGTAGAAGTCCCGCGACAGGAACATCGTCTCGAGGAAGGGCGCGATCTCGTAGTTGTTCTTGCGCAGCACGTCGCCCAACTGCGCCTGCAGCCTGGGGTCGAGGTCCTCGCGCACGAAGAACCGGTACAGCTTGCCGGCCATGAAGTTGGCGGTGACCGGCTGCTGCATGATGATGTCGATGGCCTGAACGCCGTCGAAATTGCCGGTCTTGCCGAGGAAGGTCTTGGGCCCCGCGTCGTGTTCGGCGTCATTGGCGACGAACTTGGTGTCGACGTAGTTCCAGCCGGTGAAGCAGCGCGCAGCCTCGCGCACGTCCTTTTCGGTGTAATTGCCCACGCCCATGGTGAAGAGTTCCATGATCTCGCGGGCGAAGTTCTCGTTGGGCGCGCCCTTGACGTTCTTGCGGGCGTCCAGGAAGCACAGCATCGCCGGGTCCTGCGCCACCGCGACGGTGAGGTCGCGGAAGCTGCCCATGCCCTTGGCCTGGAACAGCTCGAGCTGGTTGAGCAGCTTGCGGTAGTCGCGGACCTTGGCTTCGTTCGAGCAGAAGTGGCCGTGCCAGAACAGGGCCATCTTCTCCTGCAGCGGCGCATTGCTCGTCAGCATGCGGTTCGCCCACCAGTAGGAGACGCGGTTGGTCTCCAGCAGGCTGGCGCGCAGCCAGTAGAAGAACTTGTTGGCCACCGGTTGGATGCGGCGGTTGCCGGCGGCCTTGACCTTCACCCCGAGGGATTCGCCCGTCTGCTTGGCCTTGTCGGTGGCGGCGGGGCGGCTTTCGGGGAAGGGCTCCAGGCCCGGGTCGTGGATGCCCGAGTGGTCGAAGGGCTTCAGGTGGCTGTTATCGACCTTGTCGAAATAGACCAGGCTGCGCACGGCCTGCGCCGGGGTCATGGCGGCGAGGCGCGCGACATCCTCGGGCGTGCCGCCGAAGCCGGCGCGCGACAACAGGTGCGCCGCCTTGCGCGCGTTCCATTCGCCAGCTGTGATCGGGGTCAGTTCATTCGCCATCGCTACTCTTTTTCAGGTCACGGCGAAGGAGGCTGTCCCAGCCGGTCTTGAGCCGACGCTTCGGATTGGATCAACGTTTTGACCCGCGCCGCACCCGCGATCAACCCCTGGGGCATCCGTCCCTCGACGGCGTCCGCTCAACGTGTGAGCCTGTCTTCAGCACTGGACCGCAGATGTCCGTCGGGGGGGAGCCCATGCGCTTGAGACAGTACGGCTTGCTGGCGGCGGTTCTGATCGCCGCCGCCACGGGGGCCCTGGCCCAGGATGACCGGGGCCGAGACCGCCAGCCCCCTATAGTGCTCGCCAAATCGGGCGGCTTCGTGATCGGCGGCAAGGTTCTCGAAAATCCCCAGAACCCCAGCCAGCACCTGTCCTGCGACCACGGCTACGTCGAGTATTTCCTGCCGCAGAACCCGCGCCGGACCAGCCTCGTCATGTGGCACAGCTCCAGCACCCAGGTCTGGCAGAACCGCTGGGACGGCGGCGAGGGCTTCAAGGACATGTTCCTGCGCCGCGGCTATCCCGTCTATCTGTGGGACGGGCCCAGGGTCGGCCGCGCCAACTGGAGCTGCGAGCCGATCGCGTCCAAGCCCCTGTTCCGCGACGAGGGCAATTTCACCGCCTGGAACTTCGGCCCCGCCTACAAGCAGTGGTGGCCCGACGTGCAGTTCCCGACCACGAACGAGCAGGCCTGGAAGGAGGCGACCGCCTCCCGCTACGAGGAGTTCGACTTCCTGAGCAATATCCAGCTGCAGACGGACGTGGCCGCCGTGGCGGCCGATTCCGGCCGGCTCGGAACCAGCATCGTCTACCTCACCAACTCCGCGGGCGGGCTGCGCGCCATGGTGACGGCGAGCAAGGCGACCAAGACCAACATCGCCGGCATGGTGACCTATGAAAGCATCGGCTACGCCTTCCCGATCGGCGACCCCGAAAGCCCGAAGCTGTGCACGGACCCGGACGCCTGCGCCTTCGGGCCGGTCGGCGTGCCGCTGGAGGACTTCAAGAAGCTGGCGAAGCTGAAGTCCATCCAGTTCGTCTGGGGCGACCACAGGAGCGACCCGAAGGGCCCCAACTACCAGCAGGTCGAGTGGTCGCGCCTGTGCGCCAAGCTGATCAACAAGTACGGCGGGCACGCCGAGGTGCTGATGCTGGGGGACGACGCCGGGCTCAAGGGCAGCACGCACATCCCCTTCGCCGACATGGACAACGACAAGGTCGCGGGGCTGCTCGACGGCTTCCTGAAGACGGCGGGGCTGGACAGCTACCAGGGCGCCCGGCCGAACGGCCGCTGGGTGTGGAGCGACTGACCTGAAAGCCGTTGGACGGGCCGCCCACCGGACTTAAGGTGGCGCAAAACAAGATCAGGGAGGCGACGTCGATGATGCGCTGGTTGATTGCGGCCGCTTTCGCGCTTGTGTCCGCCCTGTCGGCGCCCGCCTGGGCTGCGGAGCCGACGCCGAATTGGACGGGGATCTGGACCCGCGTCGGCTCGCTGAACTTCGATCCCACGATCCCGGGCGCCCAGACCGACGAGCCCCCCTACACCGCGGCCTACGCCGCGCGTTGGAAGACCATCAAGGAAGCGGAGGCCAATGGGCAGCCGATCAATGACCGCAGCGCCCAGTGCGCGCCGCCCGGCCTCGTGCGGATGATGAACATGGTCTACCCGATGGAGATCCTGCAGACCCCCGGCCAGGTGACCATCATCCCCGAATGGCTGGGCCAGATCCGCCGCATCTTCACCGACGGCCGGCCGCACCCGGAGGACCCGGACCCCAGCTACAACGGCCACTCCATCGGCCATTGGGAAGGCCAGACCCTGGTGGTCGACACCATCGGCCTGCGCGGCGACGGCATACTGAACGACCACGGAGCGCCGCTGGGCGACAAGCTGCGGGTCACCGAGAGATACTGGCTGGCCGATCCGGAGACGCTCAAGCTCGAACTGACGCTTGTGGACCCGGCCGTCTTCACCCGTCCCTATTCGACGGTGAAGACCTTCAAGCGGCGCTCCGACATCAAGATGATGGAGTACGCGTGCGAGGAAAATAACCGCAACCCCGTGATCAACGGGGTCACAGGGGTGATCCTGCAGGGGAACTGACAGCCCAGGCCGTGCCTGTCGCGGGCGCTCGGCCTTATTTCGGCAGGGCGAACGCGATCAGCGCTTCCTCGTTCGCCGGCTTGCCGTCCGGGGTCCGCGGGCCGTTTGGGCCAGCGGGGGCGGCGGACACCACGGCGACATATTGCCGGCCGTCCTTGCCGCGATAGGTGATCGGGACGTCCTGGGCGCTGTACTGCAGGCGGTGGGTCCACAGCTCCTTGCCCGTCTTGGAATCGAAGGCGCGGAACCGTTTGTCGTCCGTGGCGCCGATGAAGACCAGGCCGCCGGCGGTGACGATGGGCCCGCCGAAGCCGTTGCCGCGGCCGGTGTCCTGCTTGCCTTCGGGCAGGTCGTCGCTGACCCCCAGCCGGCTTTTCCAGACGATGTCGCCGGTGTTGGCGTTCACGGCGATCAACTGGCCCCACGGCGGGCGCAGGCACGGCATCGACACCCGCTTGCCCGCCGCGTCCTGATAGCTGGCGCTGAACGAGGTATAGGCGCCCGGCGCGGCCAGGCTGGCGCGGTCGAAGGTCTGGGCGGAGCCCTCGGTGCCGCGGCCATAGTTCAGGCCCGGCCTCAGCTGCTCCATGTAGCCGATGCTGCCGCTTTCGGTGATGTTCACGAACAGAAGGCCGGTGCGGGGATCGGCGGCCGTGCCGCCCCACAGGGCGCCGCCGTTCATCGGCAGGTTGATCGAGGCCTTAACCGGCGCGCCTTCCCTCTGGAGGAAGAAGGGGGTGAAGGGGCCTGAGTTGAAGAAGGTCCCGCCATACTCCTGCAGCAGCGCCTTGCAGGCGGCCGCGTGGAGTTCGTTGGTGTCGTCGGCCGTCACCACGTCCGCCGTGGTCCAGGACTTGCGGGCCAGGGCCTCGGGTTTGACTGGGATCGGCTGGGTCGGCGAGTAGCGCTCGCCAGGCACGTCTCCCGGTGTGACCGGCGTCTCCTTGACCTCGAACAGCGGCTTGCCGGTCCTGCGGTCCAGGATGAACATGTAGGCGGTCTTGCCGGTGGAGACGAGCGCGGGGATGGTCTTGCCGCCCATCTTGACGTCGACCAGGGTCGGCGGCGCCGGGATGTCGGTGTCCCAGACGTCGTGGTGGACGGTCTGGAAGTGCCACTTCAACTTGCCGGTCTCGGCGTCTACGGCGACGATCGAGCTGCCGTAGAGATTGTCGCCCGGACGGTCGGAGCCGTCGTAGTTGGCCGCCGGGCCGGCGACGGGCATGTAGAGCATCCCCGTCTTCTCGTCGGCGGTCATGTACCAGGTCCAGACGTTGGTCCCGGACCGCCCTTTCCAACTGTCGTTCAGCCAGGTCTCGTTGCCGGGCTCACCGGCCCGGGGGACGGTGTGGAAGGTCCACAGCATCTTGCCGGTGATGGCGTCGAAGCCGCGGCTGTCGCCGGGCGGACCGACGGGCACCTCGCCGACGCTGGCGCCGATGGCCAGCACGTTGCGAAAGACGGTGGGGGCCGAGTCGTAGGGCACGTCGAGCACGACCGCGCCGCCCTCGCCGAAGCTGGGGACGGGCTGGCCCGTCTTGGCGTCCAGAGCAACGATGCTCTTGCTGTTGGAGTAGAAGATGCGGGGCGCATGGCCCCTGGCGCCCGGCCAGTACGATACCGTGCGGCGGGCCGCCCCGCCGGTCACCGGGTGGCGCCACAGCTCCTTGCCGGTGTCGCCCTCGACGGCGACCACGGCGTTGCCGACCGGCAGGTAGAGGACGTTGCCGATCGCGATCGGCGTGGCGCCCGTCACGCCGGCGCCGCCGCCCTCGGGGCGGACCCGGAGCGACCAGGCCGGCGCCAGATTGGCGACATTGGTGGTGTTGATCTGGTCCAGGGGCGAGAAGTGCGTGCCGGCGACATCACGGGTGAAGCCGTGCGGCCAGTCGCCGGGCTTCGGCGCCGAGGCGGCGTAGGCGCTGGCGGCCAGCGCGCTCACGGCCGCTCCCAACATCAAGGTCGATGTGAAACGCATCACGCCTTCTCCCCCAGTCAAATCTACGCCCAGCGCCTGATCGGGCGGCGCCCTCGCCCCGCGGCGCCCAGTCCCGCCCTCAAGATCAGCGGAACGGCTGGTAGCTGCTGCCCGCGTCCGCCGTCGGGCATTGGTACAGGGTGTTGTTCTGGGCGTTCAGGTATTCCTGGAACGGCTTGTCGGTCCGGTACGACTTGCGAACGATCGTATAGGGCCCGGTGAAGGCGTCCGGATCGGTGAAGGTATAGGTCTTTTCCAGCGTCTTGCCGTCGTCGATCACCCGATAGCGCTCGACCACATGCAGCTTGGGGCTGTGGATGATGCCGTCGTTGAACTGAGCCCGGTCGTCGAAGCCGATGGAGTCGATGACCAGGGTGTCGCCTTCCCAATGCCCCACGGAGTGGCCGTGCATGCTGGGTTTCAGGTCGGCCGGATGCTGGGCGCCGATGTGGATCAGCCGCATCTGGGTGTCGATCTGCATGATGATGCCGACCGTCGTCGGGGTGACGTGCAGGTACCAGGGGAAGGCGGTCGAAACGCCCTCGCCGGGCATGCCGAAGGGCAGGCAGTTGTTGTCCGGAGTCGGCGGCTCCTTGTCGACGACGGCGGCGGCGGCGGCCTTGTATTTGTCGTAGCCGGCCTTGGCCCACGGCTGCAGCAGAGCCTCCAGCGCCGGCGGGAAGCGGTTGTTGTTGACGGTGGAGGTGGGCTGCGGCGGCGGCGGCGGCGCGGGCGTCGCAGCCTGGCCCGGCGGACGGCCGATGCCGGTCCACAGGCCGTTCATCGCCCGCATGACCTCAGGGGAGGGGGCCGCGGCCTGGGCCCACGATGCGGCGGGAACGGCGGCGGCGACGGCGAGGCCCAGCAGGGCCGCGCGCAGGGACAGGCTGCAGGGTTTCATGCTGATCACCGGGTGCGCTGGACCTGGGAGACGTCGCGGTGCGGCTCGCCGCAGATCCAGTCGGTCTTGACCTCGACGTCGTCGCGCTTGTCGTAGACGAAGCGGGCCTGCCACGGCTTGGTGAACACCTCGGGGTCCTCGACGGTGGTCACCACCTCGAGCTGCTTGCCGCCGTCGATCTTGCGCAGCCGCTGCACCACCTTCAGCTTGTCGCTGTGCGGCACGACGGAGTCGTCGAGAAAGACCTCGTCGTTGAAGTTGCGGCTGTCGATCACCAGGGTGTCGCCCTCCCACTTGGCGATGCTGTCGCCCATGTAGGAGGGGTCCCAGAACTCGCTGTCGTGGTGCTCGGGCAGGTGCCGCGCCACGTGGACCTGGCGGTTCTCCTCGAACAGGATGGTGGTCACGTCCGGAACGCTGAGGATCTGGATCGGATAGGCCGTCGCATAGGCCCGCGGCACGCCTGCGGGCAGGCACATGTGCTTGGCCCGGTCGAGGGTGGGGTCGGCCTTCACGCTGGCCTGCAGCTCGGCGGCCATCGTCCGCCCGGCGGCGGTGTAGGGCAGGGCCGAGCCGTCCATCGGCTTGATCTGGGCCGGGACCGACCTGGCCCAATAGACCCCGGTCAGGTCCTGGTTGGCCGGAACCAGCCCGGCCTGGGCGAGCGCGCCGGCGGCGGTCGCCGACAGGGCCAGACCCAGGGCGAGGGGGGCGATAGGGGCGAGTCTGCGCATGTCGATCAAGGCCGGTCTCCGAAAGGAGCGGCCGCCGGCCGCTCCGCCAGGTTCAAGGAAAGGCGCGGGCCCGGCCCGCGCCTGAGTTTGCGGTTAGGGCATCTGACGCACTTTGAGGGAGCTGCCGTCGGGCTTGGTGACCTCTTGATAGAGGCCGCCGTTGGAGCCGGACTTCCAGGGCCGGTACTTGATCGTGACCTTGTCGCCGACCTTGACGAAGTTGCGGCTGTAGCCCCGGTCGATCAGGGTCGACGGCGCCGGATATTCGAAGACGTACTCGCCGGGCGCGGCCCCGGGGGCGTCGACGTTGAGCCGCATCTCGGGGTGCGGGTTGGCCCAGCGCCACATCTTGATGGTGCCGGTGACCGTCATCGACTTGGTCGAGTCGAAGGCGCCGGCCGAGTGGTGGGCGGACGCCGGCGCGGCCAGGGCGGCGAGCCCCAGGGCGGCGAGAGCGAATGAACCTCCGAAACGACGTGTCATAGTCAAACCTTCCTCATCTGGCGTCATGGACGCTCTGTTCTCGTCTCGCCCCACGCGTCCTGCCTGACGCCTGGGTAGGTTAGTCGGGCCGGTGAAGAACCGGCCCGCCCAGGGCGGCCCGGCCTTGGTCGGACAGCCCCAGTATTGTCGATCATGAGCGCCGTTACATGAACCGGGCCTGTCCACATCAATCCGCCCGGATGGCGCGATTGGCGTGGTCGCCCAGCCGACGAGGCCCGTGCGTCTAATTCTCCTCGCCTTCAGCCTCCGACGTCTCGACGGTCTTGTTGCCGGCCGCTTCGTCCTGTCGGGCCCCGGCGAGGATGCCGGCCAGGGCGTAGTTGCCTTCGTGGCAGGCGTATTCGTACTGCGGGCCGCTGGCCTTGGAGAACTCGTACTCGCCGCCCCAGGCCTCGGTGTAGGCGCCCGGATCCTCGACGCGGAACTGGTAGCGGATGCGGTCGGGGCCGACGCGGGTGAAGCGCTCGACGAGGTGCAGCTTGTCGGAGTTGTAGGCCAGCTGGTCGGGGTGGAAGTCGATGGTGTCGACCACCAGGGTGTCGCCCTCCCAGCGGCCGATGGAATCGCCGAACCAGCGCGGGATGTGATCGTGCTCGGCGTTCAGCCGGATGTTCCGCACGTCGTGGGCCATCTCGATGACGATGACGACCGAGTCCTTGTTCTGCTGGAGCACATAGGTGTTGTTATAGATCGTCGGGTTCAGCAGGGCCCCGTTGGAGATGTTCTGGCCCACGAGGCAGCGGTCGGGCAGGGGGCGGTTCTCGACGTTGTCGCGATTGCCCATGTCGTAGCCGCCGCCCATGCGGCGGGCCGAGGGCAGGCGCGGAACGCGGCCATTGGCCGGGAAGGTGACGAGCGAGGTGCGCGGCTGGCCGCCGACCCGCATCACGCTGGTCTGGCCGTCATAGAAGGTCTGATTGTAGGCGCAGCCGCCGGCGAAGGTGTTCTCCGGTTTTTCGCAATAGGCGCGGGATTCTTCGGGCTTGCCGGCCTCGCCCTGGGCGCGGGCGGCCGCGACGCTCTGGGCGCGCACGTTCTCGACCTTGTCCACCTCTTCGGGGGTCATGATCAGGCGGTCACCGAACTCGGCGGGGCGCTCCATGCGCGTGGCGGTCTCGTTGGACCAGGTGCCGGACAGGTCCGGCTGGCCGAAGCCGGTGCGCGGCGCCTTGTAGGAGGAGGCTGCGGTCGCGGCGAAAGCCGGAGCGACCACGGCGGAGAGCGCGGTCGTAGCGAGTGCGCAGGCGAGTACGCCGGCAACCTTGGAGATCATTCGCCAACCCTATTTTATGTGCTGTTGTATATTTGAGCGCCGTTATTGGGGCCGAGTGTATACCAACCGGCGTCACGAATGAAGCCGATTCCAGTGGCGATCGCCCGGCCAACGGAATCGCTCGCCGGGCGTGGAAGCTGTCGCGAGCCGCCGGGCTACTCGTCGCCTTCGGCCGCCGCCGTCTCGACCCCCGTCCTGCCCGCGGCCTCGTCCTGGCGGGCCCCGGCGAGGATGCCGGCCAGGGCGTAGTTGCCCTCGTGGCAGGCGTATTCGTACTGCGGGCCCTTGGCCTTGGTCAGTTCGTACTCGCCGCCCCAGGCCTCGGTGTAGGCGCCCGGATCCTCGACGCGGAACTGGTAGCGGATGCGGTCCGGGCCGACCCGGGTGAAGCGCTCGACGAGGTGCAGCTTGTCGGAGTTGTAGGCCAGCTGGTCGGGATGGAAGTCGATGGTGTCGACCACCAGGGTGTCGCCCTCCCAGTGACCGACGCTGTCGCCCAGCCAGCGCTTGATGCCGTCGTGCTTGGCGTTCAGCCGGATGTTCCGCACGTCGTGGGCCATCTCGACGACGATGACCACCGAGTCCCTGTTCTGCTGGAACACATAGGTGTTGTTGTAGATCGTCGGGTTCAGCAGGGCCCCGGTCGTGATGTTCTGGCTGACCAGGCAGCGGTCGGGCAGGCCGCGGTTCTCCACATTGTCGCGGTTGCCGGCGGCGAAGGCGTCGGGCCGGACCTTGCCGTCGGGCCGGCGGGGGATCCGCCCGTTGGCCGGGAAGGTGATCAGCGAGGTGCGCGGCTCGCCGCCCACGCGCATCACGTGGTTCTGCCCGTCATAGAACAGCGGGTTGTAGCTGCAGCCGGGCGAAAAGGCGGTGGCGGCGGTCTCGCAATTGGCGCGGTAGGCCTCGACGCCGCCGGCGGCCAGGTTGGTCGGCGCGTTCTGAACCTCGACGGTCTTGGCCCGCTCGCCCTCCAGCTTGGCGACTTCCTCCGGCGTAAGCACCAGCCGGTCGCCGTACTGCGGCTGGCGCTCCATCCGGGTCAGGGTTTCGTTGGTGTAGGTGCCGGACAGGTCCGGCTGGCCAAAGCCCGTGCGCGGCGCCGTGTAGGCGCCGGCTGGGGCGGCGTGCGCCGGGGCGGCCATGGCGCCGCAGAGCGCGGTTGACGCCAGCGCGCAGGCAATCGCGCCGAGACCTTGAGCATTCATGCGCCTACCCTATTTTTGTCTGCTGTTGTTGGCCCCCACTGTAAGCCAGTCGGCGGCCAGATTGAAGCAGGTTCGAGTAGGGCTTGCTAAGTCAACTGACGCCCACCGTCTCCACGACCGCCTGCATGGTCGGGCCGATCTCGTCGTGCAGCACGAGATCTGCGTAGGCGTCGAGCCGGGTCGGTTCGCGGTTGACGATGGCCAGCTTCGCGCCGGCGGTCTTGGCCAGGAGCGGGAAGGCGGCGGCGGGCTGGACCACCAGGGACGAGCCCAGCACAAGGAAGAGGTCGCAGGCGCGGGTCTGCGCCTCCGCGCGGCGCAGGGGCTCTTTGGGCATCGGTTGGCCGAAGGCGACGGTGGCCACCTTCACCAGGCCGTCGCAGTAGCGGCAGCTCGGGATCGCCTGGGTCGCCGTGAAGGCCGCGCGCAGGTCGGCCAGCTCGTAGCGGGTCTCGCAGCCCAGGCAGGCGGCGTAGGAGGCGTTGCCGTGCAGTTCGATCACCTGTTCCCCCGGAACGCCGCTGTCCTGGTGCAGATTGTCGACGTTCTGGGTGACGACGGCGGCGCACTTGCCCATGGCCACCAGGCGCGCCACCGCCATGTGCCCCGCGTTGGGCGCGCGCCCCACCCAGCCGGCCGTGCCGGAAAAGGTGCGGGTCCAGGCTTCCAGCCGCGTCTCCTCGCTGGCGGCGAATTCCTGGAAGGTGATCGGCTTCATGCGGCTCCACACCCCGCCAGGGCTGCGGAAGTCGGGCACGCCGGACTCGGTGGAGATGCCAGCGCCGGTGAAGACGAGGACGCGGCTGGCCGCGCCCACCATGCGGGCGAGTTCGGAACGGGACATGGGCCTTATCTGGGGTGCCGCGAGGCGGCGCCAAGCGGGCGGGCCATGAACACCGTGCCGGCGATGGGGGTGTCGTAGTAGGGCGCGGTCGTTTCGAACCCATGCCGGCGGTAGAGCGCGACGGCCGCCCGCATGGTCGGCAGGGTGTCGAGCCGGATCTCGCGGTAGCCGGCCCCTGCGCCCGCCGCCATCACCGCTTCGACCAGGGCGGATCCCAGGCCCAGCCTCCGGGCGGCCGGCGCGACGTAGAGCCGCTTCATCTCGCAACACCCCTCGGCGGGCAGGGGGCGCAGGGCCACGCAGCCGAGGGCCCGGCCGTCCCGGTCCCGCGCCAGCAGCAGCGCGCCGGCCGGCGGGGCGTATTTGCCGGGCAGGCCGGCGAGCTCGGCCTGGAAATCCTGATAGGCCAGGTCGACGCCGATGGAGGCCGCGTAGGCCTCGAACAGGGCCGCCGCGACCTGCAGGTCTTCGGCTGACCGGGCCGGGGCGATGAGGAAGGCGGCGTCGTCCACGGCCCACTGTGGCCAGGCGGCCCGCCCGCTGCAAGCGGCGGCGCAGACGCCGATCGTGCTCCCGGCCGTCCGCCTTGGGCGCCGCCGAATCGCGCCCGCATGCTTGCAAAGCGTGCTCCGCTGTCAGACAACTCGCGCTTTCCGGCCCCCGGGCCGGCCCGAACATGGCCAACATGTCTGTAGAAGCAGGAACCCCCTGGAATGGGATCGCCGCCGAAACAGGGTCTCTACGACCCCCGGAATGAGCACGACGCCTGCGGCGTTGGCTTCATAGCCAACATCAAGGGGCGCAAATCCCACGACATCATCGACAGCGGCCTTCAGATCCTGCTCAACCTCGACCACCGCGGCGCGGTGGGCGCGGACCCGCTGCTGGGCGACGGCGCCGGTATCCTGATCCAGATGCCCGACGCCCTGCTGCGCGACTGGGCCAAGGGCGCCGACGTCGACCTGCCCGCGCCCGGCGACTACGCCGTGGCCATGTGCTTCCTGCCGCGCGACGAGCAGACCCGCGCCGTGGTCACCGGCCAGTTCGAACACTTCATCCGCGTCGAGCGCCAGCAACTGCTGGGCTGGCGCGACGTGCCGGTCAACACCGCGGGCATGGGCAAGACCGTGCTCGACGAGATGCCGGTGATCCGCCAGGCCATCGTCGGCCGCGGGCCCGAAATCCCGGACCAGAACGCCTTCGAGCGCAAGCTGCTGGCGATCCGCAAACAGACCCAGAACCCGCTCGCCGCCCTGGCCAAGAAGTATGGCCTGCCGGGCCTGACCGACTTCTACATGCCGTCGTTCTCGTCGCGGACGGTGGTCTACAAGGGCCTGTTGCTCGCT